>DYEI01000307.1 GCA_020725765.1 Anaerolinea sp. | reverse complement strand
GTGTTTTGGGCTCCGCTGGCGCGCCGCGGCGCGCCAGCGGAGCCCAAAACACCCTGTAATGTCTTCCCCCTCCCCAGGGAGGACGCCGCGGCGTCCTCCCTGGGGAGGGGGCGAGGGGGAGGGGCATCTCGGACGCGACATGGCCGGAGGTCATCTCGGTGAGTTCTGGACGGTACCGCGGGTCGCGCTCCAAAAGGCCAAAGTCGAGGGAGGAGGCCAGGGCACCGGGCGCCCTCCAGACGGCCGCACAACCCTGCAGCACCCGGCATGGCCGGGCCACGAAGCCGCCACTAGGTGCGCCAGGCCGCCTCCGCCTCCCGATACATGGCCACCACCTCCTTCATCCGCGCACGGATCGGCAGCTTGTACGGGCAGCGGGTCTCGCACTCGCCACAATCCTGGCAGTCTGCCACAGAGTCGACGGCTGCGCGCGCCCACCCCTGCCCAAAGATCGACTCGGGAGGCATGCGTCGCATCATCGCCGGCACGTTGAGCACCGTAGATATGCGGATCCCGGCCGCGCACGGCTGGCAGTAATCGCAGCGCCGACAGAACGAGGTACCCAACTCCTGCCGGATGCGCTCCATCTCCTGCTGGTCGCGCTCCCCGAGCGCCGGCGCCGTGTCGTAGAGGGCCACAATCTCGGCCATCTCCGACAGGCGCTCGATGCCGACGACGGGGATCACGTCGGGGTACTGTCGAAGGAAGCTGAAGGCCAGCCGGGCGTTCTCCAGCATCCCACCGCCCATTGGCTTCATGGCCAGAAAGGCCACGCCCGTCTCGCGGCAGACCTCGAGGAGCTCGAGGCCCGGCTCGCGCGCCACAAAGTTCAGCGGGAACATGACCGTGGCAAAGTAGCCGGACCGCACCGCCTCCTTGGCCACATCGACCTGATGGGAGGTGATGCCGATGTGCCCGATCACGCCCGAGCGCTGTGCGCTGCGCAGCACGCCCAGCGGCCCGCCCGGCGCCGTGACCTGCCGCCAGCGCTCGGCGTCGCTCACCCCATGGAGCTGATAGAGGTCGATATGGCTCACGTCCAGCCGGCGCAGGCTCTCGGCCAGATGGGCCTCGGCCTCGGCGGCGGTGCTCGCCGGGGTCTTGCTGGCCAGCACTACCCGGTCGCGGCGACCGGCGATGGCCGCCCCGATGCGCTCCTCGCTGGTCGTGTAGCCGTGGGCCGTATCCAGCAGGGTGATGCCCAGGTTCAGGCACCCGCGCACCACGGCGACGGCATCATCATGGCTCAGGCGCTGGATGGGGATGCCGCCGAAGGCGACCTCCGAGACTTCGAGGCCCGTACGGCCGAGTGGTACCTTGCGCATGGCTTTCCTCCTTAGGGTTTCGCCCCTACCCCGCGCCCCTCCTCAAGAGGGCATGTCGTTTCCTCGGGGGGAGGGGTGCAGGGCTGGGGGCTCGCGTGACTCCGCGTAGTGCCCATCCCGAGGGCGGCGCTCGCGACAGCGTACCTCTGTTTCATGTGCCGAGCGCGAGGCTGAACACGTACGCCTCGTTGGGTGCACTTCATTTTGGGGGCAGGCTCTTCTGCGCGACCGGCAGGGCCCCCACCCCCGGCGCCCCCTCCCCCGGGGCGGCCCGCGGGCCGACCCGGGGGGGGGGCTGATGACGGCTGGCAGAGATGCCCCAAAGCCGGGC
>DYEI01000306.1 GCA_020725765.1 Anaerolinea sp. | reverse complement strand
TCCCCCCCCCCCCGGGCAGGCGCTTGGCGCCTGCCGGGGGGAGGGGCAGGGGTGGGGGAACCCCGTGGTTGCAGTGCATCACGGCCGCTGCTCGACGCGTTCCAATGCCCTATCGCATCCCTCCGGGCCCCTGTCCTAAGTCACCCCGGGTGAGGCCTGCTGCGCCCTGAGACAGGCATACCGCTCCAGCACCTCCTCCGGACTGGCCGTGCCGGTCGTGCCGATCTTGCGGATGGTGACGGCGGCGCAGAGGTTGCCGACGAGGGCGGCCTCCTCCGGCGACGCGCCGACGGCCAGGGCGCAGGCGATGCCGGCGAGGGCGGAATCCCCGGCGCCGACCGGGTCGATGGGCCCCGTCTCGCGCACCGTCGGCACCCGGCAGCAACGCTCCCCGTCGCTGACCAGCATGCCGTCGGGCCCGAGGGTCACAAAGGCCGGGCGGCCATTGCGGCGGGCCAGCTCCCGGGCTGCCCACTCGACCGCGGCCGGGTCGAGCTCGCCCTCCGCCCCAACGGCCCGCAGCGCCTCGCTCTGATTGGACTTGATGCTCACGTTGCGATACGCCCCGATGCGTGTGCGCGAGTCGGCGATCAGGACCTTGCGGGGAAGGGCTGCGCCGAGCCGGGCTACCTCCTCGCGCACCCGGTCGGTGACGGCGCCGCAGTTGCGCTCCTGCACGTACTCGGAGATGATCACCGCGTCGACCCGCGGCGCTGCGGCGCAAAGCCGCTCGAGGATGGTCGCCTCAACGTCCTCCGGGAGGGGGGAGCGGTTCTTGATATCCAGCCGCTCCAGCTCGTGCACCCGGCCATCCGGCTCGTGCATCATCGGCTTGGTATAGGTAGGCGTGAGGAGATCAGGGCGCACGAGGAGGAGCGAGAGGTCCGCGCCAATGGCCTCGAGGGCGCGGCGCAGCTCGTAACCCTCGCCGGTGTCGCCGATGACGCCGAGGCAGAGCACGCCCGGTCCCAGGGCGCGCAGGTTGCTGACGACGGTGCCCGCGGCGCCGGGGCTCGGGCGGGTGGCCGTGACCTGATAGGCCTCGAGGCCGGTCTCGAGCGAGACCTCGCTGAGCGAGCGGTCGATCTCGAGGTACTTGTCCAGGAAAAAGTCGCCGAGCACCAGGACCTTCAGCGCCGGGAAGCGAGCGAGTATCTGCCTCAGGCGTGCTTCCTGCATCATGGAGTGCCTCCCTTCGCATACGGGGAATGCCCGCGCTACCAACCCCTGCCCTACGTCGCGCGTGCAGACGCGCGTGGGAGAGGGGACGCCTTGCAAGGGCCCGGGCGTGCCCTGGAGCGGCACCACCCGCGCTCAGAAGCGCGCTCGCCGTGAATGGCCGTGTGCCCCACGTTCCGGTCCATCGCCCCCGCCCCTTCCCCTTCAGGGGCGGACAGGCCGCTCCAGCCGCCGTCGCTCGGCTCTTGCCGGAGGTTACCCCATCCCCCCGGCCCCCTTCCCCGCCGCCGAGGCGGCGGGGAAGGGGGCGTCT
>DYEI01000305.1 GCA_020725765.1 Anaerolinea sp. | reverse complement strand
TCGGACGCAGCATGGCTGGAGGTCATCTCGGCGAGTTCTGGACGGTGCCGCGGGTTGCGCTCCGAAAGGCCAGAGTCGAGGGCCGCGGCGGGAGCGGGGCTGGCGGTCAGGCCCTGCTTTGCCGCCTGGCGGCCAGGGAGGAAATGCTCCATGGGTGGGAGCGCTTATCGTTGGGTAAGTGTTCATCGTCAGTTGACAGAACATTCTGCCCCGAGTATACTCGCCCGCAAGAGGTGAGCGAGTTGGCCGATCTGATCTTTGGTATCTGGCGCGACGAGGTCGTCGACCGCCGCCGCGAGGCAGTGGGGGCGCCGACGACTCTCCCGCAGTTCGAAAAGCTGGACGAGTTCGAGCCGGGCAACCGGATTCTGGCCGTAATGGCCTGGGACGGCGTTGCTGTCTTTGACGAGCGCGTGGACATCCTCGACATGGCGCGGGCCTACATGGAGATTGCGCAGGCGCACTCCTGTGGCAAGTGCGTTCCCTGCAGCATGGGCACGCGGGTCATCGCCGATGTGCTCGCGCGCATCGTCGATGGCCGCGGACGCGCTGAGGATGTCGCATCCGTCCGGCGGCTGGCCGAGTTCATCCGCGCGGGCTCGATGTGCGAACTGGGACGCAGCGCTGCAGCCGCGCTCCTTCGATTGCTGGACCACTATGAGCCCGAGCTCAGACAGGCCGTGGTCGAGGGCAGGCGGCGCCCCCGCGGACATTACCATGCCAGGGTGACGGCGCCGTGCATCGAGGCCTGCCCGGAGCGGCTCGATGTTCCGCGATACATTGAGCACATCAAGTCGGGGCGGTACGCGCAGTCGCTCTCGGTCATCCGTGATCGCAATCCGCTGGCGGCCGTCTGCGGGCGCGTGTGCGTGCGGTACTGCGAGTTCCAGTGTCGGCGCGGCAGGCTCGATGAGCCCGTGTCCATCAAGCACCTCAAGCGCTTTGTGGCTGACGTGCAGAACGAGTCGGCGATGCGGGGGGAGGAGCCCGCAGCTGCGGGCCGGAACGGCTACCGCGTGGCGATCATTGGCGCCGGGCCGAGCGGCCTCACCGCGGCCTACAGCCTGGCCCGGAAGGGCTACGCTGTGGAGGTCTTTGAGGCCATGGAAGAGCCCGGCGGGATGGCGGCGCTCGGCATTCCGGACTATCGCCTGCCGCGTAACGTGCTGCGCAGCGAGGTCGAGGCCATCGAGCGGCTGGGCGTGCGCATCCACTATGGCCGGCGCCTCGGGTCCGATCTCGACCTGCAGGGTCTCCGGGAGCAGGGCTTTGCTGCCGTCTACCTGGCCATCGGGGCGCAGAACAGCCGCGCCCTTGGCGTTCCCGGGGAGGACGCGGCTCTCGAGGGCTATGTACCGGGGGTCGAGCTCCTGCGCCGAATCAATCTCGGTGAGCCTCAGCGGGTAGGCCGGCGCGCTGTGATCGTCGGCGGCGGCAACGTGGCCATCGACTGTGCGCGCTCGGCGCTGCGCCTCGGCGTTGCCGAGGTCACCGTCGTCTACCGACGCGGCCGCGAGGAGATGCCGGCAGACCCGGCCGAGGTGCGCGACGCCGAGGCCGAGGGGGTGCGCTTCCTGTTCCTGTGCAATCCAAGCCGCATCCTCTCGCAAGGGGGCCGCGTGACCGGCGTTGAGTGTGTTCGCATGGCGCTCGGCGAGCCGGATGCGAGCGGACGCCGCCAGCCGGTGCCGGTCGAGGGATCAGAGTTTGTGCTGGAGACGGATATGGTCATCCCGGCCGTCGGGCAGACGGTGGATCTGTCGTTCCTGAGGGAGCGCAGCTACCTCGAGACTACGCGGCGGGGCACCGTGAAGGCCGACCCTGACACGCTCCAGACGAGCGAGCCCTGGGTCTTTGCTGGCGGGGATTGCGTCAGCGGCCCTGCCACGCTCATCGAGGCGATGGCGGCGGGCCTGCGAGCGGCCAACTCGATCGATCAGTACATTCGCACTGGTACGGTTACCCTCAGCGAGGAGGAACGGCTGAGCCGCGTCCTCAAGAGCCTGGGGGGCTTTGAGAACGAGACCGTCGATCGGCCGGGAGGTCAGCCGCGCATTGATGCGCCTGCACGACCGACCGAAGAACGAGTCGACGACTTTGAGGAGATTGAGCAGGTCATCAGCCCGGAGGAGGCGCTGCTGGAAGCCGACCGTTGCCTGCGCTGCTACCGGATCATCCTGCTGGCGACCGAGCGCTAGACGAGCGATGTTCGCAAGCGCACGGGCCTGAGTCTGGCCTTGGGAGAGGGGTGGAACGGGGTGTGGGACGGCGGGGGCGCGCTTTGCGCGCCCCCGCCGTCCCACATGCCTTACCGAAGGCCGCCTCCGCCAAGTGGGTCCGCAGGCCCACTTGGGGGAGGGGGCAACGGGGGTGGGGGGCTTCGCAGCAAGCCGAGCGGTGCTGGCATCTTTGCCCAACATACTGCACAGCAAGAAGCCAGGCTCGAGCCTGGCTGATGACCGAGGGGATAGATGGGCCATGTCGGAGAGAGTTATGCAAAAGGAGAGGCAGAGCCTGGTGACCGTCACCATCGACGGCCGGCAGGTCATCGCCCGCGCCGGGCAGACGGTGCTCGAGGTGGCGCGGGAAGCGGGGATTCGCGTGCCAACGCTCTGCTATCTGGAGCGGCTGGAGCCTATCGGTGCGTGCCGCCTCTGCGTCGTGGAGGTCGACGGCCTGCCCGCACCCGTGACGGCGTGCACGACGCCGGTTCAGGAGGGGATGGTCGTCAGGACCCGCTCCCCGTTCCTGGAGGAGATGCGCCGGGAGACGCTCAAGCTGCTCTTCCTGCGCCATCCCATGAACTGCGGCCCGTGCGAGGCCAGCGGGCGGTGTCCGCTCGAGGACCTGGCCTACGAGTACGACATCTCGCCCGGGGAGGTGCAGGACTATGGGGTTGGCCCGGTCGAGCTTGCCGAGCAGCCGTGGGCAACGCCGCTGATCCGGTATCATCCGCGCCGCTGCATCCTCTGCGGGCGCTGCGTCAAGGCCTGCGAGGAGGTTGCCGGAATCGGGGCCATCGTCTTCATGGGGAGGGGCGCCAGCACCCGGGTCGGGCCGGTCGAGCCGACGCCGGAGTTCAGCCCGCAGTGTGTCTCGTGCGGCGAGTGCCTCTCGGTGTGCCCGACCAATGCGCTGGTCGAGAGCCTGGGGCAGCCCAAGGGCAAGCCCTGGGAGCTGAAGGAGGTCAGGACGGTCTGCCCCTACTGTGGGGTTGGCTGCGAGATGGTCCTTCAGGTGCGCGGTGACCGGGTCGTCGGGGTCGCTTCCGTGGCCGATGGCCGGTCCGGGGCCGACACAAGCGTGAACCGTGGCGCCCTCTGCGTCAAGGGGCGCTTTGGCTACGAGTTCATCAACCATCCGGACCGCCTCCGCCGGCCGCTCGTCCGTCGGGAAGGCGGTTTTGAGGAGGTGAGCTGGGAGGAGGCGCTCGACCTTGTGGCGCGGCAGCTGAAGGAAGTCATCGCCCGGCACGGCGCCGATGCGGTCGCCGGCCTCGCCTCGGCCAAGGCCACCAACGAGGAGAACTATCTCTTCCAAAAGCTCATGCGGGGCGTAATCGGCACCAACAACGTCGACCACTGCGCGCGGCTGTGCCACTCGGTCACCGTTGCCGGCCTCGCAGCGGCCTTTGGCAGCGGCGCGATGACCAACTCGATATCAGAGATCGAGGACACAAACCTCATCCTGATCACGGGGACCAACACGGCCGAGAACCATCCCGTCATCGGCAGCGTGATCCGGAGGGCGGTGCAGCGCCGCCGGGCCAGGCTGATCGTTGTCGACCCGCTGCGGACGGACCTGGTCGAGTGCGCCCACCTCTGGCTGCGCCCGCGCCCGGGGACGGACGTCGCCTGGATCAACGGCCTGATCCATGTGATCATCGCCGAAGGGCTGTGGAACTGGAAGTACGTCGAGGAGCGCACCGAGGGGTTCGAGGAGCTGAAGGCGGCGGTCGCGCCGTTCACGCCCGAGTACGTCAGCCGGGTCACGGGCATTCCGGCCGACGACCTTGTGCGCGCCGCGCGGATGTATGCGACGGCGGGCAAGGCCATGATCCTCTTTGCCATGGGCATCACGCAGCACGCCTGCGGCACCGACAACGTCAAGGCGCTGGCGAACCTGGCCATGCTGTGTGGCTATGTCGGCATCGAGGGCGGAGGCGTCAACCCTCTGCGCGGCCAGAACAACGTGCAGGGCGCCTGCGATATGGGATGCCTGCCCAACGTCCTTCCGGGCTATCAGCGCGTCGATGACGGGCAGGCCCGAGCTCGCTTTGAGCAGGCCTGGGCGACCGGCGTGCGCATCCCGGAGCGGCCGGGGCTCACGCTTACCGAGATGACGCCGGCCGTCCTCGACGGGCGCATCAGGGCGATGTACATCATGGGCGAGAACCCGGTCCTGAGCGATCCGAACGCCTCGCACGTCGAGCAGGCGCTGCGCAGGCTGGACTTCCTTGTCGTGCAGGATATCTTCCTGACCGAGACTGCCCGGCTCGCCGACGTCGTGCTGCCGGCGGCGTCGTTCGCCGAGAAGGACGGCACCTTTACCAACACGGAGCGTCGCGTGCAGCGGGTGCGCAAGGCGGTGAATCCGCCCGGCGAGGCGCGGGCGGACTGGGAGATCATCCGCGACCTCGCCGCGGCGATGGGCTGCCCGATGCCCTATCGCTCGCCGGAGGACGTCTTTGCCGAGCTGGCCGCGCTCACGCCGAGCTATGCGGGGATGAGCTATGACCGGCTCGAGCAGGGCGGGCTGCAGTGGCCGTGCCCGGACCGGCAGCACCCCGGGACAAAGGTCCTGCACAGGGACCGGTTCCTGCGGGGGCGCGGGCGGTTCTTTGCCGTCGGGTTCCGGCCGCCGGCAGAGCTGCCGGACGAGGCGTACCCCCTCGTCCTCTCGACCGGGCGCATCCGGTACCACTATCACACCGGGACGATGACCCGCCGCTCGCGGGGCCTGCACCGCATGGCGCCGGAGGAGCGCATACAGGTGCACCCGGCCGATGCCGCGCGGCTCGGCCTTGGCGATGGCGACAGGGCGCGGGTTATCTCGCGGCGAGGGGAGGTCACGGCCAGGGTCGAGCTCAGCGATCGTGTGGCGCCGGGGATCGTCTTTGCTACCTTCCACTTCCACGAGGTGCCGGTGAACCGCCTGACCAGCGACGCGCTCGACCCCGAGGGCAAGATCCCGGAGTTGAAGTTCTGCGCCGTGCGGCTGGAGAAGGTGCCGGAGGGGGCAACGAGGGTACCTCCGAAGGCACTCGAGCAGGAAGCTGCTCGCGAGGGGCTATCTGCCGGATAGCTCGCTCCGATCAGCCTGTGTCGGAGCACCAGAGAGAGTCTGGCCTTTCGGAGCGCAACCCGCGGTAACGTCCAGAACTCGCCGAGATGACCTCCAGCCATGGTGCGTCCGATATGCCCCTCCCCCAGGCGGGCACGTCGTGCCCGCCT
>DYEI01000304.1 GCA_020725765.1 Anaerolinea sp. | reverse complement strand
GGCGCCTGCCTGGGGGAGGGGCAGGGGTGGGGGCACTCTGGAGTTGCAGCCCATCGCGGCTGCCGCTGGCGTGTTTCGAGCACGAGTGTGAGCGGCGGACGGTGCCCTCGGATGGGCACCGCAGCACTGTCTCATGCGCCGTAACAGTGTGCGACCCGACCTGTGGGTAATGCAGAGGCGCCACGGGGGCGGGGTCAGGGGGCCGTCGATGGGCCATGCCCTCGCCCTACGACGGAAGAAGGCTGCCTGTGCTTGTGCCCCGGAAGGGGCGGGGCGGCCGATGCCGAGGGCGCGGCGGGCGAGCGCCGCACTATGCGGCCAGACGCGCCGCCGCGCCAAGGGAAGGGCGCGACCTTTCCGGGGCTAGACCACCACTTCACGCGCCGGCTCGAGGGCCGTCTTCTGCCGCTCGAGGGGGTCGATGGCCACATCGACGACGAAGGGCCGCCGGGTGGCCATGGCCCGGTGCAGGGTGGCCTCGAGGGCCCCTGGCTCCTCCACGCGTGCCCCCTGGGCGCCACAGGCCTGCGCCACGCTGGCAAAGCTCACCGGCGGTCGCTCGGTGAAGAACGGCACCATTCCGGCCTGCTCCTCCTCAGAGTCGATCATGCCGAGCCGGGCGTTGTTGAAGCAGACCACGGTGATGGGAAGCGAGTACTGGATCGCCGTGATCAGCTCTCCGAGGGAGAAGCTCAGGCCGCCATCGCCAACGACTGCGACCGTCTGCCGCTCGGGGAAAGCAAGGGCGGCGGCGATCGCCGCCGGCAGCGCAAAGCCGGTGCTCCCGAGATGGTACGAGATCAGGAAGCGCTCTCCCTTGGGCTGGTACTGCTGGCACATGAAGAAGGCGTTGTCGCCCGTGTCCAGCGCCACAATGGCGTCGGCAGGGAGGGTCTCCTGAAGGGCACGGACGGCGAACTGTGGCTTGATCGGCGAGACCTCAAGCCTCGCCTTCTGGTCGATCAGTGCGAGCATCTCCAGCTTGCGGCTCGTGAGGTCGCTCCAGGAGGTGTGAGGCCGTCCCTCTGGCAGAAAGGCCGAGATCTGTCGCAGCGTCGCCGCGGCGTCGCCCCAGAGCCCGACCTCGACGGGGAAGAGCCGCCCGATCTTGTCCGGGTCGATGTCGATCTGTATGATCTGCTGCTCGGGGCCGATGAGGTGCCAGTCGCCGGTGGTGTTCTGAGAGAGGGAACAGCCGACGACGAGGATCGTATCGGCCTCGCGCATCAGGGAGTCGGCGAGGGGGGTGCCGCCGAACCCGGGGATGCCCATGTAGAGCGGCTCGCTGGCCGGGATCAGGCCTTTGCTCCGGCAGGTCGTGAGAATCGGCGCACCGAGGCGATGCGCGAGCGCCAGCAGTGGCTCGCGTGCGCCGAGCGCGCCTCCTCCGGCCAGGATCAGTGGCCGGCTCGCTGCGCCCAGCAGCCGCGAGGCCTGCCGGACCCCCTCTTCGGCTGCTACCGGCATCGTCCAGGCGAGGTGCCCGTGCGGACCGATGGGGTCGATGTCGGCCTCGGTCATCTGCACGTCGATGGGCAGTGAGAGGTGCGCCACGCCGCGGCGGCTCATCGCCGTGTGCATGGCCCCGGCGACCAGGAGCGGCGCCTGCGGCGGCGTCTCTATCTGCGCGTTGAAGACGCTGACCGGCTCAAAGAGCGCCAGCTCGTCGATCTCGTGCCAGGCCTTCTCGTGCTCCCAGGTCCGCCGGACGTCACCGGTGATCGCCAGGAGCGGCACCTCATCGCTGGCTGCATCGTAGATGCCGGTCATGAGGCTCGTTGCCCCCGGACCAGCGGGCGCGATGCAGGCTGCAGGCATGCCAGTAAGCTTGCCGTAGGCCGAGGCCGCAAAGGCCGCGGCCTGCTCGTTCTGCGTCGCCACGAAGTGGACGCGGTCCTGGCGGCGGATGGCATCGACCAGGCCGAGGATTGAGGCGCCCATCACACCGAAGGCGTACCGAATGCCCCACTCTCCGAGCTGCTCGACAATAACCTGCGAGACATTGCGCGCCACCGTACTACCCTCCTCATCTCTATGCAGGGGTTGAGAGGGATGGAGCAGAATGCGTGCCAGGAGTCTGTTGGTCGAGGGGCCAAACCCCTCGACCAACCGATGGTCCGTTGGGCTGACCCCGCGACCTGGCCTTGTGCAGCGGGCTTCTCGATGCGGGCAGGCCGTTCCCGCCAGGGGGAGGGGCGATCCTCAATGGGTGCTTTGGGCTCCGCTGGCGCGCCCCGGCACGCCAGCGGAGCCCACAACGCCCTCGAACTGTCTTCCCCCTCCCCGAGGTGTTGAGTGGCGGACAGGCTGCTTTGGCCGCCGTCCCTCGGCCCTTG
>DYEI01000303.1 GCA_020725765.1 Anaerolinea sp. | reverse complement strand
TACCGCCCAGAACTTGCCGAGATCACCTCCAGCCAAGCTGCGTCCGAGATGCCCCCCCCCCCCGCCCCCCCCCCGGGACGGGCGCCGCGGCGTCCGTCCCGGGGAGGGGTAAGACATTAAAGGGTGTTGTGGGCTCCGCTGGCGCGCCGTAGCGCGCCAGCGGAGCCCACAACACCCATTGGGGATGACCCCTCCCACGTAGGGGCGGCTCGCGAGCCGCCCCTAGGAGCGTGTTGCGGATTGCTTCGGCGGCTGTGCCGCCCCTACGGGTTTCACCGGCCAGACCTGCCTCCCTAGCCTGCCTGCCCCTTCAGCAGCTGGCGCCGGTACAGCTCGTCCGGCCGGGTATGGATGCGGTTCACCGCCTCCTGGCTCAGGTGATGCGGGCCGCCGGCAGCAAAGGCCCCGAGGAGCACCCGGGCCGTCTTCACCGCCATGGCGGTGATAGCCTCGACTTCATCCGGGTCGCGGCCAAGCGCCACGAGGCCGTGGTTCTGCATGAGGATCACCTTGGGCGTCTCGCCGTGGGCCTCGATGTAGCCCCTGATCCGCTGGTACACCTCTCGGGCGAGCGGCAGCCCCGGGTCGGTGTAGGGGACGTACACCGGCGCCGGTCCGCAGATGACAATCTCATCCGGGAACAGCCGCCCTGCATAGGCCTCCTCCGCCCGGCGCGAGCAGAGGATGGCGTTCACCGCTGTGGGGTGCGTGTGACCGACGTACTGTGCGCCACCAGCAGTGAGCGCTATCGCGTGCAGCACCGCCTCCACGGAGGGGCGCAGGGCAACCGTTGGATCGAGACGGGCCGCAGCGAGGTGTGCTTTGACCTCCTCGTCCGAGAGCCGGCCTTCATCCAGGAGCCCGAGAAGCGGGGCGGTGCGCATGGCCACGAAGCCTTCAGGGCCGATCCCGGCCATTTTGAAGCCGCTGGCCTTGACCCAAAAGCTCTCCCCGTCGATTCTCGCAGAGGTGTTGCCCTCGGCCAGGATCACGCAGTCGAGCGCGGGATCGGCTAGCCGGCGGGACATGACCACGAGACGTTGAAGGACGTCTTCGCCGTGAGCCAACGTCTGTGACTCCTTTCATATCGTGCCATAGAGGGCAGCGGCGGGCTGCCCCTGCCCCACCCTGACCCCAGAGGCGCTAGCTCTGCTCCATCCCCCCGGCCCTCGCTCCCTGCGCCGCTTGTGCGGCGTGGAAGAGGACGCTTTCTCTGTAAGGGGGTGTCCACGGGCGGCTCCGCCGAGCCGTGCACTTTGCCGGTCAAGGCCGGAGACGCACAGCTCCTGGAAAGCAGTATCCGGGCGTGCACCCTGTCCGCATCGGCGGTCCGGGCTTGCCGTGCTGTCAGTTACCCTCTCCGACGACTTCCACAGCCCGCAGCAGTATGCGGTCCTGTTCGAGGCGGATTCCGGCACCGTCAAGGGCCGGAAGGCGCTCGCCCGTGGCCGCATTGTACATCCCGACCTCGATGCGGTACTCGCCCGGCGGCGCGTCGGAAGGCAGAATGATCTCATGCACGTCGGTCAGCACCTCGTGCAGCACCCAGCCCGGCGTCGGCCGGGTCCCGCCGACCGGGATGGAGTCGTGGCCGCAGCACATCTGGGAAGTGTTCCTGAGCAGGTGCGTGAAGACGGTATAGCTTGTCTCCATGGGCGCCAGGCACTGCCAGTAGAGCGTCAGCCGCAGAGCCTGGCCCGGCTTGAGGCGGCTCTCGGCCACGTCGTACCCCAGCAGGCGAACCACCTGGCCGAGCGTCTCCTTCCGCCGCTCCTGCATGGCTGGGACCTCGAAGACGTGCTCCACGGCCGGGACCTGCACCGTGCCGAGGCGCACCGGCTCACTTGCCGCGCCTTGCGGCGAGATGAGCTGCAGCCCCACGATGCCCTCTCCGGCAGCGGCCTCCACGTGCACGGGCATCCAGTACCGTCCCTCGATCACCTCACCCTGGACCCAGCGAGAGGTCGGATGCTCGCTTCCAGCCAGCTCCACGGTACAGTCGCCGCGCAGGTCGCCACGGGCGTCCAGGAGCATGAGATGGGCCTGGTAGGTGACCGTCATCGGCTCGGTGCACCGCCACCACAGGCGGAGCGGGAGGTAGAGTCCAGGCATAACGCTCTCAGAGCCGATCTCAAACCCCATGAGCTCCACCCCACGCACCAGTGTCACCTCAAGCCGCTGCGGGATGCTGAGCTCGGCTTCGGTCGGGGGCACCTGCGCGGGGAGCACCCGCACCGGCACGAGCTCCATCACCTCGCTGCCTTGGGGGCCGCCGGGTCCGCGTGGCACCAGCGGGGTGCGTGTGTCGGCCGTGTAGAGGACGGCCCGGAGGTGATAGCTCCCCGGCGGAATCCCCGGGGGCAGGCTGAGCCAGTGCTCGGATCGAACCTCTGCGTTCGGAGCCCAGGTGCCCGCCAGTCGGCCGTCGGCAGCGGCGAGGAGCCGGTCCTGCTGTGCCCAAACCCGCCCGCTGCCATCGACGAGGCGCAGGGAGAAGCCCATGTCGCGGGCCGGCCCCTCGCCCGTCTGCCATCGCAGCGTGAGCACGATGGGCTGTCGGTACTGCACCTCATCCTCGACCAGGCCGGCACCTGCCAGGCGCAGGCCGCCCGGGAACTCCAGGCCCAGCTCCTGCTCGGGCTCCGTCGCATAAAAGTGCACCTCGAGCGGGAGCTGGTAGGCGGAGACGGTCGCACCCTCAACCTGCCATCGCTGGAGGAGCATCGTGTGGCTCTCCAGCAGGCTGCGGACAATCCCTTGTGGGTCGGCGCCCTCAAAGGCCACATGCCACAGTCGCCAGCGGCCTGCAGCCAGCTCGTCCAGCTCGCGAGCGACCTGCTCGAGGCTTTCGACGTGGATCTCGTGCCACGGCGCCGGGCCGTCATAGTGCCGGGCAAAGGGAGAGGCGCCATCGAGTACCACCACGTCATCCGCCTGCAGAGCCCCCACCATCAGCTTTAGTATCGGCTCGTGTACCCGGTTTGCGTAGAGCCGGGCGCATTCGACGCCCTCTACGATCACCACGTGCTCGGGCTCCCTCGGGAGACGTGCGGCGAGCGGTCCGAGCTGATCACCATGGTAGACGGCCACATAGTCGGCCGTGGCCACCGTACTCGCATCGAGCGGAACGGTGTGGCCCACAAAGAGTGGAGCCAAAAGCTCCACGTTCGCCGTCGCTACGGTCAGCGCCTCCGCGCCGGGCAGGGCGTTGAGGTAGGCAACGAGCTGGTCCATGCCCTCGCCACGGCCGGACGAGGCCTCAAGGGGGGCCTCCACCCAGGGGTTGTGGTACAGCCCATAGTAGGGCCGCAGACCGATGACGGCGACCGCCTCCCGCCCAATGGCCCCCAGCGCAGCGATGGTCAGCACCAGGCTGAGTCCGAGAGTCAGGGCGCGGCTGCGCCGCCATCGATCCACCATCCGGGCGGCAATGGTCGCCAACCCGTCGAGGCCTACCGCAGACGCTACCGTGAGAGACACGACCGAGGCGAGCGCGGGGAGCGACCCCGTCTCACCCGCTGCCCCCAGTGCGGGAAAGAGCACACCAAAGATCAGGAGCGCGAGCAGCGGCAGGCGGCCACGGTTCTCGTCCAGGGCGAGCCGTATCGCCGCCAGAGCCAGGCCAACGAGGGAGAGCGGCGTCAGCTCCCAGGCTATGGCACGCATGTCTGGCAGGTGTGTGGTGCGCAGGGCTGCAAGCAGCGCCCGCAACAGATGTGCTCCGAGCGCGCCCGGGGCTTCGAGTGGCGCCCTCCAGGCTGTTGGGCAAGTCGCGGCCGCCGCGACGAGCCCAAGGCACCACAGGCCTCCACTCCGCAGCCAGACCAGGGCCGGCCGCTTACGAAAGAGGTGCTCGCCACAGAGCAGAAGCAGCACACAAGGCACGAGGATCGCTGCCGGGCCCTGGTTCAGCAGGGCCCACCCGGTCAGGGCTCCTGAGAGTAGAAAAGCGCCCCAGGAGGAGGGCCTTTGCAGGGCCCACAGCAGGGCGAGGAACGCCGCTACCACCAGGCCCGAAGTCAGCGCATCCGGCGCCAGTATGCGAGAGAGCGCCAGATAGCGAGGCGCCACGGAGAGCAGAAGGCCCGCGAAGAGCCCTGCCCGCGCGCCCCACAGCCGGGAAACCAGGAGCGCAATGAGGATCACCACCAGCGTGTTGACCAGCGCCACCGCCAGCACCGAGGTCGGCCAGAAAGAGGCAAGCAGGTGCAGGTGGGCCGCGTTCTGTGGGTCAAAGGTCTCGAGCCCCCTCAGGTCCTGCCAGCGGGATAGCGGGCTGCCTCCCTCCAGCAGGCGGCGCAGCGCGAGCCCGAGGGCAGCGACGGAAAGCGTGACGCTCCCCGCCGGGTCGCCCTGCGCCGCGGGCAAGGGATGCCTTTCCGTCAACGACTGCCAGAGCTTGCCAGCCCGAAAGGTCCATGCCAGCTCGTCCCTGCTGACGAAAGCACCGAGCTGCCATACCCTGAGGATAAGGGCGGCGGCGAATGGCCACGGGTAGAGCAGTGGCTCCCAGTGCAGGTGCTGCTCTGATTTCGCGTGGTCAGTCATCGGGCGCTCCTCGGCGCAATGGCCGCCAATACCTGGGTTATATCACCGGCCGCGGGCAAGCCACAGGGGACCTGCCCTCGCAGCCGGCTGCCACACATCCCCGAACTGCCTTCCGCCAGCCCACATGCCGACAGGACCTAGTCTGGCGTACCTCTGGTTGGGTCGTTCAGCGTTTCCCGCACCACATAGATGGGCTTGCCAGCAGCCTCGTGGTAGGTACGTACCATGATCTCGCCCAGAAAGCCCATCGTCACCATCTGCACGCCGACGATGACCAGCAGCACGCTCAGGGTCAGGAGCGGACGGCTGCCAATCGACTGCCCGAGGATCAGCTTCACATAGGCCAGATACAGGCTCATGGCAGCCCCGAGGCCAAAGGAGACGAGCCCCAGGGAGCCAAACACATGAGCCGGCCGTGTCCCGTAGAATAGCAGGAACTGCAGGGTAAGCAAATCCAGGAGGACGCGTACTGTCCTTCCCAGCCCATACTTGGACCGCCCGGACCTCCGAGGCTCATGGTTGACCGGAATCTCGGCGATGCGAACGCCCATCCAACTCGCCAGGGCCGGGATGAAGCGATGCAGCTCGCCATAGAGGCGGATGCCCCTGATCACTTCGAGGCGATAGGCCTTGAGGGAGCAGCCATAGTCGTGAAGATGGACCCGCGTGAGCCACCCGGCGAGCCGGTTGGCAATCTGTGAGGGCAGGCGCCGCGTCAGAAACGCGTCCTGACGGTTCACCCGCCACCCGCTCACAATGTCGTATCCCTCCGCCATCTTGTCCAGCAGGGCGGGGATGTCCGCCGGGTCGTTCTGCAGATCCGCGTCCATGGTAACGACGATCTGCCCCTGCGTGGCCTCGAACCCGGCGGCAAAGGCAGCGGTCTGCCCAAAGTTTCGCCGGAAGCGCACCACCCTCAGGCGCGGCTCGCCCGCAGCCAGCTCGCGCAGGATCTCAAAGCTGCCGTCGGTCGAGCCATCGTCGACAATGATCACCTCCCACGACAGGGGCAGCCCGGAGAGCGTCTCAGTGAGTCGTGAGACCAGCGGCCTCACATTGCCCTCTTCGTTATACAGGGGGATCACTACGGATAGGTCCATGCCTGCCTCACTGCTCCATTCCCTTGAGCCACTCGACCTCCGCTCGCAGTCCGGCCTCGAGATTCCACCGAGGCGCATAGCCCAGCAGGCGCCGGGCGAGGCTCGTGTCGGCCCAGGTGTGCCGAACATCGCCATGCTGGGGCCGGCTTCGGTCGAGGCGCACGGGCCTCCCGGTGATCTTGCCGAGCAGCTCCACGACCTCGTTCAGGCTGACCCGCGAGCCACCACCGATATTGAAGACCACCCCGCCCAGATCACACTGCATGGCCAGCAGATTGGCCTCGACGACGTCCGCCACATAGGTGAAATCCCGCGTCTGCTCGCCGTCGCCATAGATCGGCAGCACATCGCCGCGCAGCAGGGCCCGGATGAAGCGGTGGAAGGCCATATCCGGGCGCTGGCGGGGCCCGTAGACGGTAAAGTACCGCAGCGAGACGGTCGGCACGCCAAAGCTGGCATGGTAGAGCCGGCAGAGGTGCTCCGCCGCGAGCTTGGTCACGCCGTAGGGCGAGATGGGTTGCGGCAGGGCGCTCTCTCGCGCCGGCAGGTCGGGGCAGTCGCCATAGACCGAAGAGGAGGACGCATACACGAATCGCCGGACCCCGTGCGCGCGCGCTGCCTCCAGCAACCGCTGCGTCGCCAGGACGTTATTCCGGGTGTAGGTGACGAACTCACGTCCCCAGCTTGAGCGCACTCCGGCCTGGGCCGCCTGATGGAAGATGGCCTCGATGCCCTCCTCTGCGAGCAGGCTTTCGAGATCAGCGGTGCAGAGGTCCAGCTCCCGAAAGTGGAAACCCTCCTGCCCCCGCAGCCACGACAGGTTCGCCTCTTTCACGTGGCGCGGATAGTAGTCGGTGAAGCAGTCGACGCCAACCACACGGTAGCCCTCGCACACCAGGCGCTCCGCCAGATGGGAACCGATGAAACCGGCCACACCCGTGACCAGACACGCGTTCGACATGACCTCCTTTTCCCTTTCCTGCGTCCCCGCTGCCCGTTCCGCAGCCCAACCTCACCGGTCTCCTTCGGCACCGGCCACGTCCTCCGCGAGGTCTCTTGCAGACGCACGCCCCGCGGACCCGCGCAGCCCCTCCCAGGCATACAGGAGCCCGCCGATCAGACCGGACACCACGTTCATCAGGTAGAACGTCAGCGACATCGAGAGCGCCAGTGCCGCGGGCACGCCGACCTGCCCGAACAGCTCGGCGAAGGCGCCCTCGCGCACCCCCAGCCCCCCTAGCGAGATCGGGAGAGTCGAGGCAAAGGCGCTGAGCGAGACGCAGATCACATACTGCCCCGTCGGGATATGCACGCCGAATCCCAGCCCAATCAGCTGATTGACGGCAACCAGCAGCAGGTTGAAGAGAACCGACACGGCGATCGCCTCTGCCAGCGACCTCCCCGGGTAGCCGCTGAGTGAGCAGTACAGCCGGCGCAGCACCGGTCGGTCGATAAGGGCGCCAAGCCTTGCCGGCAAGCGGCGATAGACGGCCACAAGCGGCCGGCCGGCCAGTAGCAGGGTCATCCCGCCCAGGCTGGCCAGGGCGAGGGCCCCAACCAGCCAGGCCACCCACGGATCGAACGGACCGGACCAGAAGGGCAGCGCCAGCGCGGCCAGCAACAGCAACACCAGCAGGCCCAGCGCCCGATCCACAAACACGGTCCCGACCGCAAGCTCGGACTCGCGCGTATCATGGGCCAGTTCGTAAGCCCGCACCGCATCGCCGCCGACCCCTGTCGGGAGCATGATGTTGAAGAACCCTCCTACAAAGTAGAGCGCCACCAGCCGCCTCAGCGGCACGGCGATCCCCTTGGCGTGCACCAGCGCCCGCCAGCGCAGCGCCCGGAGCGGAACGGTGCCCACATAGATGGCCAGGGCCAACCCCAGCAGTGGCCAGTTGGCCGCGGCGAGTGCTGCCACCGCCTCCCGCGGCGAGACCCTCCTCAGCAGCACGGCCAGCAGGCACGCCGACACCGCAACCTTGACGAGGCTGGCAAGGCGTCCGCGCATCGGGCTACCTCCCCGACGCGGGAGGCAGCACCTGCACGGCGCTCAGCAGGATGCGATCGGCCCAGAGGTGATTGCCGCTCTCATCATAGGCCGGCAGGCGCTCGCCCGTAGCCGCGTTGTACATCCCGACCTCGATCACGTACTGCCCCGGCGGCGCGTCGGGATAGACCGTCACGTCGTAGCTGTCGATCACGACCTCCCCCGGCAGCCAGCCGGTTGTCGGCCGCGTAGCGCGGGCCGGGATCGAGTCCACCTGCCCCCAGATCTTTTCCCTGCCATCGAGCAGGTGCACAAAGACGGTGTAGCTCGTGTCCATCGGCTGCACGCCCTGCCAGTAGAGGTCCAGATGAAAGCTCTCGCCCGGATGGAGGGCCTGCCGATCCACTCCATAGCCCAGGAATGCGACTCTTCCCCCCAGGTCGACGCGAAGCGGATTGGCGATGCCGGCCGGTACCTCGAAGAGCCGCTCACCGGCATGGACCTCGATCTCGCCCGCGACAAGCGGCCCCGCGACCGGCTGCGCCCCCTCTGTCATGAGCGAGAGAGAGACCGGCTGCCTGCCATCCGCAGCGTCGGGAGGAACGAGGAGCGGGCACACCATGCGCAGCGCATCGCCGGCTTCCAGGTCCGTGGCCGATGCGGGGAGCGGCAGCGTCGCCCAGGCACGGTCACCCAGAGAGAGCGCCACGCGGTAGGGCCTTGCCGGCCGTGCCCGCGCGCGCCAGATGAGGGTGGCCTGCGCTGCCTGACCGGGGCTTGCCTGCCGGGGAGATATCTGGCAACTGAGGAGCTCCAACTCTGCCAGCGTCGCCCCCAACGGCTGCGAGACGCCGAGCTCCGCCAGCGTGGGCTGGCGCAGGGCGCGGCCCACGGTGAAGCGGCCGAGGGGCACCGTGCGCGCGGTCGGCTCGCCCAGCGCAAAGATGCGTGCCTGCAGCAGATACTCGCCGGCAGGCAGACCTGCCGGTAGCCGCACATCTTGCCGGGCCGTGATCAGCCGGTCCGTTCGCCAGCGGTAGGTAGGGTACATCCAGCCGGCGACGCGCCCGCCCGTTTCGGCCAGCACCTGCCCCGCCTCGCCGAGCACCTGCAGCGACAGCCGATAGTCTTGCGCCATCGGTCGCAGAGCCTGCCAATGGAGCAGGAGGACTGCAGTCTCGCCGCTCGGGACCGGGCGCGTTGGCAGGTCGCAGCCCACAAGCACAAGCTCCCCGTCTCCCACGGGAACGTTGAGGGGTGTGCGCACAAACATCTCGCGGCTCAGTTGCAGCCCTTCGGGAAGGAGGTAGTGCCGTATCTCGAGCCCACGGAACCGCTCTTCGACAGGCACCCGCTGGCCGAAGAGATCAAACAAGGCGAGCACCAGGCCGTTCGGATCGACCACTTCGTTCTGCCACAGGAGCAGCCAGGCGCCGCGGCGCCCTGCGATGGCCCGGTTGAGGTCACCGAGCGTGTCGAGCGTCACGACATCGTCAACCGAGGGTGAGGGAGGCAGCCCTTCCGGAAGCGGATAGCAGCCATTGCGATGATAGTAGCGCACAAAAGCCGGGGCAGAGTGCCCCGAGAGGAGGATCACCGCCTCGTCGGGCGCCGATGCCCGGGCGAGGAACAGAGCCGCGCCCACAAAGTCTTCGCGGCCGAAGCGACCGTCGCGCCAGGGCATCGTGGCGGCGTAGGCGGAGCCGATGGCCAGGCCGCAGAGGATCGCTGCGGCGACGCCCAGGCGGAGCCACTCGTGCCAGCGCCTAAGAGCCGTCGGCCACAGGTTCGAGACTGTGCCCGCCGCCAGGCCCAGCAGCCCCGGCACGGCCACGAGCAGGTAGCGCGGCGAGAACTTGGGCCGGGAGTGCACTAACTCGTAGAAGATCAGCAGAGGCACCGCCACGTAGGTTAACAGCATGGCGGTCTCCCAGCGCACACGGGGTCGCCAGGCGCCCGCAACCAGGCCCAGAGCAGCCAGGACGCAGGTCGCCACAGCCAGCCGTGCGGCGAGCGATGCCGGCGCCATGCGGTCGGCGCCCATGAATCCAAGGAGGGCGTTCGTCGCCACGTAGGCCAGGCTCAGGCGCCCCGGCCAGTAGGTGGTGTTGGCCGCCCGCCACTGCGCGACAAAGACCGGCACCCAGGGCAGGAGGGCAAACCCGAGCCCGAGCTGGCTCAGCACCCAGCGACGAAGAAAGCCACCGTCGCGGGTCCTGAGCAAGTGTATGAGCACCCACAGAGCCTGCGCTGCCACCACAAAGGCCGCGTAGTAGTGGGTATACAGAGCGCCCACGTTGGCCAGGGCGTAGAGCAGCCACCACCTCCGCTCCGTCTGGCCACACATGAGGCGGACCAGCACCACCGTCGAGGCGAGCGCCAGCACGGCCAGGAGCACGTACATGCGCGCCTCGCGCGCATACCAGATCTCAATCGGAGAGACGGCCAGAAGCAGCCCTGCCACAGCCCCCGCTCGCGCGCCGAGGAGCATGCTGATCAGAGATCCGCCGAGTGCCACGACGAGCAGGCCGCAGATAACGGAGAGATACCGGACCTGGAAATCCCCCCAGCCTGCCAGCCTACCCCAGGCCCCCAGGAGCAGGTTGTAGAGGGGAGGGAGGTTCAGCTCGCCAACGATGATCTCGCGCCAGCTGTGCTGCGCCAACTCGACGCTAAAGGCCTCGTCGTACCACAGCCCCTCCGCAGCCAGCTTCTCGACCCGAAGCAGGAAGGCGAGCAGGAGGACCAGGATCAGCACCCACCTCACTCGCCGATACCCAACTGGCATAGCTCCACGTACTCCCGAAGCTGGCCCCCCTCGAACCACTGTACGCGGCGGCCCGTATCCTCATCGTACAGGGCCACTATCAGCGTCGCCTGCTGCGGGGCCGCCGAGGCCGGCACAGGCAGGCGATGCCCGTCGCCCACAACCTCGCCAGCTGCCCATCCCGTCGTCGGCCGCGACCAGCCCGCAGGGATGCTGTCATCCTGAGCAAGGATCGAGTGTTGCCTGTCCAGCATCTGAACGCTCACTTTGTAGCTCACCTTGGGTACCGACGTGGCGCGCCAGTACAGGGTCAGCTCCAGAGTCTCGCCAGGCCTGATGCGCTCAGGAACACCCTCGTAGCCCAGGAGGTCGACGCCGGCCGTGGTCCGGGCGTCCAGCCTGTGTTGGATATGAGGGAGGCTGCGCTCCTGCGGTACCTGCGCCACACGTACCCGCCCCAGGGTGGCTACATCCACCCCCCAGGTCCAGAAGCGCCAGCGGTCTCGGATCGGCACGAGTCGACCCGACGGGTCCCGCATACGCAGCTCCAGGCGATAGACGCCGGGCCTCGCCCGCGGCGGCACGAGGAGGTCATGCTGTGCCCAGAGTAGCTCCTCGGCCCGCCATGCGGCCGGCGGGTACCAGGAGGCGACGGGCGAGACGACCTGCGAAGTGACGGGCATGCCCTGGCTGTCGACCAGGGCCAGCTCTAGCGCCAGGTCGCCCTTGGGCCGGGACCTGACTTCCCAGTAGAGGTCCACGTGCAGCCACGCGCCGGGCTGGACCTCCTGTGGCTCCAGCCGGAAGGCGCGCAGCGCCACGTCCTCATCAAAGGCCATCCCGCGGCCACCGAGCGCTTCCAGGCCACGGCTCAGCTTCTCAACGAGCGCCGGCCGGGCCCAGGTCGCTTCGACCAGCACCGGCCCGAGCTGGAGCGGCCCGGGTGCCGCGCCGGAAGCAGGCTCGATGGGACGATGGCTGATCGGGTCATACACGCGCAACTCGATGTTATACCAGCCCGGCGGCAGGCCGGGGGGAACCCCGAGCCCCGGCTCGTATCGCATCAGGACGTTCCTGGGCCAGCGCTCGGGAGGCAGGGCGGGGTAGGGTATCTCGTCGGCACGGGCCCACTCGCGGCCCTGCCTGTCCACAAGGCGCAGGGAGACCCTGGCATGCTGTGGTGCGAGGGATCGCCAGTACAGGGTGACCCAGGCCTTCTGCCCGCCCATTACCGGTCGCAGAGGCAGGTCGTAACCCTCAAGGCGCAGGCCACCAAAGCTCACCTCTGTCCGGTGCTGATACGGGGGTTCCGCGGACAGGGAGGGGCTTTGGGTGAGATAGAGCTCCAGAAGGCCCTCGGCCGTGCCGGCCTGGTACACGCGGCGGTCGGCCAGGAATGCGTGCTCCGTCAGCCATGCCTCGGCCTCACCTCTGGCGGGCGAGAGGTCTGTACGCACCAGCCACACGCGGGCAAAGCGGGAGGCCAGGTCTGCGGTGACGTCTGCCGCGGCAGCACCGTCCGCCCCGCTGCCATCCGGGGACAGCGTGAGGGGAACTGCCGGGATGGTGCCGCGGTAGTAGTGCAGCAGCGCCATCGTGCTCTCCCCGCCAGAGACCAGGATCACGTCCCCGGGGCGCTCGCCACACTCGATGGCCTGCGCCAGCTCGCGATAGGGGCAATCGGTCGCTCGTGGCACGGCCGCAACCTGCCGGTAGGATGCCACGCCCATGCCGCCAAGAAGGATCAGCGTCGCTGCCACTCCCGCCGGCCTGAGCCTCCCGGTGCAGCACTCCAATCCGCGGGCTACCCCGAGGTAGACCGCCGGTCCGAGGAGGGGGAGGTACCCCCCGTGCGTCCCCCGCCCCACGAGCAGTTCCCCAACGGCAGCCAGGAGAGGGAGGCAGAGGTAGGCGAGCACCACGGCGCCGCCGCGAGCGCTCGGCCACAGGACCCCCAGCAGCAGGACCACCAGCCAGAGGGCATCGAGCGGGCCCGACACTCTCGCCGGCAGGTATGCCCCCCCGAAGAGGCCGCGTAGCTCGTCGGCCAGCGTCGCGATTGGACGGGCGCCGGACTGAAGCGCCGAGGTCCCGGCTCGGAGGCCGAGGAGGCCGGCCGCCACAACCGAGAGGCCAGCCAGCAGGGCTGCCGTCAGCCCAATGGTGAGGCCCAGACGCCAGGGCCGAGGCAGCCGGTCGGAGAAGACGGCCTGCAGGCCCAGCACAGGGAAGAGCACTACGGCACGGTAATCGGTGAGAACGGCCGCCGCCGCGGCCACCACGGCGGCAATGAGCCAGGTGCGGTCCTGCTCGTCGAGCGCTCGTGCCAGCGCATAGATGGAGGCCACGCCCAGCCCGGCGACCACAGTGTACATGCGCGCTTCCTGAGAGTGGGCCAGATAGAGAGGAGAAAGCGCGCCCAACGCTGCAGCGAGGAGCCCAGCGCGGCGGCTCCAGATGCGCGCCCCGGCTGCATAGAGCAGCGGCACCAGAAGCACCGCGAACGCCGCCGAGATGAAGCGCAGAGCGAAACCGCTTGGGCCGGCCAACTCCCGGAAAGCTGCCACAGCCACGAAGTAAAGCGGCGGGTAAGGGTCGGCGCCGGCCAGGCTTCCGCCCAGGCCGAACAGCGCTGGCACGCCCCCATCCACGCGGCTCAGCGTGAGCACGTCATCCTTCACGAGGGGCCTCGCCGCCAGGTGCCAGGTACACGCCCCGTACGCCAGAACGCAGAGGAAGGCAATCGCCAGGACGGGCGCCAGCCTGCGGCCTTTTGTGGCGTCCCGGTCTGTCCCTCTGACCATGCTCGCTCCCTCTCGCATGCCGCGCCATCCCTCTAGCACGCAGGGGCGCGGGTGCGCCCCTACACGCAAGCGGCGTTCGCAGCCTGACGCCATTCTACCAGAGCAAGGCGTTTTTGGAAAGCGGGCATGTGCGAGGGGGTGCATCCAAGAGCAGTCAGCAGATTCGCGGTCAGGCAGCCTGCCGGGGACACTCTGCCGGCGACCGGGCCTTACGCTTTGCACAAGCCCGGTGCGAGACCTTTTGTTGG
>DYEI01000302.1 GCA_020725765.1 Anaerolinea sp. | reverse complement strand
GGGGGAGGGGCGGGGGTGGGGGCACTCAGTTGCAGCCCATCGCGACTGCCGCTCGACCTGCTCCGACCAGCAGTGTGGGTCGATTGACACGCTCGAGAACCGTGGTATTCTGCGAGCTCAGGCGTGATGGCGTGCTGGCCTGCGGCGCAGGCCGCTCAACAGGGTGGGGCTATGCAGACGTTGCAGGAGGCTCTGGCGGGTCACAGCGAGGTCATGATCCTGGCCATCGCAGATCTGTGGCGCGTCGAGACTGGCGATCCGTCGACGCTCCCCGGGCGCCTGGCCGAAGCGATGCTCGACCCGGAGCGCCTGCAGGCCTTCCTGGAGGACCTCGCGCCGGAGGCGCGGGCGGCCCTCGCACAGGTGGCGGCGGCCGGCGGCGCCGTGCGCGGGCACCACTTCGCGCACCTCTACGGGGAGGTCCGTCGCCTCGGTCCGCGCGCCATCGCGCGGGAGGCGCCGTGGCTCCATCCGGCCAATGCTGCGGAGCGGCTCTACTACGCCGGGCTGCTGTTCCGCCGCTACGGCCGCCTGGGCGCCTACCATGGCGAGCTGTACTATGTGCCGCAGGACCTCCTGGCAGCGTTGCCGCTCTGCCCCTCATCTGCGCCGGCGCTCTCGGTGCCGGCGGCGCCGGACCCGGCCTGGACGACGGACGAGGGCGATGCCATGGCCCTGGACTTGGAGCTGGTGCTGGCGCGGCTGCGCCTCGAGCCGGTGGCCGCGTCCCCGGCTATGGGGTTGCCCACAGGGTTCATGGCTGCGCTGGGCCCGCGGTGCCGGGGACCGGCCGAGCCGGAGCGGTTGGCCCTGTTGGAGCGGCTGGCCCTGCGCAGCCACCTGGTGGTACGGCGGCAGGGGCTGCTGCAGGTAGGGGCCAGGGCCCGTGTCTGGCTGCAGTGGCCGGTGCACCGCCGGCAGGCCCTCCTCTTCGAGGCCTGGCAGGGTGACCCGCAGTGGAACGAGCTGTGGCGCATCCCCTCTCTGCGCTGCGAGGACACCGGCTGGCGCAATGATCCGTTGGCCGCCCGGCGGGCTCTCCTCGGCGCCCTGCGCCAGTGTCCTGACGGATGGGCGAGGATCGCCGACCTGGTGGCGGCCATCAAGGCCGCGCAGCCCGATTTCGCGCGCCCCGATGGCGACTATGACTCCTGGTATATCCGCAGCGCGGTCACGGGGCACTACCTGCAGGGCTTTGCCCATTGGGATGACGTCGAGGGCGCCTTGCTGCGGCATCTGATCGTGCGTTCCCTGTACTGGCTCGGCGCTGTCGCGCTCGGGGGGGCGGAGGGTGGCGAAGCCGACCGCTTCCGCCTCACCCCGTTCGGGCGGGCGTGCCTGGGGCTGGCTGCGGCGCCGCCGGCGCCGCGCGCGGCGCCGCTGGCCATCCGCGAGGACCTGAGCGTGGTCGCGCCGCGGAGCGCATCGGCCTACGACCGGGCGCGACTGGAGCGGTTCGCGCTCTGGCAGGGGCGGGAGGGGGATTCGGACGTGTTCCGCCTTGAGCCCGAGTGCACGTGGCGGGCCCTCAACGCTGGGGTTCAGGTGCGGCAGATCGAGGGCTTTCTGCGGCGGGCCTCTGGCCGACCGGTGCCTGCGCAGGTTGCCCGGGCTCTGCGCGCGTGGCAGAGCCGGTTCCAGAGGGTCGCGCTGCGCCGCGCCATTCTGCTGCAGACAGCAGATGCAGAAACGCTGCGCCTGCTCCGCGCTGATGCGGAGCTAGGGCAGCGTCTCGGTTCGGCGGTATCGGAGCGGGCCGTCCTCGTTGCCGAGGATCAGCTCCCTGAAGTCCTGGCGCGGCTCAAGCAGTTGGGGTGGTGGCCTCGTCTGGAGGGCTTGTCTGAGCCGTAGCCGTGGCAACCCTGGCCTTGGCGGGCCTGGTCGCCCTGGCCTGGTCCCGCCCGCAGTAGGGGCAGACCTCCCAGCCGGGGCTGAGGAGCCGCTCACACGAGGGGCACCGGCTCTTCAGCGAGGTTCGGCAGTAAGGGCAGACCATAAAGTCCTGCGCCACCCGCCGGTGGCAGGAAGGGCAGGCCGTCTGCTCCTCGATGTCCCGCAGGAGCGCCTCCTCCTCCAGTGCCCTGCCGTAGACGGCTGCGAGCGTCTCGCGGGGTCGGAGGACGATGTAGAGCAGCAGGCCCGGGATATTGAACACGGCAACGAGCAGGACGGCCAGGATGCGGGCCAGCCAGTCTCGGCTGCGGCTGGCGATATCCCGCGCCGTCCAGACCACAAGGCCCACGTAGAGTGCGGCCATGTAGGCGCCCAGCATATAGAGCAGGATCTGGATAATCCTGTTGATGCTCTCCGGCACGGTCATGCCACATCTCCTCGGCGTGTTCTGGGCGGATTATAGCACCAAGCGTGCCTGCTGTCACGTCCGGGGGGGCGGGCCAAGATCAGTAGAACCGCTCGACGGGCCAGCCGCGCCGGCGGGCGTGGCGGCGGAGCCGGGGGTCGGGGTTCACCGCCACGGGATGGCCGACGGCTTCCAGCATGGCGAGGTCGGTGTAGCTATCGCTGTAGAAGTAGCTCGAGGCGAGGTCTATGCCATGCTCCTCGGCGAAGAGCCGCGCCCAGTACAGCTTGCCCTCGCCATAGCAGACCGGCTCCACGCAGCGGCCGGTAAAGACGCCATCCTCGACCTCGAGGCGGGTGCAGATGGCGTTATCGCCAAGGCCGAGGTGGCGGGCGATCGGCCTTCCGGCGTAGATGCTCGAAGCGGTGAGGAGCGCGACGATATGTCCCTTGGCCAGGTGCTGCTCGATCCGCGCCCGCGCCAGTGGTGCGATGTGCGGGATCACCATCTCCTCGCACCAGCGGTCGCACTCCTCGATCATCTCCGGCTCGCTCTGGCCGCGCATATCGGCGACGAGGCGGTGTACCACCGCGTTCATGTCAATGATGGCGAGCCGGTACTGCAGCGTCCACCAGGCGAGGCGGGCCAATCCGCGCAGCCCCATCCGCCCCTGGCGGTGCAGGTAGCGGGCCCAGAGGGCGCTCGAGCTCTCGTTGAGGACCGTATGGTCGAGATCGAAGAAGGCGGCCGTCGCGAGTCTATGGCCTTTCTCGCTCACGGGCTCTCCTCCCGCAAGTTCTGGCCCGTCGCCGGGCCGACCGGCGCATGGTAGCACAAAGGCAGGTCTTTCGCAAACGAGAGGGGGGCGGGAGGTGTAGTTCAGTCTGGGGGCAGGCTCTTCTGCGCTGCCGGCAGGGCCCCCACCCCCGCGCCCCCTCCCCCGGGTCGGCCCGCAGGCCG
>DYEI01000301.1 GCA_020725765.1 Anaerolinea sp. | reverse complement strand
AGGCGGGCACGTGGTGGCCGCCTGGGGGAGGGGTCCTTCCTGGTGGGTGTTTTGGGCGCCGCTGGCGTGCCGCGGCGCGCCAGCGGAGCCCAAAACACCCAGTGGGAATGACCCCTCCCCCGAGCGGGCACGTCGTGCCCGCTCGGGGGAGGGGTTGGGGTGGGGGCGGCGCCGCGCAGACCGTGATATTGGGCCTCCGGACGAGGTCGACGGGGGACAGCTGATAGTAGCATCAGAGGGTCTGACTCGCGCCTCCAATGGAGCTCCCCGCCCCCGGCGCCTGGATGTCCGCGCTCATGACGGGCGAGGTACGGGGGCACCTGTGCCGCCGCGCCAGCGCAAAGCGGAGGGAGAGATGCAGAACCACACGCCGCAACGGGACCTCAACCGCGAGGCCCAGGAAATCTGGGAGGTGAACGCCGCCTACTGGGATGCCCGCATGGGCGAAGGCAACGACTTTCAGCGCTACCTGGTGGGCCCGGCGACTGAGCGCCTCCTGGCCCTGCGTCCGGGCGAGCAAGTCCTCGAAATCGCCTGTGGCAACGGCGTCATGGCCCGGCGCATGGCGCAGTTGGGCGCGAGGGTTCTCGCGACCGATTGCAGCCCAACCTTCCTGGAGAAGGCCCGGGCCAGGACGATCGACCATGCGGACCGCATCGAGTACCGCCTGGTCGATGCGACCGACAAGGCGCAGCTTCTCGCCCTTGGCCGGCACTGCTTTGACGCGGCGGTCTGCTCGATGGCGCTCATGGATATGGCCGAGATCGACCCCCTGGCCGAAGCGCTCCCCGAGCTCCTCAAGCCGGAGGGGCGGTTTGTCTTCTCGGTCACGCACCCCTGCTTTAACAACCCCAGCACGCGCAAAGCCATTGAGGAGGAGGACCGGGAAGGGCAACTCATCACCTCGCGTTTCGTCAGCGTCTGCCGGTATGCGAGGCCCTTCCACGCCCGCGGGCTCGGGATGGTCGGCCAGCCTGTGCCGCAGATCTACTTTCACCGACCCCTCAGCGTCCTCTTCGGCGCCTTCTTCCGCACTGGCTTTGTGCTTGATGCGTTGGAGGAGCCGACCTTCCCGCCCGAGGCCGTCCCGGACCGCTCCCTCTCCTGGAACAACTTTCCGGAGATACCGCCGGTGCTCGTCGCGCGCATGAGGCGCTGAAGCACGCCTGTGGGCTCGGGCGGTTGAGCCCGTGGTCGCGCTCCATCTCCGCCTGTCCGCGGCAAGGGGGGCATGCACAGCGCGTGGTTGAGCGCCGCCCTGGCTATGCACACGCGAGGGCCGAAAGACCAGAGCAGAGTCTTGCCCTTGTGAGTTCTCTTCTACAGGAGTAGGGGAACCATTATCTCTGTGCTATAATGAGGTGCGCTGCATCCGGGCGCCCGCATCCGAATTACGCGGGCAGGGATGCCGGGGCACGGCCGGGGTCGTGGGCGGGATTCATGGCTTCTGGAGAGCCACCATGATCGAGAAGCGGTTCGACGTGCCTTTCGTTGCCGACCTCGCGCTGCGGGAGAAGCAGATACAGCAGAACTATCGCCCCGTGATCGCGGTGCACAAGTGGTTTGCCCGCCGTCCCGGGACGCTCTTCCGCGCCCTCCTGCTCTCCGAGTTCGTCTCTGAGCCTCTCCGGGCGAGCTTTTATCGCGCCCACGATCTCAACGGCATCAGGGTGGCTGATCCCTTCATGGGGGGCGGAACGCCGCTCATCGAGGCGAATCGCCTGGGCTGCGAAGTCGTCGGCTACGACATCAACCCTATGGCTTACTGGATCGTATGGCAGGAGATCCGCGACCTAGACGTCGACGCCTACCGCGCAGCGGCGTCGGGACTCAGGTCCTGGCTTGACGAGCGCGTGGGCGACCTCTACCGTACGACCTGTGTCTACTGTGGCGCCACCGATGCCCAGGTCAAGTACTTCCTCTGGGTCAAAGCCCAGCGCTGCGTTTCTTGTGGTGAGGAGATCCTGCTGTTCCCGGGTTACCTCGTCGCTGAGAACCGTCGCCACCCCATGAATGTGCTGATCTGCAGCGTATGTGGTGCCCTTGTAGAGGTCAGCGACCGAAGGAATCCTGGCTCATGCGCCTGCTGCGGAGCCCCGCTGACTATGGCCGGCCGCGCCGCACGGAATCGCGCTGTGTGCCCCCACTGCGGCAAGACCAACTCCTACCCCGATGCCAGGCAGGGGCCGCCCCAGCACGCTATGGTGGCTATCGAGTACCACTGCCCTTCCTGCCGCCCGGAGCACGTGGGCCGTTACTTCAAAAAGCCGGATGGCGAGGACCTGGCGAGATACGACCGGGCCCGGACGCGCCTGGCGGAGCTCGAGCCCGAGTTCATCCCGGACGAGGAGATTCCCGCAGGTGACGAGACCGACCGCCTCCACCGATGGGGCTACCGTTGCTACCGGGAGATGTTCAACGACCGCCAGTTGCTCGGTCTCGAGCTCAGTTGCCGCTACATCGCCGGTCTACCGGAGGGGCCGGTTCGCGACGCCCTCGCTACGAATCTCTCTGACCTCTTGCGCTACCAGAACATGCTCTGCCGCTACGACACCATGGCCCTCAAGTCGCTGGACATCTTTTCGGTGCACGGCTTTCCGGTCGGCTTGATGCAGTGCGAGTCGAACCTGCTGGGCATTCCCAGTGGCAGGGCAGGCATGAATCTTGGCAGCGGCGGCTGGTCCAACGTGGCGGACAAGTACGCGGCGGCCAAGGAGTACTGTCGGGCGCCGTTCGAGGTCCGCCACTATGGGCAACGCAAGGCCCGCATCCCGATTCGAGGCGAGTGGATTGGTCTGCGGCATATCGATTCCTCCGGCGTTCGGGAGCGCCGCGCCGAGTTGCACTGCGAGAGCGCCACGAGGGCCTCCCTGGCCCCGGAGAGCCTTGACGCCGTCCTTACGGATCCCCCCTACTTCTCCAATGTACAGTATGCGGAGCTGATGGACTTTTGCTACGTGTGGCTGCGGCGTCTGGCTGCCGACAAGGCGTGCTTTGCTCGGCCTTCGACCAGGAGCGAGGACGAGCTCACGGGCAATGCGACCATGGACCGGGGCCTCGCGCACTTTGCCGAGGGTCTCTCCCAGGCATTCGTGCGGATGGCCCGCGCGCTCAAGCCCGGCGCCCCGTTCGTGTTCACCTACCACCATAACACCATAGAAGCTTACCTCCCTGTCGCCGCCGCCATTCTGGATGCCGGCCTGGTCTGCTCGGCTTCCCTCCCCTGCCCGGCGGAGATGGGGGCCTCGATACACATCAACGGCACAGGTTCCTCGATAGTGGACACAGTGTTCGTGTGCCGGGCGACCGGCGTGGTCTCGCGGCACCTGCTCGCATCGGGGGCGGAGGAACTGGCCAGGCTGGTGCAAGAGGACGTGGCGGCGCTCAACCTCGCCGGGCTCAGGCCGACCCGAGGTGACATGCGCTGCATCGCTCATGGGCACCTGATCCGTATGGCCGTCTGGAACCTGAGGCACGACTGGGACGCCCGCGCGCCAACCGAGCGCAAGCTGCGGGCGGTATCCGACGCGGTCGAGAGCTTTGGCGGATGGACGGCCATTCTGGAGCGCCTCGATCCCGACCTTGCGATGGCTCCGCTCTTCCAAAGCTGGTCCGTATGCGAAGGAGGACCCTCCTACGCCGCCGGAGAAGACGATGAAGTATCCTTTTGAGGTGACGTTTTCCGAGCTTCAGGGCGACATCGACGGCTATGTTTCTGCCGTTTTCTCGTGCCTCGAGTCCGAGTTCTTGCTTCTGCCAAAGGGCGACGGCTTTCTTGACTATCCGACTTTTGAGCAGGGCTATGAAGCCCTCAAGCGGGCGACCGCGGCGTTCCGCATCCTGGAGACGGAGAGGGTGATGCAGGCCGCATCGCAGAACCCCGTAGCCCTGATCGTGCTGCGAGCCATGCTGGGCTTCAGCCCGTCGGAATGGGCTTACCTGACCACACAACGCACAGGGGTACCTGTGAGCCAGGGGTTCGCACGCTCCCTGGACAGGGCCATCCGCCTGCACAAAGGGAGCGCTCTGAAGGCGAGCACCGAGACCCGGCGCCGGTTGCAGGCAATGGTGGACGCAGCGGTGGGGCTTCTCAAGGAGGGTGCTCCCCAGGTTGGGCCGGACATCCTCCATCGCCTCGACAAGGCCGATACCCGGGCCGGCACACAGAGCCTTGCCCTGCTGGCCGACCTGGGTGCGCCGTACGCCATGCTCCTGTACGAGCGGTTTCTGGGCAGGCCGTTTGCCGGACATAGGGACTCGGTGTCAGAGTTGGTTGGAGACAAGCTGGAAAGCACGGTTGAGGAGATTCTCTCTGCTGCCGGCGTCAGCTACCGCAAGACCCGTCGGGCAGAGCGCATCCCGGGGTGGGACCAGGCGCCCGACTTTATGGTGCCGAGCGAGTACAACCCGCAGGTGGTCATCGAAGCCAAGGTCACTGAAGATGACGGCACGGCCAGAGACAAGGTCACGCGCATTCAGCACCTGGCGGAGGTGAGCCGGCAGCGAGGGACTGAAGACTCCCCAGCCTTCGAAGTGGTGGCCTGCATTGCGGGGCGAGGTTTCGGCGTACGCCCTGAGGATATGAAAAAGCTCCTGCTCGCTACCCGAGGTAAGGTCTTTACACCCCGCACCCTCGACAGGCTCATCGAATGCACCCGGCTCCGGGAGTATCGGACCCGATAGCCCGGCTCGCAGAGGTGTAACGAAACCTTGGCGCGGCTTGCTCCCTCGTGAAGGGACTGCCGCCTTCTGCAAGGGGCGTGGGGTCGCTGCCCGGCAAGTGGAGGCCGACCGGCGCCTTACCCTCTCCTTCCCCGGTGGACTGACTGGCAGATGGCGCACACGGCCTGCACGGCCTGGCGCAACCCGGAAGCCGTTGCCCCAAGCCCCTTCGTGCACGCCCCGGCGTGGCCCTCGGCGGGCCTGTTCGGCGCGACGCGCAGCTGCCTCAGCGCATGCGCTGCATCAAGAGCGACGATTATGGGCGCCGAATCACATTAGCTGCGCAGGGCGCGCGGAGCCCCGCGCAGGGGCCGATTCGGGCGCTGAGAAGGGGTTTCGGGGGCGTCGCAAGCCGGGCCTGTGGCCCCGAAGGAAGCCTCGCGAGGCGCCCGCGGAGCGTAAAACGAAGGTGAATCCCGCCGGGCGGAGGAAACTGGACCATAATACGCTGCAAACATAACCGAGCGCGCGGCGTTGAAATTGCCCTGTTGCCAGGCCCAACGCTTCGCCAGCGCCGCATCGCCGGGCCTGTCGGGCCCTTCTAGCATCCGCGGTTGTACCTTCGCAGGGAGATTGTCCCTTCGGCGGCGAGCGGTCCGCTGCCCGGACCCTCCTTGAGGGCCAGGACGCGGCTCGGCGCAAAGTAGGCAAAGTCGAACGCGACGGGATCGCCGGCGCGCTTGCCCGGCAGGGGCATGAGGCGGGCTGTCAGCGGCTTGCCGGTGCGCAGGGCGAGTGCGCCCACATCCGCCAGGATGCCCGTCAGAGCTTCGACCGAAGCATCCCCCGGCAGGGGGACCGTATCGAGGCCCGTGCCGCAGACGGCCGACATGAGCAGCAGATCGTGCACGGTGAGCGCCCCCTCCGCGGCACGGGTGGCGAGGGCCCTGTCCTCGAGGAGCGACAGCATGAGCCCCGAGAAGCCGGTGCGGGGGAACCGTGCGCCATCGATGGCGTCGGCGATCAGAGCTGCGGCGGCGACCGCCCCCTCCGCTCCCGCCGGGCCGCCGAGCAGCTCAAAGGCCGTCCCCAGACTGCGCCCGACCTCCGGATACGGGGCCAGTGAAAAGTCCAGCCCTGCGAAGCCCACGCCATGCTCGCCGGCAAGCCGATGAGCGACGGCGGCGAGGTCTGCTCCCGCCTGCTCCAGGGCGCTGCGGAGCCGCTCTGTGGCCTCCTCTGCGGTCGCGGCATGGCGGCAGGCCTCTACGGCCATATCGGCCGACTCGATTGCCAGGGCAAAGCGCGGCTGCGGGCCCGCCGCATAGGAGGCGGGGAAGAAGGGCGCCTCTGGTGGCACATTGGCCAGCGCGCAGAGGAACAGGTTGCCAAAGCCATCGCCGGAGCGGTCTGCGACCTCCCGGATCAGGCGGGCAGCGCGCCGGCAGGCGGAGAGGCTCAGGTGCCCCTCCCCGTCCGCGATCTCGACGGAGGCAAAGACCTTTCGTGCGGCCAGTGGCCCGGCCAGGGCGTCAATGAAGGCCGGGTCGTCCGCGAGGCGGGCTGGGCCGATGGCGACATAGTCGACGCCACCAGAGCGCAGCGCCGCGGAGAGCGCTTCCGCCAGCTCGGCCGTCTGCCCCGGCGAGGGGAGATAGGTTGGAAAAGGTGTGGTCGCGAGGCGCAGGCTCTGGACGGCATAGCCTGCCTGCAGATAGACCTCGCGGGCGGCCCGGAGGAAAGCGATGACCGGCTCGAGCGCTGTAGCGTCGACCGGGAAGCGGCCGGGCACAAAGGCCGTGATGGCGCGTACCTGCATGGGAGCACCCCCTGGAGCCTTTTGGGGCATTATAGGCTGTGGGGATGCCCTTCGCCAAGCGGGGCAGGAAGGGGGGATTCGAAGCAGTAGCGAATGTTAAAATCAACCCCACGAATTGTGATCGGTGAGTTTGGCGAATAGGCGGTTACGAGGCAGAAAAGGGGCATCTCAGATAGGAGGTGTCCCTTGT
>DYEI01000300.1 GCA_020725765.1 Anaerolinea sp. | reverse complement strand
CGAGGGAGGTAACAGTGAGGGGCGAGGACCTCAAAGGGCTAAACTCCACCCCACAGGAAAAGGTCAAGTGGGCCTGTAGGCCGACTTGGGGTCTTTGCATTAGCAGTAGAGACGACTCTGATCCGAAGATGAACTACCGCCTGCCGCAGAGCGGCAGGTCCGAGCCACGGTGGCTCTCGTGGGCTGGTGGTCTGTTCACTTCCTGGAGCATGAGCCTATGTCAGAGGTCGTACCGCAGGCGGAAGCTGCCTCCGGATTGGAGCGCGAGGTGCGCCTCCCGTCGGCTGTGGTGGTCGGAGGACTGCTCGCGCTGGGGGTACTGGTTTTCTTTGCCACCGAGGGGGTGGCAGACCCACGCCTCCGTAGCGGGGCGCAGTGGCTCGTGCTGCTGCTCCACCTCGGGGCGGGGGTGGCGTGGCTGCTGCTGGCCTGGAGGCCGGCCATCGGGCGATGGTTCACGGCCCTTGCGCCGATCGTGTACATCTACCTGGCGAGCTTGTGCCTGAGAGTACCCGAACTGCAGAGCCTGCATGTGGTTGCGGTCGCCCTCGCGGCGATCCAGGGCGGCATTCGGGCGGCTCTCGTGGCAGCGCTCGTGGCGAGCGCCTTTCTGCTTGGCCTTGGGCTCCCGGACCGCGCTGCCACCGTAGATCTGGTGGCCGTGTGGGCGGTATGCGTGCTCCAGTGCGTTGCGGACCGCCGCCTGCAGCATGTCGTGCAATGGGCCTGCGGCTACTTTAAGCGGGCGCAGGACCTGGTCGATGAGACCCGGGACCGGAAGGTGGCCCTCGAGCAGGCTCTCGCCGACCTGGCTCACGCCAACCGGCAGCTCGCCCTGGCCAACGAGCGCAGCGCCACGCTGCGCCTGATCGCTGAGGAGGCGCAGAGGTCCAAGGCCGAGTTTGTCGCCCGCGTGAGCCACGAGTTCCGGACGCCGCTGAACATGATCATCGGGCTGGTCGGGCTCATGGTTGAGAACCCCGAAATCTATGCCGAAGAGTTGCCCCCCGAGCTGTGGCGGGACCTGGAGATCGTACACCGCAACTGTGAGCACCTCGCCAGCATGGTCAACGATGTCCTTGACCTGAGCCGCGTGGAGGCCGGGCGGCTGACGCTGCATCGGGAGCCGACCGACCTTCGGGAGCTCGTCCACAGTGTGATCGAGGTCGTGCAGCCCCTGGCCCAGAAGAAGCAACTGGAGCTCAAGGCCCTCCTCCCGGGCAGGTTGCCCGCGGTCTGTTGTGACCGCACGCGGATTCGGCAGGTCCTGCTGAACCTGGTAAGCAATGCGGCGCGCTTCACCCCCAGTGGAGGGATCACCGTCCGGGTGGTCTACGACGAGCCGCGCGTGCTGATCGACGTCGCGGACACCGGTCCCGGTATCAGCCCGCAGGATGCCGAGCGGATTCTTGAGCCGTTCTGGCAGGCTCCCAGCAGCTCGCGACGGGAGCGAGACGGCTCTGGCTTGGGCCTGAGCATCAGCAAGCAACTGGTAGAGCTGCACGGAGGGCGCATCTGGGTCGAGAGCCAGGTGGGCGTCGGTACCGTCTTCCACGTCGAGCTGCCCGCGGATGAGCAGCCAGAGCCCATCCGGCGCCCTGTCCAATGGATCCGGGAGGACTGGCCGTGGCGCGAGGCTGCGTTCAGGGGCGCGCGCGTCGCAGCAACCGAGCAGTTGACGAGGCCCCGGGTGATCGTCTGGGATACGACGGGATCGCTCTCGGCGGAGTGGAGCCGATACGCCGATGTCGCCGAGCTGGTGGAAGCGAGAGGCCTGTCGGAGGTCCTGCGCTTGCTGGCCGAGTGCCCGGCGCACGCTGTGGTGCTGAACGCTGCAACCGTCGAGGACCTGCAGAGGCATGCGGACGCGCTACGGCGCGAGAGCCGCGTTACGCCAATCGTGGGAGGGGTGCTCGTGCCTCCCGTCGCCAGAGCGCAGGCGGCCGGTGCCCTCGGGCATCTGGTCAAGCCAGTGACTCACGCGGACATCGCCCGGGCGCTTCGGGCGGCGGGCCGCCCGGTGAGGCGCGTCCTCGTCGTTGACGACGATCCCGAGGTATGCCGGCTGCTGGCCCGCATGCTCCATACGTCGGACCAGACCATCGAGGTGCAGGCTGTGAGCTCGGGGAGAGAGGCGCTCGCGCAGATGGTGCACTTCCTGCCCGACCTGCTTCTGCTCGACATCGTGCTGCCCGACATCACGGGCTGGGAGGTCCTGGCTGAGACTCGCCGCGATGGGCGGCTGAAGGAGGTCCCGGTGTTCATGGTCTCGGCCCAGGACCCGGTGGACCAGCCTCCGGCGAGCAGCTATCTGCTGGCTACCATAGGGGAGGGCCTCACCGTCGGGCTGTGGCTCAACTGTGCCCTTGGGCTCTCTACTCTGATGCTGTCGCCAGCTGGACGGCGCGATCGAGCGCCTGCAGCAGGTCCTGGCGCCTGACAGGTTTGGACAGATAATGCATGGCCCCCAGGGCAGACGCAAGGTCCGCCTCCCTCACGACAGAGCAGACGATAACGGGCACGGAGCGGGTAGCCGGACTCTCGCGAAGGAGGCGCAAGAGCTCCCACCCGTCAGTGTCCGGCAGCATGATGTCCAGCAGGATGACGTTCGGTGTAGCTCTTTCGGCTGCACGCAGAGCAGCCTCGCCCTGGGAGGCGTGTACAATCCGGTAGCGGGTACCGGTCGTGCAGCGGCGGTAGTAGTGGATCGAGTCCGCGTTGTCGTCTATGACGAGGACGGTGACCTCACCCGCCGCCGGAAGGCCAAGCCGAAGGATGGCGCGGTCATCTTCTCTGAGAACCTCTACCGACCCCTCGTACGCAGCCAGAATCTCGCTCACGAGGTCGCTCGGACCCGGCGACGCGGCCTCGGGGGCCGGGCAGGCCAGCTCGATGAGGACCCTTCCCTCTCGGGCGAGCGCGCGCAGGGTGAGCCTGCCGGGCGTAGCGCGGCGGACGAGGTCTGCAATGGCCATGATCAGGACCTGGCGGAGCACCGAGGGGTGCATCGCCACCTGGAGGCCGGAGGGTAACTCGTCGACCTGAAGTGTGATCCCGTGTCGGGAGCAGAGCACACGTTCCAGCTCCACTGCGGCCCCAATCGCCTCACGCACATCTGCTACCGCTGCATTCCCCGACGCCTGGAGCGAAGCCAGGCTCTGCCGCACCTGCCAGCGCCAGTCCAACGCCTGGTCCTCTTCCTCCACGCTGGAGGACGTCGGTAGAGCCGAGGGTGCAGCGCCGGTGGCCGTCTCGCGGGCCAGTCCATGCTCCCAGAGCAGCCGGGCGAGGCGGTGCGTGGCGATCCGCTGCGCCCGGCGGACATGCCGGGGGCTCATGTGCAGGCGATCCGCGACCTCCTCCTGGGTCAGCCGGCAGACGAAGCGGTGGTGAAGTATCTCAAAGTCGCGCCGGTCGGCTGTCCCCGTCGGCACTTCATCCGGGGGCTGCAGCTCGCGAATCGCGCGGATGATCTCTTGCTGTACGGGACCGGCACCCGCATCTGCTGGGAAGCCAAGCGCCCGGCAGAGGGCCGCAGGCGGGCGATAGTCGGGGTCATGGAGGTGCGTCAGAGCCTCCCGCAGCTCGTCGCGGAAGGTGTCGAAGCAGTGCGTGGAGGCGTCGTTGGCCGGAAGCTGTCCCATTCTTGTCCTGGTTTGGTGCCAGTACACATGATAGAATGCATAGTGCACACGGCATTGGTCGTGTGTGGCTCCATCATATCACGCCGATGCCGAGCGGTCAAAGGCGGCCAGGCAGGCGACAGGTATAGATGCTCCTGGGGTGCCGCCTGCCTCGTACGCTGTGCAGAGTGGATGGAGGTGCCATGGCGTTGACGGACCGGGTGGTGACTATGCGTCCCGCAGGTGAGTTGCGCCGCATCTGGCGGCCAAGGCTGACCCTGAGGAGCCGGGAGGCCCTGGCTGGCTATGTGTCGATCCTCCCCTGGATGCTGGGCTTTGTGGTCTTTTCCGTGGGACCGATCGCCTTCTCCTTTGTCCTGATGTTCATGAAGTGGGAGATCATTACCCCGCCGCAGTGGGCAGGGCTGGACAACTTTAGGCGCCTCCTGGCCGATCCACTGGTGCCCAAGTCCCTGTGGAACACGCTCTTCTACACTGTGTTGGCGGTACCTCTCAACCTGGTCGCTGCGCTCTTTGCGGCGGTGATGCTGAATGTGGGCGTCAAGGGTACGAACGTGTATCGTGCCCTGATCTACCTGCCCTCGCAGATGCCGGCGGTGGCCAGCTCGATCCTCTGGTTCTTCATCTTCAGCCCGACGTATGGGCTGGCCAACGGCATCCTCGGCTGGCTGGGCATCCCGCCCCAGAAGTGGCTCTGGGACACGAACCTGGTCAAGCCCTCGCTGGTGCTCATGGCGATCTGGGGCCTGGGCAATGCGATGATCATCTTCCTGGCCGGGCTGCAGGGCATCCCCGAGGCGCTATACGAGGCGGCCATGATCGATGGGGCGGGGACGTGGCGCCTCTTCATACACATCACCCTGCCCATGCTCTCGCCCAGCATCTTCTTCAACCTCACGATGGGCATCATTGGCTCCTTCCAGGTCTTTACCAACGTGTTCATGATGACCAGCGGCGGGCCGGGCAACGCCTCTCTGATGCTGGTGCTGTACATCTACCGTAACGCTTTCGTCTTCTTCAGGATGGGGTATGCCTCACTGCTCGCCTGGGTGCTCTTCGCCATCGTGTTGGTGGTCACGGCGATCCAGCTGCGCGTATCGCGGATGTGGGTGTACTACGAGGGGGAGGTGCGATGAACGGCTCAGTTGTCGCTCAATCGCGAGGGAGGGGGTCGAGTCTCCTGGGCGGGCGAGCGGCCCGTCGGCGCGTCTCTCACCTGGCCGTCCACGGCATCCTTCTGCTCATGGTGGCGGCCTCCAGCCTGCCGCTGATCTATATGGTGAGCACCTCGCTCAAGCCCAACGGCACGGAATACGAGTTCCCGATCCGCTGGATTCCCCAACGCTTTGCCTGGGAGAACTATCGCATCGCCTTCCAGTCCATCCCGACGCTGGTGTTCCTGAAGAACACGCTCATCATCGCCCTTGTGTCGCTGGTGGGTGAGCTGCTGACGGCGTCCCTGGCTGCCTATGGCTTTGCGAGGCTGCGTTTCCCCGGTCGAGATGTGCTCTTCATACTCATGATGAGCACGCTGATGCTCCCGTTCTTTGTGACCATGATCCCGCTCTTTGTGCTCTACCGGACGCTCGGCTGGGTGAACACGCTGTACCCCTTCACGGTGCCGGCGTTCTTTGGCGGAGGGCCCGTATTCATCTTCTTGCTGCGGCAGTTCTATCTGACGCTGCCTCCGGAGTTGGACGATGCGGCGCGCATCGACGGAGCCGGCTTTTTCCGGACCTGGTGGTCGGTCCTCCTCCCGCTGACGCGGCCGGCGCTGGCGACTGTGGCCATCCTGTCGCTGGTGCACCACTGGAACGACTTTACGGGGCCGCTCATTCTGCTGAACTCGGAGGACCGCTTTACTCTGGCGCTGGGCATTCGCCTCTTCCGTGACCAGTATCGCACCTACTTCAATCAGACGATGGCGTACTCGACGATGATGACGGCGCCCGTTATCACCGTGTTCTTCATCTTCCAGAAGTACTTTATCAAGGGCATCTCGATGACGGGCCTGACCGGCCGCTAGAGGCCAACGGGCAGTACGTGGCGAAAGGAGGTGGTGCCAGGGTGACAGATGTGGGAGGCGTGTCCGGCAAGCAGTGGGTTCTGGCCTGGAAGAGCGGATGACCAGCAAGTGCAGCCGAGTAGTGCTGGCTCTAAGAGCCTGGAGGTGACAGTATGCGTGCGATCTCACGTCGTGTGCTGCTATCGCTGCTCGTAGTGATGCTCGTGCTCAGCGCGTGCGCCCCAGCGGCGGCGCCAACGCAACCAGCCAAGGCAACAGAGGCTGCGACGCAAGTGCCTGCCGGTGGACAGCCAACGCAAAAGCCCGCTGAGAAGGTCAAGATACGGGCTACCGTCTGGCTTGGGGAGCAGGAATTGGAAGCGCTGGGCAAGCTCACCGACGAGTATCTCAAGACCCACGAGAACGTCGAGGTTGAGTGGATCAACATCGTCGGCGGTGGCCCCTACGGTCGCGACAAGCTCCAGACCATGATCGCCGGCGGCGACGCGCCGGACGTCATGATGCTCAACACCGGCCAGTTTGAGGGGCTGGCGGCGCGTGGGGCGCTCCTGGCGCTCGATGACTTTGTGCAGAAGGAAGGCTTTGACCTCAGCATCTACTGGCCGCAGGCCGTCGACGGCTGCAGGTACAAAGGCAAGCTGTATGGCCTCCCGCGGGATATCAGCAACGTCATTCTGTACTACAACAAGGACATGTTCGACGAGGCCGGCGTAGCCTACCCGACCGAGGACTGGACCTGGGATGATTTCCTCAAGGCAGCTCAGGCGCTGACCAAGGACAGGGACGGCGATGGCAAGATCGACCAGTGGGGCTTCGGCCTGCTCAACATCGTGTGGGTGTGGGCGGGCTTTGTGTGGGCCAACGGCGGCGAGGTCCTGAGCCCCGATCGCACCGAGTGCCTGCTCACGGATCCAAAGACCGTGGAGGCCCTGCAGTTCTACTATGACCTGCAGACCAAGTACGAGGTCTCCCCGCCGCCCGGGGCGCTCCCTGAGCAGGCCTGGGCTGGGGACTGGATCCTCACCGAGGCTGTGGCCATGGGCTTCTTCGGGCCCTGGTGGCGGCCGGCGATGGTGGCGAAGGAGCGTCCGTTCAAGTGGGATGTGGCCTACCCGCCCAAGTCGCCAAGCACGGGGAAGCGCGGCTCGGTCGTCTACACCGACATGTGGGGCATCTACTCCGGCAGCAGGGTGGCCGAGCAGGCCTGGGACCTGATCAAGTTCCTGACCAGCCAGAAGGCCCAGGAGCTGTGGACCGAGTTGATCGGCGCAAGGTCCATCTCGCCGGTCAAGGCGGTGGCCCAGAGCGATGCCTGGCTGCACTATGGCGGCTCTACGGGTGAGATCATCCTGGACTCCCTCTCCTTCTCGCAGGCGCCGCCGGTCAACTTTGGCAACGCCAACGAGGCGGAGACGATCTGGGATCAGGAGTTTGGCCTCGTCATCGCCGGCGAGCAGACCGTGCAACAGGCGGTGACCAAGATCTGCGAGCAGATTGCGCCGGTGCTGGCCTCGAGCCAGTAGCATCCTCGTCGCGCTCAGTGCTGTAGGGATGTGTCGGCCTGGCGCAGCCGCCCACGCCTCACGTGGAGTGCTGCGCCAGGCTGCGCCTTGTGCTCGCCAACGACGACCGTTGCAGGGTGACCGGTTGGATAGAGGATGTGGAGGAAAGGTGATGGCTGCCTCGAACACTGCGCTGTGGCCCCAGATCGAGCCCGACTTTAACCGTCTGCTCAAAGTGTTTCGTCGCGAGGGATTGCCCGACCGCGTGCCGTTTATCGAGCTGTTTGCCGATGCCGAGATCGTCTCGGCGGTTGTGGGCGAGACGCCTGTCGACCTTCTGACGATGCAGATCGATCCGGAAGCGCGCAAGTCGGCGCTGCGCCAGCGCATTCGATTCTGCCAGATGGTGGGCTATGACTTTGTGTGGGCCGCGACCCATCCGCCGCTCTTGCTGCGGGTTCCCTGGCTTGCCTCACAGGACACTGCGGCACTCGCCCGGCCTGCCCGGGTGTGGGTGAACGAGAACGAGGGCATCATCCGCACCATGGCGGATTTCGAGGCCTTCCCATGGCCGTCCCCGGCGGATATCGACTACTCCGAGCTTGACTTTGTCTCGGAGAACCTGCCTGAGGGGATGAAGGTCATCGGCGAGACCTCGGGCGTGCTCGAGTTCGTGATGTGGATGATGGGCTATGCGACCTTTGCCGTGGCGCTCTACGAGCAGCCGGATCTGGTGCAGGGGATGTTCGAGCGTATCGGAGACCTCATGGCCGCCATCTATGAGACGATGTGCGACTATGAGACGGTCGGCGCCGTCTTTCTCGGCGACGATATGGGCCATCGCAGTGGCCCGATGATTCACCCCGATCACCTGCGGCAATACGTCTTCCCAAGGCAGAAGCGTCTGGTCGACATCGCCCACGCCCATGGGTTGCCGTTTCTCCTGCACGCCTGTGGCAACCTCAGCGTGGTGATGGACGACCTCATCGACTATGTCGGAATCGACGGCAAGCACTCTTTCGAGGATACTTATCTGCCGGTCACTGAAGCGAAGGGGCTCTACGGTGATCGCATCTCGATCCTCGGCGGCGTGGATGTAGACTTTCTCGTCCGCCGGAGCGAGGAGGAGGTGCGAGCCTACACCCGCCGCGTTCTGGAGGCCTGCATGCCCGGGGGTGGCTATGCCCTCGGCACCGGCAACAGCGTGGCCAACTATATCCCGGTGCGGAACTACCTGGCCATGCTCGATGAGGGCGTCAAGGTCGGCGTGTACAGGCAATAGATCGACGTGAGGAGGACTCCGATGGAAGAGAGCGGGCCGCTCGATGCGCTGATCGAAGAGGATCGTTCGGGCCTTCCCTACCTGAAGAGCTACCGCGTACGGCAGGTGTCGACCCACGGGCACGATAGACCGCTCGTGCCGCTGCTGCGCTCGTGGCGGCCGTACGCCGGCACCATGCACCGGGATAACGTGCCGATCCCGCCGCGAGGGAGTTGGGCGTTCGAGGAGATTGCCGGGCCGGGCAAGATCATCAATCTCTGGTGCACGGTGATGCCCCCTCTGGCCTGGGACATCGAGAAGGAAAAGCTCAGCACGGGCGTTCTCTGGCGCAACCTGGGCCGGATACGGCGGCTGGCCGGCTATCATCGCCTCCCAGAGCTCTTGGAGGGGGTGTGGATACGCATTTACTTTGACGGGGAGGAAAAGCCCTGCGTCAACGCGCCGCTCGGGAGCTTTTTCGGCGTCGGGTTTGGCGAGTACAAGCACTATCAGTCGCGGTACCTGATGATGACTTCTGGCGGTTATGTGTGCCAGTTCCACATGCCCTTCCGCCGGAGCGCCCGGGTGGTCATTGTCAACACGCACGAGTCGCTCTCGGTGCCGGCCTTCTATGGAGCGGTGACCTACCTGGTGTACCCCGATGAGCGCTCGCTGGCGCACCAGGGCTACTTTCACGCCCAGTACCGCGAGGAGCGCCCGACCAGGCCGGGAGAGCCCTATCTGATCCTCGACACGCGCGCCATGGGAGTGCCCGATCGGCCCGGGCACTTTGTCGGCGTGGTGCTCAACACCGAGGCCACGCGGCGTGACGTGGGCTTTGCGTACCTCGAGGGCAATACCAAGTTCTGGGTCGACGATGAGCCGGAGCCGAGCCTCGAGTACACCGGCCTCGAGGACTACTACCAGGGGGCCTGGTACTATGTGAAGCCATGGAACCGGCGGGGCTCCGAGTTCAGCGCCCCCTACCACGGGCTCACGGTCAAGTCGCTCAACCGGTCCGGCCTGCTGGGCGCCATGCTGCTGGCCGGCGTCCGGCGCACGCGCGTGAGCCAGTACCGGTTCCACCCTGAGGGCATTCCCTTCCAGCGTTCCCTCAGGGTCGTCAGCCATCACGGTGAGTTCGACGAGATCGAGGGCAACTACTCCTCCGTGGCCTACTGGTATCAGCAGCATTGAGCCTGCCCGGAGTCTGGCCTTTTCAGGTCCTGGTCGCTCACCACTGTCTCTGTTGCTCAGCAGCGGTCGTGTGGTGCGCCTTGTGCGGTAACGGCTCGACCTCGCCGAGGCGGACGCCGCGGCGTCCGCCTCGGCGAGGGGCCAGGGGTGGGGGCATCACAGCACGAGCCGCGCCACACGACTGCTGACGGGCGATGGAGGCAACAGTGAGGGGCGAGGACCCCAAAAGACCAAACTCCACCCCCTCCCAATCTGCATTCCCCGCCCCCGT
>DYEI01000299.1 GCA_020725765.1 Anaerolinea sp. | reverse complement strand
GGGGAGGGGGCCAGGGGGAGGGGAATCTCGGACGCAGCATGGCTGGAGGCCATCTCCGCGAGTCCTGGACGGTGCCGCGGTGTGCGCTCCGAAAGGCCAAAGTCGAGGGGGGCGCCTTTAGAAGAGAGCACGCTGGCGTCCCCAAAGTCAGCGTGCATGGGGACAGGGGGAGGGGGTTCCCGACCAGCCGCTGCAAAGCCGATCCCTGGAGTCGCCAGCAGCGTGCTCCCGTACGATGCGCTGAACGCGAGTCTGAGCACGTACCCGGCAACTGCCGACCCGCGGGGCGCGCAACTGATGCAGCATGAGGGGGTTATGATAAGGTTGCCCGACTTGATTCCTTTCGAAATCCATTGTACAATATGCTTTGAGAGGCCCAAGGGTGGGCCGGGTGGTTCATTGCTGTGCGCCGCAACGGTGAGGTGAGGGACGTGAGCTTGACCGCTCGGCTCTGGCATTGCAGCAGCGCAACGTTCCCGACATTTCTCCGACGGCCACGTGGTGCAAACGCAGGCGTCGCCCGTCCAGGGTAGCTTACCGTCACCTCCTGGAGCGACGCCTGTTTCCTTTTCCCCACCACGGAGGCTGCGGCCCCCAATGACCGGGCTCGCCCCCTGACGCCGGTGGCTTGCCATGCCAGCCTCCTCTCGCCATTCTATGGGAACCGCTGAACGCGAGGCCGCGTCCGCCTGTATCTAGAGCGGATTGATGGTGTCGTCGATGGACAGGGGCCCACATTGCCGGGCCCGAGGGCAGTCCGTTATCCGCAACAAGGCCGGTTCTATCAGGGGGAGGAAGCTATGGAGGAGGTCGTCATCGTCGGCGGCGTGCGCACAGCCATCGGGAGCCACGGCGGAGCCTTCCGCACGATCACCGCGCAGGAGCTGGCCAGGGTCGTGATGGTCGAGGTGCTGCGCCAGACTGGGGTGCAGCCCGAGGCCATCGACGACGTCATCTTTGGCTGCATTGGCCAGAGCAGCGATGCCCCCAACATCGCCCGCGTGGCCGCGCTGATGGCGGGCATACCCGATACCGTTCCCGGCTTTACCGTGCAGCGCAACTGCGCCTCGGGCATGCAGGCCATCACCTCGGCCTTCCAGGCCATCCAGGCAGGCGATGGCGAGATCTTTCTGGTGGGCGGCACGGAGAGCATGTCCACTGCCCCCTATATCGTCCGCGGGGCCCGTTGGGGCCTCAAACTCCGCCACACCACCTTTGTGGACACCCTCTGGGAGGGCCTCACCGACCCCGTCTGCAACCAGATCATGGGGCGCACTGCCGAGAACCTGGCCGAGATGTACGGCATCTCCCGGGAAGAACAGGACGCGTTCGCCGTGAATAGCCACAAAAAGGCCTTCATGGCCACGCGCATGGGCAAGTTCCGGGAGGAGATCGTCCCCGTGACTGTGACGAAGAAGGTGGCCGGGCAGGAGGTGGCACGCGAGGACATTGTGCAGGATGAGTGCATCAACCCCGCCCTCACCGTCCAGAAGGCCGCCCTCTATCCCACGGTCTTCAAAGAGGACGGGACGGTCACCCCGGCCAACGCCTGCCCTATCTCGGACGGCGCTGCTGCGCTGATTGTGATGACCGCCAGGAAGGCCCAGACCCTCGGTCTCAAGCCGTGGGCCTACATTCGGGCCTACGCCTATGCCGGCGTACCCCCTCACATCATGGGGATCGGGCCGGCAAGGGCCGTCCCCAAGGCGCTGGCAAGGGCGGGCCTCAAGCTCACCGACATCGACCTCATAGAGCTCAACGAGGCGTTCGCTGCACAGTCGCTGAGCGTCGGGCGCGAGCTCGAAAAGGAGGGGTGGGACTGGAACAAGGTCAACGTCAACGGCGGGGCTATTGCCCTCGGCCACCCGGTCGGATGCACGGGCGCGCGGATCGTGGTGACCCTGCTCAAGGAGATGATGCGGCGGGACGTCCAGCTCGGCCTCGCCACCCTCTGCGTCGGAGGCGGCCAGGGCGGAGCGCTCATCGTGGAGCGGCGATGAAGGGCGCCGCACAGGCGTGATGCGTGAGGAGGGAGTGCCATGTACATCTTCAAAGCGGCGGTTGTCGGCGCAGGCGCGATGGGGTCTGGGATCGCCCAGGTCATCACCTACTCCGGCCTGCCGGTTGTGCTCAAGGACGTCAATCAGGAGCTTGTCGACAGGGGGATCGAGACGATCCGCAGGATATACCAGAGCCGCGTCGACAAGGGCCGCATGAGCCCCGGTGAGATGCAGCAAAAGATGGACCTCGTGACCGGCACGGCGACCTATGAGGGGTTTGAGGACGTCGACATCGTCATCGAGGCGGTCCCCGAAAAGATGTCCATCAAGCGCCAGGTCTTTGCCGAGTTGGAGCAGGTATGCCCCGAGCAGACCATCTTCGCCTCCAACACCTCGGCCCTCTCCATTTCGGAGATGGCAGCGGCGACGCGCCGGCCCCACAAAGTGATCGGCATGCACTTTTTCAACCCGGCGCACGTGATGAAGCTCGTCGAGGTCATCCCAGGGCTGGACACCTCCCAGGAGACGATCGACGACGTCGTCATGTTCGCCGAGTCGCTCCGCAAGATACCGGTCGTGGTCCAGGAGTGCCCCGGCTTCCTGGTCAACCGACTCCTGATGCCCTACCTGAACGAGGCAGCCTGGGCGCTCTCCGAGGGCGCCGCAACGGCCGCCGAGATCGATGCTGCCATGACGGCCTTCGGCTGGCCGATGGGCCCCTTCACCCTCATGGACATGCTGGGCATCGACGTCTGCTATGACGTCGGGGCCTACCTATACTCGGAGTACGGTGAGCGCATGGCGCCAGCGCCGATCTTCGAGGCCTTGCACCAGGCAGGCCGCTTCGGCGAAAAGACCAGCGCCGGGTTCTACGGCTACGGCGGACAGACCGACGAGGCCGTCCGCCAGATGATCGCCGAGATCCAGGCCTCCGGCAAGGTGCGCACCGGCACAGAGTTCAGCGTCGACCGCCTCATGATGCCGATGATCAACGAGGCGATCCTCTGCCTGACTGAGCACATCGCCAACGTGAACGACATCGACATGGCCTGCATCGCCGGCATCGGCATGAAGCGCGGCGAGGAGCGCATGGGCCCCCTGCAGCTCGCCGACGAGATCGGGCTCGACGTTGTCCTCGACAAGCTCGAGAGCTTGGAGAAAGAGTTCGGCAGCCGCTTCCATCCGGCGCGCCTCCTCCGCACCAAGGTGCGAGCCGGGCACCTCGGACGCAAGGTGGGCAAGGGGTTCCGGGAGTACACGACCTGAAGCCCTCTCCTGGCCTGTCGCCTTCTGCAGCGGCTCGGGAGCGGATCGCGGGCCGTGCTGAGGACACTGGAGATCTCCGGGCAGCTACTTCGCATGAAAGGAGCACCGCCATGGCCGACCTGCAGTACGTCAAGGTCTCGATTGAGGACCGCACCGCCATCCTGACCATTGACCACCCGCCCGCCAATGCGTTCAACACTCAGACGATGCTGGACCTCGCAACCGCATTCGACTCCGTCGTCAACAACCCCGAGGTGAAGACGATCATCATCACCGGCGCGGGCCAGTTCTTTGTGGCCGGCGCGGATATCAACGAGATCGCCGCCCTCAAGGATCCGGCGGAGGCCAAGGCGGTAGTGGTCAAGGGGCAGGAGGTGTTCAACCGCATTCAGGCGAGCCCCAAGCCGGTCATCGCCGCCATCAACGGCCGCTTCTGCCTCGGTGGCGGCAACGAGCTGGCCATGGCCTGCCACATCCGCCTGGCCGAGGACGGCGTGCGCTTTGGTCAGCCGGAGATCAACCTCGGCATCATGCCTGGCTGGGGCGGCACGCAGCGGTTCCCGCGCTACGTCGGCAAAGGCAAAGCGCTGGAGCTCTTGCTCACGGGTGACATGATCAACGCCCAGGAGGCCAAGCGCATCGGCCTCGTGAACAACGTCGTCCCGGTCGGAGAGGTGGTCAAGGCCGCCAAGGACCTGGCCAAGAAGATCAACAGCAAGGGCGGGCTCGCCATCGCGGCCATCCTGCGCGCCGTAAACCAGGGCATGGAGACAACCCTCGAGAAGGGGTTGGAGCTGGAGGCCGACGAGTTCTCCCAGCTCTGCGCCACGGAGGACATGCGCGAGGGGGTCAATGCCTTCCTGCAGAAGCGCCAGCCCAAGTTCCAGGACCGGTAGCACAGGCAAGAGGACCGGGGCGGCACGGGGGGGTGAACCCGCCTCGGGCTGCCCCCGGCCGCTAGAGGAGCGGGGCCATGGACTTTACATTCTCGAAAGAGCACCAGCTGCTGCGGCGCATGATCCGCGAGTTCGCCCAGCAGGAAGTCGCGCCACTGGCCGCCGAGATAGACCTGGAGGAGCGCGTCCCCTTCGAGACCCTGAAGAAGGCGGCACAGGTCGGCCTCATGGGCGTGCCCTTTCCCCAAAAGTACGGTGGCGCCGGGGCAGGCGAGATTGGCTACTGCATCCTGATGGAGGAGCTCAACAAGGTCTGCGGTGCCACGGCCACGATCATCGGTGCGCATACCGGCATCGGCGCCATGGCCATCTACCTGGATGGCACCGAAGAGCAGAAGCAAAAGTACCTGGTGCCCCTCGCCCGCGGTGAAAAGCTCGCCGCCTTCGCTCTCACAGAGGCCAACGCAGGCAGCGATGCCGCCGCCATCCAGACCCGGGCCGTGCGCGACGGCAACGAGTTCGTCCTCAACGGCTCCAAGATCTGGATCACCAACGGGGATATCGCCGATGTGCTCACCGTCTTTGCCGTGACCGATCCCGCCCTCGGAGCCCGCGGCGGCGTGACCGCCTTCATCGTCGAGCGGGATTTCCCGGGCTTCCGGGTCGGCACGAAAGAGACCAAGATGGGCATCCGCGGCTCCTCGACCGCCGAGATCTTTTTCGAGGACTGTCGCGTGCCAGCCGAGAACGTCCTCGGGCAGTTCGGCGCCGGCTTTCTCACAGCAATGAAGACTCTGGACGTCGGACGCATCAGCCTCGGCGCGGGCTGCCTCGGCGGCTCACAGGCAGCACTCGACATGGCCATGGACTTTGCCAAGAGCCGCTACCAGTTCGGCGAGCCCATCGCCCAGAAGCAGGCCATCCAGTGGATGATCGCTGACATGGCCACCGAGATCGAGGCGCTCCGCTCGCTGGTTTACCGCACGGCGTGGATGATGGACAGCGGCCAGACCGGCCGCGAGTTCAGCACCATGGCTGCCATGTGCAAGGTCTACGGATCCGAGGTGCTGGACCGCTGCGTCGACAAGTGCGTTCAGATCCATGGCGGAATGGGATACATGAAGGACTATCCCGTCGAGCGCATGTACCGCGACGCACGCATCACCCGCATCTTTGAGGGCACCAACGAGATCCAGCGGCAGGTCATCGCCACCAACCTGTTCCGCAAGGTCGGCCTGCGACTGAGATGAGGCAGCGGGGAGGCAGAGCGTGAGAATTGTGGTCACCATCAAGCAGGTTCCGGACACAAACGAGGTCCGGCTCGACCCGCGCACCGGAACGCTCATCCGCGAGGGCGTGCCTAGCATCATCAACCCCGAGGACAAGAACGCGCTCGAAGCTGCGCTCACCCTCCGTGAGCAGCTCGGCGGAGAGGTGATCGCCATCTCCATGGGGCCGCCGCAGGCGGATGATGCCCTGCGCGAGGCACTGGCGATGGGCGTGGACCGGGCCATCCTCCTCACCGACCGGGCTTTCGCCGGCGCCGACACCTGGGCTACGGCCACAACCCTCGGCATGGCCATCCAGAGGCTGGGGCAGTTCGACCTGGTCCTGGCCGGCCGGCAGGCCATCGATGGCGATACCGCCCAGGTGGGGCCCCAGCTCGCCGAGTACCTCAACATCCCCCAGATCACCTACGTCCGCGAGTTCGCGATACAGGACCGCCAGGTGAAGGCCACAAGGACACTGGAGGATGGCTTCGAGGTACTCGAGACGGCACTGCCAGCCCTCCTGACGATCACCAAGGAGGCCAACAAGCCCCGCTACCCGACAGCGCCCGGCATCATACGCGCCTATCGCGAGCAGACGGTCGAGCAATGGGGCATCCAGGAGGTCCAGGGAGACCCGGAGAAGCTGGGCCTGAAGGGCTCCCCGACCCAGGTGAAGCGCAGCTTCTCACCGCCCCCCAAAGAGCCGGGTGAGATCATCCAGGCCGCTCCCGCCGAGGCGGCCAGGCAGTTGATCAGCCGGATGAAGCAGAGGAACCTGCTGTAGCGACTGTAACGGGCCTGCGGCCCGCAGAGCTGGGCCGCGTAGCGATTGGATCGGGAGTGTAAAGGACTTGCGAGTCTACATCTCTGCCGACCTCGAGGGTGTGTCCGGCGTCGTTGACGGCACCCAGACGGGCGAAACCGACAAGGAGTACGAGCGCGCCCGGCGCCTGATGACCGGAGAGGTCAACGCGGCCATCGCCGGCGCCTTTGCGGGCGGTGCCCGTGAGGTGCTGGTCAACGACGCCCACGGCTCGATGCGCAACCTGCTCATCGAAGAGTTGGACGCGCGCGCCGAGCTGGTCACCGGATCGCCCAAACCCTACTCGATGCTCGAGGGCCTCGACGAGGGCTTTGGAGTGGCCTTCCTGCTCGGCTACCATGCGCAGGCCGGCTCGATGCGCGGCATCCTCAGCCACACCTATACGGGGCGGGTCTTCCAGGTTCGCCTGTGTGGGCGACCCGTCGGCGAGGCGGGGCTGAACGCGGCCGTGGCCGGGGCCTTGGGTGTTCCGGTTGGGCTCGTTACCGGCGACGATGCCGTGGTTGAGGAGGCAGCCGGGCTCTTTGCGCCCACCGCCACCGTGGCGGTCAAGAGGGCGGTCGCGCGCGGCGCTGCCCGGTGTCTGCCGCCTTCGGTAGCGAGGCAGCGGATCGAAGCGGCGGCCTCCGAGGCGGTGCGCCTTCCGGGCCGGCCGTTCCTGCTGCCCCCGCCGCTCGTGCTCGAGGTCACCTTTGTGCGCAGCGATCAGGCCGATATGGCCGAGATGATCCCCGGTGCCGAGCGTCTCGACGGGCGCACCGTCCGCTACCAGCACGAGGACATGCGGGCGCTCTTCCGGGTGTGGCGTGCCATGCTTGCCCTTTCGGCCTATGTCTAGCGTCACACGCTCGCAACCTGCGCAGAGCAGGGGAGTGGTGCGGGCAGCTCTGGTGCTTTTCGTCGGCGTTCTGGTGATGGCCTGGGCCTCGATACTGGTCCGTTGGGCCGCAGCCCCGCCGTTGGTGATCGGGGCAGGGCGCCTTTCGATGGCGACGTTGCTCCTGGCTCCCCTGGCCCTCCCGGCGACGGTGAGGGAGTGGTCGGGCGCAAGCCGGAAACGCTGGCTGCTCCTTACCATCTCTGGCATCGCGCTCGGGCTACACTTTGCCACCTGGCTCACCTCGCTCGGCATGACGTCGGTCGCGAGCTCGGTTGTGCTGGTGAGCACGACACCGCTGTTTGTGGCGGTCGCCTCGCCGCTGGTGTTGGGCGAGCGGGTCGGTCGGGCCATGCTGGTCGCCGCACTGCTCGCCATGGGGGGCGCAACAATCATCGGTCTCGCCGATGCCCGGGCGGCAGCAGGCGGGCTTCTCGGGGACCTGTTGGCCCTCGCCGGAGCGCTGATGGCCGGGGTCTATGTGCTGGTCGGGCGATTGCTGCGGCGCGAGGTTTCGCTTCTCGCCTACATCTGGCCGATCTATGGGCTGGCCGCCCTGGCCCTGCTGGCCGGCTGTGCGCTGACGAACCAGCCGCTCGTCGGATACGATGGACGGACGTACGCCCTGGTCGCACTCCTGGCCATCGGGCCACAGCTCGTCGGACACTCGTCCGTGAACTGGGCACTCAGGTACCTGTCGCCGGCATTTGTGACCGTAGCCATACTCGGAGAGCCGCTGGGCGCAACCGTGCTTGCATTCCTGCTTCTCGCCGAGCGGCCGGGTTGGACACTGCTGATAGGAGGTGCGCTCCTGCTCCTCGGGATTGGCCTGGCAGTCCGCAGCGAGCAGCGGGCCCTGCCGACGTGATCGAGTACGCGCTCTTTGACCTCGACGACACGCTGTACCCACCCGAGTCGGGCGTGCTGCAAGCCATCGGCCGGCGGATCGAGCAGTACCTCATCGAGCGGCTGGGCATGGACCCTGACACGGCAGCCCGCCTGCGGGTGGAGTACCGCACAGAATACGGGACAACGCTGGCCGGCCTGCTGGCGCACGGGGCCGCAGACCCTGAGGACTATCTCGCCTTCGTTCACGACATCCCGGTCGAGCAGTTGCTCTGCCCGAGCCCGGCGGTCGAACGGGCGCTGGCGGGCCTGCCCTGGCGCCGGGTGATCGTCACCAACTCGGACCGGAGCCATGCCGAGCGCGTGCTTGCGGCTCTGGGAATTCGGAGCCTCTTCGACGAGATCTTTGACATTCGGGGGATGCAGTATCGGCACAAGCCCCACCCGGCCGTGTACCGCCGCGTGTTGAGGGCACTCGGTGTCGAGGGGGCACAGTGCCTGATGGCTGACGACGTGGTGGCCAACCTGCTGCCCGCCAAGGAGCTCCGAATGACTACAGTATGGGTGGCTCCTCAGGCGAGGCTGCAACAGGGTGTTGATTTCGCCATACCAAACGTGGCGGCCATCGTCGAGGTGGCGGCAAAGGTCAAAGCGCAGCAGCGCATGCGACAAAGCCCAAGGCCGTCGCCCCGCCGGGGTGCTGGAGGGGCTTTCTCCTAGCGAGAAGCCGGGGTACTGGCGCCGCAAGATGCGGCACGACATCGGTGGCATCTGACGCTCGTGTGTAGAGGAGGGCTGCGAAATGGAACTCCGCGTCCTGGCCAACAAGTGTACCGGTTGCGGCTCCTGCGAAACCGCATGCCCGTTCGGCGCCATCGGGGTGGTCAATGGGGTCGCCCAGGTCTTCGAGACCTGCGTCGACTGCGGCGCCTGCGTCGACTCCTGCCCCGAGGGCGCGCTCGTCCTCGGCGTACAGGTAGAGGGCGGCGTGCGGCTTGAGGACTATCGCAACGTCTGGGTGTTCGCCGAGCAGCGCGATGGCACACTGACGCGCGTGGCTGAGCAGCTGCTCGCCAAGGCGCGTGACCTCGCCGATGTCCTTGGGGCCAGGGCCGAGGCGGTGCTCATTGGCCATGGCGTCGAGCATTTGTGCGAGCCTCTGATCTGGGCAGGCGCGGATACAGTGTACCTGGCCGAGGATCCCGAGCTGGCCCACTATCGCACCGAGCCCTACGCTCGCGTGTTGACCGATCTCATCCGTCAGAGGCGGCCCGAGATCGTGCTCTTTGGCGCCACCATGATCGGACGTGACCTCGCGCCGCGCGTCTCGCAGCGTCTGCACACCGGGCTGACCGCCGACTGCACCGGCCTCGACATCGACGAGAGCGAGCGATTGCTGCTGCAGACCCGCCCCGCCTTCGGGGGCAACGTGATGGCCACCATCGCCTGCCCGAAACACCGGCCGCAGATGTCGACCGTGCGCCCGGGCGTGATGGTCGCGCGGCCCCCGGACAAGACCCGCACCGGCACCATCGAGCGCGTGCCGGTCGCCCTGCAGGAGCAGGACCTTCGCGTACAGGTGCGGGAAGTCGTCAAGGAGACGCGCCGCCGCGCCGAGCTGGAGAATGCACGCATCATCGTCTCCGGCGGGCGTGGCCTCGGCAGCCCGCACGGGTTCGAGCTGATGGAGGAGCTTGCCGCGGCCCTCGGCGGAGAGGTCGGAGCCTCGCGCGCAGCGGTCGATGCCGGCTGGATCACGCCGGACCACCAGGTCGGGCAGACCGGGAAGACAGTCCACCCCGACATCTACTTTGCCTGTGGCATCTCCGGCGCCATCCAGCACCAGGCCGGGATGAAGGAGTCCAAGTTCATCGTCGCTATCAACAAGGACCCCAGCGCGCCAATCTTCCGCCTGGCCGACGTCGGCATCGTGGGCGACCTCTACAAGGTCGTCCCGGAGATCATCCGGGAGATCACGGCAGCCAAGGCGGGGAGCGTCGTCTGAGGTGTCTGAACGAGATGCGGGACTCCCGGCCATCCCCGAGGCGCGGGTGCTACAGTCGCCGAGCGGCCCGATCGTGGAGACGTGGGTGCGGGTGCGCTTTGCCGAGACCGACGCCATGGGGGTGGTGTATCATACCAACTATATCATCTGGTTCGAGGTCGGGCGTGGTGCATACTGGCGCGCCCTGTGTGCGGACGTATCGGGCGCCAGTGCCGACGCCGGGTCCTTCCCGGTAGCCGCCGTCGAGGCCCACTATCATGCGCCGGCGCGATACGGTGACCTGGTGACCATCCGCACGTGGGTGCAGGAGATGCGTAGCCGCAGCGTGACCTTTGCCTACGAGTGTCGGCTGGCCTCTGCCGGGCAGCGCCTTGCAGTTGGCCGCACCACGCACCTCTTTCTCGATGCTCAGGGACATGCCCGGCGCCTGCCCGAGGGAATCCGGCTCGCGCTCCTCGGTCGCCAGAGGGCATGATGGCGAACGTTCGGCGGGGTAGCAGATGAAGCGCGTTGTCGAATCGCACCTGCGCGTACGCTACGCAGAGACCGACGCCCAGGGCGTTGTGTACTATGCCAACTACCTGGTCTGGTTCGAGGTCGCGCGCGTGAACTATCTGCGCGCTCTCGGCTTTGACTTTCGCTCCCTCGAGCAGCAGATCACCGTAGTGATCGCCGAGGCCAATTGCCGATACCTGGCGCCTGCCCGTTTTGACGATGAGATAGCCGTCCGGGCCTGGGTTGAGGAGGTGAGGCGCACAAGCCTGGTCTTTGCCTACGCCGTCTATAACCGGGCCTCCGGCCAGCTCCTGACCGAGGGGAGTACGGTGCTGGTATTTGTGACGCTTGGAGCCCAGCCGCGCCCAATCGAGATACCGACGGCTCTGCGACAAGCGCTGCTGGCCGAGCCGGCAGACGGGGAGTGCGAGGAGCCTGTCGTTGTCTGCAAGTCCTGACCCACTGGCAACCCTTCGGGGTGTATGCGAGGAAAAGCTGCCAGCCTGGATCAGAGACGCTCCAAAGGGCAGCACCATCGGCGTGGCCTGCAGCTATGCGCCGCTCGAGTTGTTGCACGCAGCCGGGCTGCTGCCCGTGCGCCTGCGCTGCCCCGGCCCACCCCCCGCGGATTCGGATACCTGGCTGCCCCCCTTCACCTGCTCGGTGGTGCGGGGACTCTTGGGCATGGCCGTCGACGGCAGCCTTGTCGACCTGGCTGCGGTGTTGCTCCCCCATACCTGCGACAGCATGCAGGAGCTGGCGGGCATCTGCCGCCTCGTGGCGCCCGGGGTGGAGGTCTTTACCTTCGTCGAGCCCCTCGCCGTCGAGAGCCCCTATGCCCAGGCCTACCTCCAGCAGGAGCTGCGTGGCCTGGCGGACCGCCTCCGGGAACGGCTGGGGAGGCGGATCACCGACGAGGGCCTGCGGGAGAGCCTGGCGCTGTACAACCGCATCCGGCAGGCCAGAGCGCGCATCGACGGCCTGCGCAATCGGCTCCCGGCGCTGGACGCCTGGGCGGCGCTCGCTGCAGCCTGGCTTCTCCCGCCGGAAGACTACCTCGAAGCGGCTGAGCAGCTTGCCAACACGTTACAGGACGCCGAGCCTCGCATGGGCGACCGGCCGCGGCTGCTCCTCGCGGGCTCGGTTATCGACGAGCCCCTGATCCCTGCGCTCATCGACGAACTGGGCGGGCAGGTCGTGGGCGATGACCTGTGCAACGGCATGCGGGACGCCGACACCCTGGCCAGCGAGAGCGGGGACCCATGGACCGCTCTGGCGGTGCGCCTGCTGAGGCGTGGAGCCTGCCCGGCGAAGCACGCGCCGTCGAGGCCACTTGGCCAGCGATTGGCGGACCTCGCGGCGCGGACTCGGGCGCAGGGCGTCGTGCAGGTGATGGTCAAGTTCTGTGATCCGCACGCCTTTGAAGTGGTCCCCGCCACACAGACACTCAGCTCGGCCGGCTGCCCGCAGCTCCTCCTCGAGGTAGAGGCGGGCAGCGGCCGCGGACAGGTGCGCACCCGTCTGCAGGCGTTTCTGGAGCTGGTATCCGGAGGTCCGTGATGGGCAGGTACGCAAGGCTCGAGTCGGCGCTCGAGCTGGGTCGGCTCATGGAGCGGCACTATGCCGAAGCCCTGGACCGCCGACATCTCCGTCCGGTGGCCTGGGTGAACGCCGGCGCGCCGGTCGAGCTCCTGCGAGCCATGGACGTCCTCGCGGTGTATCCGGAGAACTATGCCGCCATGTGCGGCGTGCGCGGCGCCCTCTGGCTCTGTGAGGTGGCCGAGGGCGCAGGCTACAGCCGCGATCTGTGCTCCTACGCTCGCATCAGCCTTGGGGCGAGCCTGAGCGGCCCGTCGGCGCCCTACGAGGGGCTCGGCCGGCCCGACCTGCTCATCTGCTGCAACAACTCGTGTGGCACCATTGTCAAATGGTTCGAGGCCCTCGGGCGGCTCTTTGAGGCGCCGCTCTTTGTGATCGATACACCGTACGTGCACGACGGCCTGCCCGGACACGCCGCGGCCTATGTCGCCGCCCAGCTGCAGGAGCTGATTCACTGGCTGGAGCGGGTCGCAGCGCGCCGGCTCCATCCCGGCGCCCTCGAAGAGGCGCTACGCCTGAGCCGCGAGGTCACCCTGCTGTGGCGGGAGATCAGGAGCTATTGCCGCACCAGGCCCTCGCCGCTCAACGCGCCGGACCTGTTCACCCACATGGCGCCCATCGTCGTCTTGCGTGGCACCGCTGAGGCCGTCGCCTATTACCGACGCCTGCGCGACGAGGTCCGACAGCGCGCGCAGCGCGGGGTCGGTGCCATCCCCAATGAGCGGTATCGACTGCTGTGGGACAATATCGCCATCTGGTCTCACCTGTCGCGGTTCTACTACCTGTTTGCTGCGCACGGCGCCTGCTTTGTGACTGACACGTACACCGGGGCGTGGGATGCCGTGCCCGAAGAGGGCGACCCAATCGAGAGCCTGGCCCGGGTCTATACCACCATCTACCTCAACCGGAGCCTCCGCTTTCGCCTGGGGCAGATGGAGCAGCTGATGCAGGACTATGCCTGCGACGGCTTTGTGATGCACAACAACCGGAGCTGCAAGGCCTTCTCCCTCGGGCAACCATCGGCGAGACGGCGCCTCGCCGATGCCACGGGTGCACCGGGGCTCTTGCTCGAGGCAGACATGTGCGACACGCGCGCCTATGCGGAGGGGCAGGTCCGCGCGCGCGTCGAGGCCTTTCTGGAGACCCTCGCCGGGAGGGCGGGGTGAGCGCTTACCTCGGCATCGATATCGGCTCGCGAGTCGTCAAGGTCGTGCTTGTAGGGGCGCATGGCCGCGTGCTTGCCCGCGCGGTCGCTCCGGCGGGCATTGACGGGCCGGCGATAGCGGCAGAGCTGACCGCCCGCGTATGCGCTGAGGCGGGCGTCGGCCCACGTGAGGTTGGCTACACCGTGGCAACCGGCTACGGGCGGGTTCGCTTCTGTGAGGCCGACGCCGAGGTCTCCGAAATAACCTGTCATGCGCGGGGTGCCCGGCATCTGGTGCCGGGGGCGCGCACCGTCATTGACATCGGCGGGCAAGATAGCAAGGTCATCGCCCTCGATGAGCAGGGCCGGGTGGCGGATTTCTGCATGAACGATCGCTGTGCGGCCGGCACCGGGCGCTTCTTAGAGGTCACGGCGGAGGCGCTCGGGCTAAGCGTGGAGGGGTTGGCCGCGGAGCACGCCCTGGCCCGACAGCCGGTGACCATCAGCTCGACCTGCACCGTCTTTGCCGAATCGGAGGTCATCTCGCATCTGGCGCGGGGCACGCCGCGGCCAGAGATCGTAGCAGGGCTCCATCATGCGATTGCCAGCCGCCTGCTGGGCATGGCGGGACGAGTTGGTCTGACGCCCGTCGTCGTATGTACCGGCGGAGTGGCCCAGAATGCCGGCGTCATTGCGGCCCTTGAGGCGATCGGAAAGGTGGCCATAACGGTTCCACCTGACGCCCAGTTGGCCGGTGCCCTGGGCGCTGCTCTGATTGCGGCAGCGCGCGCCGCCGAAAGGAGGTGATGCAATCGCGGCGAGCTGCCACGAGAGGTGTGGTTGTTGGGGCTGCCGACCGGGTGGCTGCAAGGTGGCACCACCTAGCACCGCCGCTTTCCTGCGCTAGGTCCATGAAGGAGGAGTGCCATGGACAAGCCCTGGCTGCGCAAGTATGAGCCGCATATCCCCGCCTCGCTCTCGTATCCGGAAAAGACGCTGCCCCAAATCCTTGCCGACGTAGCCCGCCGCTTCCCGGAGCGTCCTGCCACCATCTTTTTCAAGGCCAAGCTCACCTACCGCCAGCTCAACGAACTGGTCAACCGCTGCGGCGCCGGCCTCCAGCGGATGGGCATCCGTAAGGGCGATCGCGTCGCCATCCTGATTCCGAACTCGCCCCAGTACGTCATAGCCTACTACGCCATCCTGCGCATCGGGGCGATCGCCGTGCCCTGCAACCCGCTCTACGTGGCCCGAGAGCTCAACTACCAGCTCAAGGACTCGGGCGCCCGGGCTATCTTTACCCTCACCAAGTTCTACCACACCGTCAAGGAGGCCCAGCCCGGCACACCGGTCGAGAGCATCATTGTGACCAACATCAAAGAGTACTTCCCGCCCTTGCTGCGCTTCCTCTTCACCGTGGCGAAGGAGGCCAAGGAAGGCCACCGCGTCGATATCAGCAAGGACCCCTCGGCGCGTTGGTTCCAGTACTTCCTGGCCACCGCCCCGGCAACCCCCAAGGGCGTGGACATCTCGCTGGATGACACTGCCGTCCTGCTGTACACCGGCGGCACGACGGGCGTCCCCAAAGCAGCCGAGCTCTCCCACCGCAACATCATGGTGAACGCCGTGCAGACTTCGGTGTGGTTCAGCGCGCAGGAAGGGCAGGAGGTCATCCTCTCCGCCCTGCCACTCAGCCACAGCTACGGTATGACCACGGCCATGAACTTTCCGGTCTACGCCGGGGCGACGATGATCCTCATCGCTAACCCGCGGGATATCCACGACGTCCTCGAGAGCATTCAGCGCTTCCGTCCGACCGCCTACCCCGGCGTGCCAACCATGTACGTCGCCATCAACAACTATCCCAAGGTCAGCCAGTACGATCTCCGCTCAATCAAGGCCTGCATCAGCGGCGGCGCCCCCCTGCCGGTCGAGGTACAGAAGCGTTTCCAGGAGATCACCGGCGCCAAGCTCGTCGAGGGGTATGGCCTCAGCGAGACCTCGCCAGTGACCCATGCCAACCCGATCTATGGGGAGAACCGCATCGGCACCATCGGCCTGCCCTGGCCCGACACCGACTGCAAGATCGTGGACGTCGAGACGGGGACGCGCGAGATGCCCGTCGGCGAGACCGGCGAGCTGATCATCCGCGGGCCGCAGGTCATGAAGGGGTACTGGAACCGACCCGACGAGACGGCCCTGGCCCTGCGTGAGGGCTGGCTCTACACTGGCGATATCGCCCGCATGGACGCCGATGGCTACTTCCAGATCGTGGACCGCAAGAAAGACATGATCATCGCCGGCGGGTTCAACATCTATCCGCGGGAGATCGAAGAGGTTCTCTACGAGCACCCCAAGGTAAAGGAAGCAGTGGCCGTCGGCCTCCCCGACCCACACCGCGGCGAGACGGTGAAGGTCTTTATCGTCCTCAAGGCGGGCGAGACGGCCACCGAGCAGGAGATCATCGAGTACTGCCGCGGCAAGATGGCCCGCTTCAAAGTGCCTACGGCCGTCGAGTTCCGCAGTGAGCTGCCCAAGACCATGGTCGGCAAGATCCTGCGCCGTGTGCTGCGGGAGGAGGAGCTTGCCAGGCAGGCCAAGGGTAGCTGAGCAGGAGATGCATATGACAAAGCAGCCTGCCGCGCCCGCTCCGAAGGCGGGTGCGGCAGGCTGCACCTTCCCCTCCCCGCCGCGCCGTCAGCGTAGCACGTACCCGAGGCGGCGCAGCTCGCGCTCGTCCTTGCGCCAGTTCTTGCGCACCTTGACCCAGAGCTCGAGATAGACCCTGCGCTCCAGGAACTGCTCGATCTGCTCCCGGGCTGCTGCTCCGAGAGCCCTGAGCATCTGGCCCCCTTTGCCGATGAGGATACCCTTCTGCGACTCGCGCTCCACATAGATGGTCGCCGAGATGTAGACGAGGTCCTCCCGCCGCTCCTTGAACTCTTCGACCATTACCGCGACGGCATGCGGTACCTCCTGAAAGAGGAGCTCGAGCGCCTGCTCACGAATGAGCTCAGCGACGATAAAGCGCTCCTGCTGGTCGGTGATCTGCTCCTCGGGGAAGTAGCGTGGCCCGAGCGGCAGCTTGGCCACGATCACCTCCAGCAGACGGTCGCAACCCTCCCCAATCGTCGCCGAGATCGGCAACCACTCCGCCTGCGGCAGCAGCTCATGGTATGCCTCGGCCCGCTCTGGAAGGCTCGCCGCGGCCACGAGATCCATCTTGTTGAGCGCGAGCACCGTCTCCGGCGCCTCCTTGAGCCAGCCGGCGATCTGGTGCTCCTGCGGTGAGGGCGGTGTGGATATGTCCACCACCCACAGCACGACGTCGGCATCGAGGATGGCGCGCCGTGCCGTCTCCACCATATACTCGCCCAGCTTGTCGATAGGTCGGTGGATGCCTGGTGTGTCTAGAAAGATGACCTGGGAATCCGGCCGGGTCAGGATGCCCAGGAGGCGGTGCCGGGTCGTCTGCGGACGCGGCGAGACGATCGCTACCTTCTGGCCCAGGTAGTGATTCATCAGGGTCGACTTGCCCACATTCGGCTCGCCAACCACTGCAACATAGCCGGAGCGATGGTCCGGCGGCAGCTCTCCCGTGAGCCACTCTGCCCCGAAGGTCTCTGCTTCCTCGGTCACGCTCTGCTCCTGTACGAGGGGCATGCCCTCGCCCAATGGAATATGCCCGGGAGACGTCCGGTCCTCCCCGCGCCCCGGTGCCCGCCCTGATGGACAACGCCCGGCGGCACAGCCGCGGTGCCCGCGCTGCGGGCCATCAGCGCGTGGGGGCCTGGCCCTCGGTCCTGGTCGCCAGCCGGAGTCTGAAGGGGTTAAAGTCCGTGCCATAGTCGTACACGTCCAACCCCTCCGACCGCTTCAGGAAGCCCGTCACCGCGTAGGTGACAGGGGTCGCCAGGGCCTCGAACCCGGTCTTGAACACATAGTTGGAGATGATCACCGGCCACAACATGGCCCAGGGCTGCGTGCCAGCAAAGGCGACAAGGATAAACACGAGGGTATCGACCCCTTCGCCGACCATCGTGCTGGCGATCGTTCGCGTCCACAGCCACCGGCCGCGGGTGAGCATCTTCATCACGGCCATGACATACGAGTTGGAAAAGCTCCCGGCAGCGTAGCCCAGCAGGCTGCCCAGCACGATCCGCGGGGTCGCGCCCAGGATGCGGATGTAGGCCTCCTGGCCTTCCCAGCCAGGCGCCGGCGGCAGGGCGCCCACTACGGCAAAGACAGCGGCCATCAGGAAAAGCAACGCAAACCCGGTCCAGATGACCCGGCGCGCCCGCGCGTAGCCATAGACCTCCACCAGGATATCGCCAAAGATGTAGCTGATCGGGAACAGCAGCGTCCCACCGTCGAAGGTGAACGGGCCGAACAGCAGGAACTTGGTGGAGGCCACGTTGCTGATCAGCAGCACGGCAACAAAGACGGCCATGACCAGGTCAAAGTAGCGCGGCGCCGACCGTGTCTCAGAACTCGCCATCGAACTCCCCACTCTCTCTCACGTGCTCGCCCGTCCACAGGCGACAGAAGGCACAGAGCCCAGGCGCCGTCGTCGGCTGGCCGCAGCGACTGCACGGGTGCAGCTCTGCCCGCTCAAGCTCGGGTCCGGGTAGCCCCATCTCGCTCCGTGCCCGCAGGAACCCCAGGTAGAACATCTCTTTTGTGCCCCGAGAGCGCGACTCGAGCTGATTCAATATATCCTTATAGAACAGCGTCGTTGCCCCCTGGGCGTGTGGGCACTCGTCGTATATGTAGTCGATCCCACGCAGGAGGGCGTAGGCGGCCACCTCGCGCTCCCGCAGGCGCACGAGCGGCTTGACCTTGCGCGCCAGGCCCGCCGAAGAGGGCGGCAGCACCGGCGCCTGCCGCGCCAGGTATCCGACATTCCAATGCAGCGCGTTCTGCAGCAGCACGGCTACTTCATCGTCCAGGTTATGGCCGGTGACGATGGCGGCATACCCTCCCTCGCAGGCCTTCTGGTTCATGATATGCCGCTTCACCAGGCCACACACCGAGCAAGGCTTGCGCCCACGCCGCCGGCGCACCAACTCGGGGACGCTCGCGCCATACTGGCCTTTCAGGTCGACCGTGTACAGCCTGGTACCGGGGCGGGTCGCCACAAACTTCTCGACCCTGGCCTGCGAAGCTGCCGAGTAACCCTGCTCGATCCCGAGATTGATGTGCAGGCCATCGACCTGATAGCCGAGACGGAGGAGGATATCCCACAGGGCAAGCGAGTCTTTCCCGCCCGAGACGGCAAGCAGCACGCGCTCCTCGGGCGTGAACATGGCATACTTCTCGATGGTCCTCGCCACATGACGCGGCACCCATTCGATCAAGTGCCCAGCGCAGAGCGCCAGCCGGTGCTGCCGCATGTTGATGGCTGCCGTTGCGCCGCAAAGCCTGCACTTCAAGGGCTCAACCTCCCGAGACGACAGCGACGAGCTTGAGCTCGTCGTCGTCCTCCAGGATGGTCTCCTCGTTGACCAGCACGCCGTTGCGCAGTGCGAGCACCGCCTCCGGGTCCACCCCGACCTTGCGGATCGCATCCCGCACGGTCATGCCCCCGCGCAGCTCCCAGGTCTTGTCCCGGTAGATCACCTTCATTGGGCAACCTGCCTCCTCAGTCTGCAACACAGGTAGTTGGATTCTACGATAACCGACAGGCAAGGTCAAGGAGCCCGCGCGACCACGGGCGCGCTTTGCTCAGCAAGGTGCGTCAGGCCCCTGGCGCGAGATGCCGCAAGGGCGACGCGGTGCGTCGCCCCCGTCCCGCAGGCCCCTGGTACCCACTCAGGGTTCGGGGAGAGAGCACCCCACAAGGGGAAGGGACGCGCGGCACTTGCCACACTGAAAGGAGCGAAGAGCCTTTCGGAAACCGGGGAGGAAAAGTGGTGCGCGTGGGGTGTTGGCGCGTGCGCCAACACCCCACGCAGCGTCAGAACGGCGGCTGCACGCCGCACGAACCGCCGATCTCTCTCAGCGACGCAGCAACCCTGGGATGCAGAGGAATGCCCTCCACCTCCCGGCGCGCGGCCGTCTCGAACTCTTTCTCGCCATGGATGTAGATGCGCGTCGCTCCCGCCGCCTTGTCCGCGTTGCGCAGCCGGTCGAGGAGATCGTCCATGTCCCGCCGGAACTCGTCCGGAGGCCGAAAAGCATCGATGCGGAAAGCCCCGAAGAAGTGCCCGATATTCGCCGGCAAGGGGGCGCCGTCCGGCCCCTTCGGGTACGTGAGGTTCGCGTATGCCGACCCCGACAGCACGCCGGAGAGGATGTCGACCAGCAGGGCGAGCCCGTAGCCCTTGTGTCCGCTCAAGAGCTCACCCTCGCCGCCGAGTGGCAGGAGTCCCCCGTTAGCCCGCATGGTCAGGTTCTTCAACACCCGCGTGGCGTCGGTCGTGCTCGCCCCGGTCTCGTCGGTTGCCCACCCGTGAGGCATAGGCTTGCCCAGCCGATCATACACCTCGAGCTTGCCCCGGGGTACCGTAGAGGTCGCCATGTCGAGGACAAAGGCGGGGCTCCGGCCGGCAGGCACGGCCACAGCGATCGGGTTCGTGCCCAAGAGGGCGTTCCGGCTGAAGGTGGGCACCACGAGCGCGTCCGAGTTGGTCGTCGAGACGCCGATCATGTCCTCTTCGAGCGCCATCATGGCATAGTAGCCGGCAATGCCATAGTGGTTCGAGTTACGAACGGAGGCAAAGCCTGCGCCCACGGTACGCGCCTTCTCCATCGCCTTGCGCATCGCCCGAGCGCTCACCGGCTGGCCAAGCCCGCCATCCGCGTCCAGGGTAATGGTCGCTGGGGTCTCAACCACTACGCGCGTGTTCGGCCGGGTCCGCATCACCCCATCCCGTATGCCGTCGACGTAGCGCTTTAGCCGCGCTACACCGTGCGAGTCGATCCCCCTCAAGTCCGCCGCGACCAGCACGTCCGCCGTGATCGCGGCATCCTCCTCGGGCACCCCAAGGTGCACGAACACTTCCCTGCAAAAGTCCCGCAGGGGCCCTGCGAAGACGGTCACCGGAGCTTCCGCTGGCATCGTCTGCCCCCCCGTGGCTGCACCTCTGACTGCGCTCAGGCCTCCGGCGGCGCCGGCGCGATCACACCTTCCCGCATCAAGAGCTCGGCCATCTCCCGGCTGTGGCGGATGGTCGCCTCGGCCTTGGCGTACAGCTCCTCACGCGAAAGCGAGAGCCGCGCCACACCCTGCTCCTGGGCCTTCATGCCGACTGCAACCGCCTCGCGCGGGAAGACCTCCCACTCCTCCATTGTCGGCGCGATATTGTCCTCGTCGATGCCCCGGTCCTCGGCACACCTCGCGAGCTCTTCCGCTGCGGCGAGGCACATCTCGTCGGTGATGGTGCGGGCCCGCACGTCCAACGCGCCGCGGAAAATGCCGGGGAAGCCCAGCGAGTTGTTGAGCTGGTTCGGCAGATCCGAGCGGCCGGTCCCCACGATGCGCGCCCCCGCCTCCTTGGCATCCCACGGCCAGATCTCCGGCACCGGGTTGGCGCACGGGAAGACGATCGCATCCTTGGCCATCCGCGCCACCCACTCGCGCTTGATCGTATCCGGGCCGGGCCTGGAGAAGGCGATCACCACATCGGCTCCGCGCATCGCCTCACCCGCGTCTCCCTCCCGCTGCTCGCGGTTCGACTGCTCGCACAGCATCCACTTGTCGGGGAACTGATCGCGCGCCTCGTAGACGTCCTTCCGCTTCCGGTTCAGGATGCCTCTGCTGTCGACGGCGATCAACTGCTCCATGTTGACGCCGCTTGCCTTCAGCAGCCTGACCGTCGCCACGTTCGCCGCGCCCATGCCAATCAGCGCAATGCGGATATTGTCCATCCGCTTGCCAACGATCTTGAGGGCGTTGATCAGCCCGGCGAGGAGGACCGTGGCCGTCCCCTGCTGATCATCATGCCAGACCGGGATCTCCACCGAGGGGTCGGCCCGCAGCGTGTCGAGGACGGTGAAGCACTTGGGCTGCTCGATGTCCTCGAGATTGATCCCCCCAAAAGAGGGTTGGATGAGCCTCACCGCCCGGATGATCTCGTCAGCATCGCGGGTGTCCAGGCAGAGTGGCACCGCATCGACGCCGCCGAGGTACTTGAACAGGAGGGCCTTCCCCTCCATGACGGGCAGGCCAGCCCGAGGGCCGATGTTGCCCAGACCGAGCACCCGGGTACCGTCGGAGACGATGGCGACGGTGTTGGCACGGTTCGTATGCTCGTAGGAGAGGTCGGGGTCCGCGGCGATGGCACGACATGGCGCGGCGACGCCGGGGGTGTACCAGATGGCAAAGTCGTTCAGGTCGCGGATCACGCACTTGGGCGCAGTCTGCACCTTGCCACGGTAGAAGGGGTGCAGGCGCATGGCATCGTCCGCAGGCTTGCTGGCGCGGGCCAGCATCTCTTCCTTGCTCAACATGGGCATGCCTCCTAGCTGTGCCCTGCCTGAGGGCTTGTCGCAGGGAGCAGTCCGAAGCGAAGAGGGCCTCTAGGAACCGGGTGGCACAGCAGGGGACCCGGCTGGCCCGGCGCTCGCCTCCGCTCCATTGCGGGCCTGTTCCTCCGCGTCGAGGACCTTCCTGAGAGCCGCGATCGCCACTTCCAGCATCGGTTCCTCGGGCTCACGCGTCGTGAGCCGCTGCAACCAGAGGCCAGGGGCCACCAGCACCCTGAACAACGGATGGCGCTGGTGCCTGGCACCGAGGCGCATGACCTCGTAGGCGAGGCCGGCGACTATGGGTATGAGGATCAGCCGCGAGAGCGCCCGCAACCAGAGCGCCGGCCGGCCCAGGAACGAGCCAAAGACCACAAAGATGAGCATGACCAGCAGCAGAAAGGCTGTGCCGCAGCGCACGTGCGCCACAGGGAAGCGGCTCACCTCCTGCGGCTCGAGGGGAGCACCGGCCTCGTAGGCGTTTACCGTCTTGTGCTCGGCGCCATGGTAGGCAAAGAGACGCTGCATGTCCGGAAGGCGGCCGGCTGCCGCCAGGTAGCCTACGAGGAGTGCGAGCCGGACCACACCCTCGCTGAGGCTGCTCAGCCAGGGAAAAGTGAGCACAGAGTCGAACAGGCGGACGATGAGCACAGGAAGGAGGAAGAACAGCCCGATGCCGATCGCCAGAGAGACACCAATCGTCCCCCAGGCGACGGGGCCGCTGAGCTCTGCCTCGGGTTGGTCGCTCAGGGCGACATCCGCCGAGTACAGAAGGGTGCGGGTGCCAAGGACGACCGCATCCCAGAGCATGGTCAGACCGCGCAGGAACGGCGTCCGTGAGATCACACCCCGGTAGACGTGCCTGTTGAGGGGCTCGCAGTGGAGCACGATCTGCCCTTTGGGGTCGCGGACGGCAACCGCGAAATGCTCGGCGCCACGCATCATCACGCCTTCGATGACCGCCTGACCGCCGTAGTACACTGTGCTCACCGCCGCACCTCGGGGACTTTCTGTGGCTGCGTGTCAGAAAAAGACAGAGTGCTCAGCACTCTGTCCTCTTCTGTCGCAGCCGGGGCGTCTAGGCTTCTGCGGCAGGACCTGTCTCCGCGGCAGGTCCCTCCCCGGCGCGAGCCTCCTCCTCTTCGGCGGAGCCGGGCTCGCCGGGAACCTCGATCACGACCTGCTGGACCCGCCTTCGCGCCCGCTTGCGCTCGCGTGCCGCCATGCGGGACTCGAACTCGCGCCGCTGCCCGAGCCGGCGCTCAAAGCGCTCGACCTGCCCGGCAGTGTCGACAATGCGCTGCTCCCCGGTGAAGAAGGGGTGGCAGACCGAGCACATATCGGTGCGGATCTCGGGTTTGGTCGAGCCCGTCGTCCAGGTCTCACCGCAAGCGCAGATCACCTTCGCATTGGGATAGTACTTTGGATGAATGTCTTTCTTCACGGCTAGCCTGCTCTCTCAGGATATACGCTGACCCGCTTGCGGCCATCGGTCTGCGGCATGAACTCGAACTTGACAAAGCCATCGATGGTGGCAAAGATCGTATGGTCCTTCCCGAGGCCCACATTGCGCCCGGGATGGATGTGCGTGCCACGCTGCCGGACGATAATGGTCCCGGCCCGCACGAGCTGCCCGTCATAGCGCTTGACGCCAAGGCGCTTGGACTCGCTCTCGCGCCCGTTGCGGCTGGAGCCGCCACCCTTCTTGTGTGCCATTGCTCACTCGCTCCTGTTCCGTGCCAGCGCCTGCTAGACGAGGATACGCTCGATCCGCAGACGGGTATAGGACTGACGATGCCCGGCCCGGCGCCGGTAGCGAATCTTGGGCTTGTACTTGAAGACCCTGATCTTTCGCCCCTTGGCATGGTCGAGGACTGTGGCCTCAACCCGCGCCCCCTCGACCACAGGCGTACCGACTCGCACATCACCACCATCGGCGACCATCAGCACGCGGTCGAGGCTGACCGTCGCGCCCTCGGGCGCCGACAGCTTTTCGACATCTATGACCTGCCCCTCGGCAACGCGGTACTGCTTGCCGCCGGTCTCAACAATCGCGTACACGATGTCTGCTACCTCCCAACGGTCTGCTGCGTCGAACCGCCTCTGCGGACCAGCAACCGTCCATTATACAGGCTCTGGGGCGCCTTGTCAAAGCGCGTGAACCCCCGTCCCTTGCCTGGCACGCCAGACCGCGCTATACTGCTCCACGAGATCGCTGCCCATCGGCCATAGGTGGGCGAAGCCGCTGGCCCGTTTCGAGCCACCCGCACACACCAGGCAGGCGCTATGGCAGTATCGCTCCCTTTTCCCAGTGTCAGCACCAAGCTGACGGTTCCCCCTGTTAGAGCGGGGCTTGTCCCGCGCCCCGCGCTGATTCAGCGCCTTGAACGATTCGTCGAGTACCGGCTCCTCCTCGTTTCGGCACCGGCAGGATACGGCAAGACGACCCTCCTCAGCCAGTGGACGCATCACAGTGCCTGGCCGGTCGCCTGGGTGTCGCTCGACGCCACAGACAACGACCCCATCCGCTTCTGGTCCTACGTGGCGATGGCCCTCGAAAAGCTCGAGCCAGAGATCGCCAGTCACCTCATGCCCCTCATCAGCAAGCCGCGCCCAGAGCAGCCCGAGTACCTGGTCGCCGCCCTGGCCAATCTGGCCAGCCGTATGTCTGACCCCTTTGCACTGGTGCTGGACGACTATCACTGCATCGAAGCCGAGGCCATCCACCGCGCTCTCGCACAGCTGGTGGACTATTTGCCTGAGAGGATGCACGTCATCCTCTCCAGCCGGTCGGACCCGCCACTGCCTCTTGCCCGCTGGCGTGCCCGCGGACAGCTTTTTGAGTTGCGTGCCGCAGACCTGCGCTTCTCGACTGCGGAAGCGGAGGCCCTCCTCCGGCTGATGGCGCCCCTGGGAGTCTCCCGGGAAGAGACTGCCGAGCTGCAGCAGTGGACAGAGGGGTGGGCTGCCGGCCTGCAGCTCGCAGCGCTCACACTGCAGCAGCAACGCCTGCAGCATGGCGCATACTCGCTCCAGGACCTGAGGGAGGACGGCAGGTACCTCAGAGACTATCTGGCCGAAGAGGTGCTGCAGCAACAGCCGCAGCCAGTGCGGACCTTCCTGTTGCAGACGGCAATCCTCGAGACGCTCAGCGCACCCTTGTGCGCGGCAGTGACCGGGCGCGGTGATAGCGGAGAGCTGCTGGAGCGGCTGTATCGCCAGAACCTGTTCCTCACCCCGCTCAGGCGCGGCGAGTATCGCTACCACCCGCTATTCGCGGATTTCCTGCAGGAACAACTGCGCAATGAAGCAGGCTCCACCCTGCCCGCTCTGCACAGGCGGGCGGCAGCCTGGTACGAGGCCCAGGGCCACCCAGCCGAGGCCATCCCCCATCTGCTGGCCGCGGGAGAAGTCTCTGAGGCTGCCCGCCTCATCCGTATCACGGCCCGCCAGCACCTGATGCGGGGCGAGTCGGCGACCGTCCTCGGGTGGTTCCAGTCCCTGCCGGAGGAGACGATCCGCAGCGAGCCCCTATTCTGCCTGGTGTTGGCCTGGGTCCTGGCGAACTCGGGCCAGACGGAGGCAGCGCTCCGCTACCTCGACCATCTCGAGGCCACACTGGGGCCGGTCGAGGACAGAGACCTGCTCCTCGGCGAGGCGGCCACGGTGCGGGCCCGCATCGCCGTCATACACGGGGATGTAGCACAGAACGCCCGGTACGCCGAGCGCGCCCTCGCTCTCCTCCCGCCCGAGGCCTCCCTCCTCCGGAGCGATGCCTACCTGGACCTCGCCTTCGCCCACAAGGACGCGGGCAATCCGCAGCAGGCCGAGCCTGCCTTCCGCGAGGCCATCCGCCTGGGCCTGGAGACGGGAAACCTGCGGGCCACCATGCTCTCGGTCTACTACCTGGCCGACATGTACCTGACCTTCGGACGGTTTCAGGAGGCCGCCCGACTCTATCAGGAGGGGCTCGGCTGGGCGCGCGACGCAAGGCCCCTCTCCGCCCTCGCCTGCTGGGCACATGCGGGGCTTGGCGCGCTGCTATACGAGTGGAACGACCTGCCGGAAGCCACCGCACACCTGCGTCAGGCGATCGAGCTGGGCCAGCGTAGCGGCGAGGTGAAGGTCCTCATGTACGCGCGATTGCCGCTGGCAGCGCTGCTACAGGCCGAGGGGCGCCCGGATGAGGCGCTCGCAGTCCTGGAGGTCGCCTCCGATATCGCCAATCAGACCCGCATCGCCTCGATCGCCTCGCAGATAGATCTGGCCCGGCTCAAGCTGTGGCTGCGGCAAGGGCGGGCCGCACTCGCGGCCTCCTGGCTGCAGCAGCATGGGCTCAGCCTCACGGCCGAGAGCCTGTCGCCCGATGAGTTGATAGCGCTCGCCTGGTTCTACCTCGCTCGCAACCAGGAGCCTCGCCCGGAGGCAGCGCGGATCATCGAGGTCCTCCGTCCGCAGGCCGAGGCCGACGCCGCAGCCGGGCTTGCGCTCCGCCGGGTAGCTGACCTGATGGTCCTGGCCGTCGCCCACTGGGCGGTCGACCGCCGCGAGGAGGCGATCCGGTACATGTCCGAGGCTGTCTCCGCCGCCGAGCCCATGGGCCTTGTGCGGACCTTTGCGGATTGCCCCGTCCCGACGATTGCCGAGCTCCTCCGGCAGGCCGCGTTCCGACATGGCTCCTCCGGCTATGTCGAGAGGCTTCTGGCAGCGCTGATGGCCCCGCCGTCGACGGCCGCGATCACCGTGACCTCGCCCGCCCCTCCCGCCAGTGAGCCGGAGGTCGAAGCGCTGAGCCCGCGCGAGATCGAGGTACTGCGCCACATCGCCAACGGCCGTTCGAATCAGGAGATCGCCGACGAGATGATCCTCGCGCCGAGCACCGTCAAGTGGTACCTCCGCAACATCTACGACAAGCTTGGCGTCAGGCGGCGCACGCAGGCGGTCGCAAGGGCGAGGGCCTCGGGCCTCCTCTCCTGAGCGCCCCTCCTTTTTCCCTCCTTTCGGACGGTGACCCCCGGCCTGCGCTGCCATATAATGGGGGCAGAGAGGCAGGGCACCCGCCTCCTGCTCCGGCTGTCGGGCACACGCGAGAACAACCGGCGGAAGGCGCCAGCAGCTGCGTGAAGGGCAGAGCGCGGGCGGCCGCGCGGAGGTCCGGCGCCTGCTCGGGGCCGGAGCCTCTGGCACCATCAGACGGAACCGGAGGACAAGATGCAATACAGGCGTTTTGGCAGGCTGGACTTGCAGGTCTCCGCCCTCGGCTTTGGGGCGATGCGGCTGCCGACGGCCGACGGCAAGATCGATGAGGCCGAGGCGACGCGGATGATCCACTATGCCATCGATCGCGGCGTCAACTACCTCGACACCGCCTACCCCTACCATGAGGGACAGAGCGAAGCGTTCCTAGGGCGCGCGCTCAAAGGCGGATACCGCGATCGCGTGATGCTGGCGACGAAATTGCCGAGTTGGGAGATCCAGACGGCGGCGGATTTCGACAGATTCCTCAACGAGCAGCTCAGGCGACTGCAGGTCGATTATGTAGACTTTTATCTGCTCCACTCTCTGAACAAGGACTGGTGGGCCAGGCTGCGGGACCTGGGGGTGCGCGAGTGGGCGGAGAAGACCATGGCTGAGGGGCGCTTCCGTCACCTCGGGTTCTCTTTCCACGACGACTATGAGACCTTTCGGCAGATCGTCGACGAGTACGACTGGACGCTGTGCCAGATACAGTACAACCTGATCGATGTGGACAACCAGGCCGGGACCCGTGGCCTGCAGTACGCAGCATCGAAGGGGCTTGCCGTCGTGATCATGGAGCCGCTCCTCGGTGGCAAGCTGGTGACGCCACCACCCCCTGTCCAGGCCGTCTGGGATAGCGCCCCAACCCGGCGCTCCCCCGTCGCATGGGCGCTGCACTGGCTGTGGAACCAGCCCGAGGTCTCTGTTGTGCTGAGCGGCATGAGCACGATGGCGCAGCTTGAGGAGAACCTGGCGCTCGCGGATGCCTCCGGCATCGGCGTGCTCTCCGCGGAGGAGCTCAAGCTCTACGATCAGGTGCGCGCCCGATACCGGGAGCTGATCGCGATCCCCTGCACTGGATGCCGCTACTGCATGCCCTGCGCGCAGGGCGTCGACATTCCGACCAACCTCGCGGTCTATAACGAGGGGCTCATGTACGGCACGCCCGAGGCCGCGCGCGGGCAGTATGGCTGGTTCGAGTACGCGTTCAGAGTGCAGGGCATCTATGACCACGACGTCCGTGCGGCGATGTGCATCCAGTGCGGCGAGTGCGAGGCGAAATGCCCACAGTCGATCCCCATCAGCCAGTGGATGCCAGTGATCCATAGCGCGCTCGGGGAGAACGGCCCCTACGTCACCGAGCTGGAGGCCACTGCCCGGCAACGGTGAGCCGCCTGCATCCCCCGCGGTACCGTCCAGAGCTCGCCGGGATGGACATTACAGGGTGTCTCGGGCTCCCCTGGCGCGCCGCGGCGCGCCAGCGGAGCCCAAAACACCCTATAATGTCTTCCCCCTCCCCGTGACGGGCGCCGCGGCGTCCGTCACGGGGAGGGGGCAAGGGGGAGGGG
>DYEI01000298.1 GCA_020725765.1 Anaerolinea sp. | reverse complement strand
GCCGGGGGGAGGGGTCGGGGGTGGGGGCAGCAACCGCACGTGTGGCGCCATATCACCCTTCAGGACCGCTGGAGCAAGCGGTGAGCGACCAGGACCTGAAAAGACCAAACTCCAGGGGAAAGACACGGGCCCGGCCGTGTCGCCCGGCTTCACGGGTGTGAGGACCTCGGCATGCGAGGCGGGGCGGCGGAACTCAGCTCTCCGGTACCGGCTGCGGCCGGGCGGCGCGGAGCCAGGGCGTCAGCAGCAAGCCGAGCAGCGCAATGATTGCACCCGCCAGAAACGTAGCCTGGTAGCCGTACAACTCCCATAGCCTCCCGCCAAGCACCGGCACAAACACGGCAGAGAGGTGGTTGATCGTCTGCCCGACGGAGATATTGGCCGTGATCTCCTCGGTGCTCATGGCGATCTTTTGAAAGTACGTGTTGAGCGCCAGATAGGTGCCAAAGAGGACGTTGTCCGCCACAAAGAGCGCGAGCAACAGGGGCAGCCACGTGATGCAGGCATAGCCCACAAAGATCGCCACAAGCAGCGCAAAGTTGGCGCTCAGGACCGCCCGCTCGCCCAGGCGTGCAGTGAGCCGCCCGATCTGGCCGTAGCAGAGGGTCGTCGCGATGCTGTTCACCAGGAAGAGGACCGCCATCTGCTGCACGGGCATCCGGTGGACCTTTACCAGCAGAAAGGTGGCAAAGGTCGTAAAGATGTGCCGCCGGCTGCCAAACAAGAAGGTCAGAAAGTAGTACAGCCAGTACCGGCGACGGAAGATGATGCGCCGCTCAAGCTTCTCCGTGGCTCCCTGCCGACCCAGGACGAGGACGATCGTCCCACCGACAAGAGTCAGGGCACCCAGCAAATAGATGAGCGTCCGGTAGCCGAGGGGGCGGGCGAGCGTCACGATGGCCAGGGTGCCTGCAACCGCGGTCGCAGCGCCAATGGCGCCCAGCACACCCAGGACGCGTGGGGCACTCTCCTTGCTGGCATAGGTGAGGACCAGGGAAGCGTTGGTCGAGTCGAAAAAGTGAAAGCCAATGCTCATCACCATCGTGCCCAGAAGCAGCTCGCCAAACCCGCGCGAACCGGCGGTCAGGAGGAGCCCGGCCCCCATCAGGACGACGCACAGCCCCGCCAGCCGCATCTCTGGCATCACCATGACGATCCAGGCCAGCACAAAGCCCAGAAGGCCCGGGATCTCGCGCAGGGACTGGATCCATCCCACCTGCAGCGCATCCAGCGACAGTACTTCGACGGCAAAGTTGTTGAAGAGCGCGCTCCAGGAGTTGAACCCAAAGAAAAGGAAAAAGCCCGCGGCAACGAGCAAGCCGATCACCCGGCGCCCCTCGGGGCTGGCCTGACCGTCAAGCGAGAGTGGATTGGCGACGTGCATGGCAGGCTCCTCCTGCGAACGTGGCTGGCGGTCTGTCACGCGTGACCGGAGCCGGGCCTGGCGCCAGAGCCCCACGGCCCTGGCGCGTCAGCAGGCTCTCTGAGGGGCACCCTCTTCGCGGCGCGCCTGATCTCTCGCCGGGGTTGGTGCCAGGGCAGCTGGCTCTGGCTTCCGGGGTACCCTGCTCGTGGTGACCAGAACGACCGCCGAGATGATGACGGCCGCCGCCAGGATCGTCCGTGCGGCAAGTGGCTCACCGGCCACGACCCAGCCGAGCAGGATGGCGACAACGGGATTCACATAGGCATAGGTCGCCACGCGGGTCGCTGGCACGACGCGCAGGAGCCAGATGTAGGCCGTAAAGCCGATCAGTGAGCCAAAGAGTACCAGATAGCCAAAGGCGGCCAGAGAGCGAAGGGATACGGCACCCACATCGAGCTGCCTCGGCTCTCCCGTGATCGCCGAAGCTGCGAGCAGCAGCGCACCGCCCGAAAGCATCTCCATCGCCGTGCCCAGGAGGGGCGAGTCCGGCAGCGGCGCGCGTCGCGAGTAGAGCGAGCCCAGCGCCCACATGAACGAGCCGACGATGAGGGCCAGCGCGCCGATGGGGTCCACATGGCTGCCGCCGAGGCTCCCTGGGGCGACCAGCAAGGTAATGCCGACAAAGCCGAGGACGAGCCCAAAGGTCACCCGACGGCCCGGTCGCATCCCGCGCGGCGTCAGCCACTCCAGCAAAGCGATGTAGAGCGGCACACCGCCGACGAGGAGGGCCGCCAGGCCCGAGGCCACCCGGCGCTCCGCCCACACCACGCCGCCGTTTCCGCACAGCAGGAGCAGCCCTCCGACCACCAGGGCACCCTGCCAGTTGCGACGCTGCGGCGGGGGCGCCCCCCGCAGCCTTGCCAGAAGGTACAGGATGCTTCCAGCGATGATGAAGCGCAGACCCGCCATGAGAAACGGCGGGAGGGTCTCGATAGCGAAGCGGATCGCCAGATAAGTCGAACCCCAGATCAGATAGATACAGGCGAAAGCAACGGCCACGCGCCAGCGGGGCGGCGCATTGCCGGAGTCGGGAGTTGGCACCGGTCAGCTCCTCAGTCGCACTCTTGGCCGGGTCGCCGGGCGGCGTCGCTCCGGTGCAGCCGGCGCGATAGCGGGGGCACCCAGCGCCGGGGCCGCGCACGTGCCGGAGATGATACCCTTTTTTCGGGAGGGCGCCAAAAGCGGGCGGTGGCGCGTTGCCGCCCGAGGCGACGGCCCCTACACCCTCAGAGTCAAGAACTCTTCCAGGCTCTCAAAGGCCTCGCGAGCCAGGGTGTCCGGGTCCATCAGGGCGTAGGTCTTGTTGGGGACCTCGACCGAGATCGGCCCATCAAAGCGCAGGTCGCGCAGCAGCTCGAGATAGTCGTCGAGGGGGATCACCCCCTCGCCCGGCCAGAGGCGGTCCGTGTCCTTGAGGACCGCCGGGTCCCTCGGCGGGGCGTCGGCGACGTGGACGATGTAGAGGCGCTGCGGCGGGATGAGGCGTCCCTCCTCGAGTGGCAGGCCCGACTTGAAAAAGTGGAACAGGTCCAGGGCGATGCCGAGGTTGCCGCGCCGGCTGATGCGGATGATCTCCAGCGCCTCGCGCGGCCCAGGGATCAGGGGATCGCGCCCCAAGGGCTCCAGCGCCAGGCGCAGCCCATAGCGGCTCGCGGCATCGCAGAGGGGCAGCATCAGCTTGGCAAGGTAGTTCAGGGCCTGGTCGGTGCTGAGCTCGGGCCGCCGGCCGACCACGATCAGAAGTACAAGGTCGCAGCCAATCCCCTCGGCGACCTCGCCGTAGCGCCTCAGGTCCGCCATGGCACCGGCGAGCGGCTCCTCCCGGTTGAGGTCGATGGAGATAGAGTCGATGGCTGCCGGCCGGAGGTGATGCGCACGGAGCTGCGCCGCGAGGTCCTGCACGCTGTGGCGCTGGAGGTAGGGCCCGAGCTTGGGACCCCAGATCTCCAGGGCCGGGAAGCCCGCCCTGGCCGCGGCAGCGATATCCTGCTCGAGGCTGTACGGCTGCGATGAAGCTCCGCTGAAGCAGATCAGCATCGTTCTGCACCTGTTGGGTCCTCGCCCGTTCCGTGGGGGCGATGATCTGTGAATCCTAAAAACAGCACGAACCGGGCCACGAGCCTCGCGGGGGTGCGCAGACCCTTTCCGCTGTCCCCGCGCGGGAAGACGGGTGTAGTTCAGTTTGCGGGCAGGCTCTGCCGCGCTGCCGGCAGGGCCCCCACCCCGGGGGAGGGGGCGCCGGGGGTGGGGGCCCTGCCAGCAGCGCAGAGGAGCCTGCCCACCAGGTGGGCTACACCCTCAGGGG
>DYEI01000297.1 GCA_020725765.1 Anaerolinea sp. | reverse complement strand
TCGCCCGTGAGCAGTCGTGTAGCGCGGCTCGTGCTGTAATGCCCCCGCCCCCGACCCCCTCCCCCAGGCGGGCACGCCGTGCCCGCCGGGGGGAAGGGGTCGGGGGGGGGGGCATTACAGCACGAGCCGCGCTACACGACTGCTCACGGGCGATGGTGGCAATAGTTAGGGGCGAGGACCACAAAAGGCCAGACTCCACGGAGGGGGAACAGACCTTAGGGTGAACGGAACCCGGCCCCTGGCCTATGCAACGCATCCGCCTGGAGGCGGAGCTCCCGATCGGCAGGGGGCTGCTTCCCAGGTAAGCGGCAGTGGCGCGAGGGGCGGTCTCACGCCACCGGGCTTTCGGCGCCCGGCGGAGCCTGGCGCTCGTCCCCGACGATCTGGCCGTCCCGCATGCGGATAACGCGCCGCGCTTGCGCACTGACCGCGGGATCGTGGCTGACGATCAGTATGGTCCGGCCCTCCTCAACGTTGAGCCGGCGCAGGAGGGCGAGGAGCTCGGCGCCGGAGGCACTGTCGAGGTTGCCCGTCGGCTCGTCGGCCAGGATGAGGAAGGGGTCGTTCATCAGGGCGCGCGCCAGCGCGACCCGCTGCTGCTCACCGCCCGAGAGCTCCGTGGGGCGGTGCCGGGCCCGGTCGCCCAGGCCGACCTGCTCCAGGAGGGCCAGCGCCCGGCGGCGGTCGCCGGTTCCCTTAACGTAGTAGCGGGGCAGCTCGACGTTGCGAAGGGCCGAGAAGCGGCGCAGCAGCGAATAGTCCTGGAAGACAAAGCCGATCCCCTGCCCGCGCAGGCGCGAGAGCTGCGCATCGCTCAGCGTAGTCACATCGCGGCCGAGCAGCCGGTAGGAGCCCTCGGTCGGCAGGTCGAGGCAGCCGATGACGTTGAGGAGCGTCGTCTTGCCTGACCCCGAGGGTCCGACGATGGCCACGAACTCCCCGCGCCGCACGGTGAGCGTGACGTTGCGCAGCGCGGGCACCTGCACCCGCCCCATCTGATAGATGCGGCTGACGTTCTCCAGCTCGATAAGCGGCTCGCCGGCCCTGATCTCCGACATGGTCCCTCTCCTCCCTGCCTGCGGTGCGAGTGCGTCCATCCTGCCCTGCCTCCTCCGGCATCAGCCGTGGCGCAGCGCCTGGGTCGGGGGCAGGAGGGCGGCCCGCCAGGCGGGGTAGAGACCCGCCGCCACCCCGACCGCTGAAGAGACCCCGACCGCGATGAGGACGACATCCAGCGAGAGCCACACCAGGCCCTTGAGGGACTGGACCAGCAGGCTCACCACGTAGGAGCCAACCGCGCCGAGCGCCAGGCCGATGGCACCGCCGACCAGCGCCAGCAGCACGGCCTCGGCCAGGAACTGGAGGAGGATATCGATCTGCTGCGCGCCGACAGCACGACGCAGTCCGATCTCCCAGGTGCGCTCGCTCACGCTGACCAGCATGATGTTCATCAGACCGATGCTGCCGACGATCAGAGAGATGCCAGCGATGAGGGAGAGCACCATGGTGATGGTGCGCGTGACGCGGGTCATCTCCTCGCTGTACTCGAGGGTGTCGTGCACGTTAAAGTCCTCGGGCATGCCCGGCGTGAGGCCGCGCCGGGCGCGAAGGATGGTGTTGATCTGGGCCACGGCGTAGCGCCGCTCGGCCGATGCCCTGGCATCGACCCGCGCGGCGATCATGTTGATGGTGCCCCGCGACCCCTGGCTGAGCCGCAGCTGGGCGGTCCGCAGGGGCACGAGGAGGGAGCGAGGCCCAAAGCCCATGGCCCCCTCCTTCTGCCCCATCACGCCGATGATGGTAAAGGCCTGTGGCACGCTCTGAACGGTCATGTACAGCGTCTCGCCGACCGGGTTCACATCCTCACCGAAGAACATGTCCACGAGGCCCTCGTCCAGCACGACGACCGGAGCGGCGGCCTCGTCGTCGGCCTCGGTGAAAAAGCGCCCGACTTTCATCTCCCGTCGGTAGACGCGGAGGAACTCGGGCGTCACGCCGACGACCTGGCCCATGGGCAGGTACCGCCCGCGCCACACCACACGCGCGCCGGTCTCGAACTGGGCATCGACGGCCGTGACGCTGGTCGCCAGCCGCCGCAGGGCCTCGACATCGCGCAGGCCAAGGCTCTGCGCGTACATGGGCATGATGGGGCCACCGAGGACAACCCCTCGCTTCACCGCCTCGACGGCGACGGGAGCCGCCGTCGGCGCTGGCATCGGCATGGGCATCATGTAGCCGCCCATGGGGCGCACCTCGACTGTACCGCTCGAAAAGGCCTCCATCTGCTTCTCGGCCGAGCGGCGGAGGCCGTTGCCGAGGGAGACGATGATGATCACCGCCCCGACGCCGATGATGATGCCAAGGGTCGTCAGCGCCGAGCGGAGCTTGTTAGACCCGAGCCCGAGCAGAGCGAACCAGAGGTTGATGAGGTGTGCCATCAGCCTTTGCCCCCGTACCCAAAGCCCCCGGGCTGCATTAAGGGCACCCGCACCATATCGCCCTCGCGGAGGCCCGAGAGCACCTCGGCCATAATCCCATCGCTGAGGCCTATCTCAACCTTCTGCTGCACCACCTTGCCGCCTCGCACCAGCCACACAAAGCTCTCTGCCGGGTAGTAGCTCTGTATGGCCGTCAGGGGCACGAGAAGGACGTCCTCCCTGGTATCGAGCGGAATGAAGAGGTTGGCCGTCATCCCCTGTTGAAGCGGGAGGCCCTGTGCCTCAAAGGTGACCGGCACCTCATAGAAGGTTACGCCGCCCTCGTTCCGACCGTAGGCTGGTATCTCGCCAAGGCGGCCGGTCACCGGCGGCTGGCCGCGGAAGGCCTCGAAGAAGATCCTCACCTCCTGACCAGCCTTGACTCTGGAGATATCGGCATCGGGTATCTGGGCAACGATGCTGAGCGAGGTGAGGTCGGCGATCGTCACTACCGGGGCCGAGCTGGTGACCCGGCCGTCGATCAACTGGGTGACCTCCTCCACGACGCCATCATAGGGCGCGACGAGCTCGGCCTCGGCGAGGGCCGCCTCGGCGTCGGCGACCTTGCCCTCGAGCTTGACGACTTGGGCCCGGGCCTCGGCCTCAGCGACAGCCAGGGTCTGCTCATCGAGGGATGCCAGCCGCGCCTCCAGTTGCCGGACGGCCGCCTCCGCCTGCTGGATGGCGGCGAGGCGCTTTGCCCGCTCAACGGCCGCGCTTCCGGCGGCGATCTCCCGGTCCAGCGTCTGCACTTTCCGTTCCGCGAGCGCGACGCGGTGCTCCGCCTCCCTCAGCTCCATCTCGTAAGAGAGGCGGGCGCTCTCGAGGGCCTGCCCCTTGCGTATCTTGTCGATGCGCAGCAGCCACTCCGTGTCCCGGTCCTGCTCGCTGGGGTTTGGCAGGGTGGCCATCTCGTGATGCTTGGCGGAAACCTGGTTGTAGGCGAGCTGCATCTCGTCGAGAATCCGGCGCCGCTCGGCGTCGCCCTGCAGGGTAGCGAGGGCCGCCCGGGCGCTGTCGAGCTCGGTAACAGCGCGCTTGCGTTCCTCCTGGGGCGTCCCACTGCCCGCGTCGTAGGCGGCGAGCGCGCGGCGGGCCTCGTCGAGCGCGGCCCTGGCGTTGGTCAGCTCGATCTGGAGCTGCAGCCGCTGCTGCTCACGGCCGACGGTACCGGCCGAGTCCAGCTTTTTGCGCGCGGTCAGCAGCTCGGCCCGGGCCTGGGCGACGTCACGCTCGAGCGCGTCCCGGTCGAGCCGCACGAGCAGATCGCCGGCCCTCACCGGCTGGCCGGGCTGCACGTTCATGGAGACCACGCGCCCCCGGGCCACGCGGAAGCCGAGGCTCGCGCGCCGCGCTGGCACGACCATGCCATACAGGCTGAGGCCATCGGAGATGCTGCCCCGCTCGACGGCAACGTCCTGTGTCGGCATGCCCTGGTCCGGACCGATGGGCGTCGGGCTGAACAGGCTGCGCACCTGCCGGTACAGCACAACGACGAAAAGCGCTGCCAGCGCAAGGGCGGCGACGCAGCCCACGCCGGCCAGGCGACGGGGAGTGATCCACTGCATGCGCTTCTTTCTCTTGGCCATGGTGTTGCCCATCCCTCTGACGCCGCCTCAGGCGGCGGACGGTCCTGGTGTCGCGAAGCGCCCGGCCTCAGTACATTGGGCCCATGTAGGGGCCCATGCGGCGGGGCTCGGTAGGCGGCACAAGGGGCACGAGCACCGTCTGCCCTTCACTCAGCCCTTCGAGCACCTCGGCCATGATGCCGTCGTTCAGGCCGATTCGCACCCTCTGCTGATGGGTCTTGCCGTCCGCCGTCTGCACCGTGACAAAGGTCTCTTCGAGCGAGCGGTACTGCACGGCGGCCACCGGCACGAGCAGCACATCCTCCTTCTGGCCAACGACCACGCGGACGTTGGCGGTCATACCGGGCAGCAGGTGCAGGTCGCCGGGCTCGACGGAGGTCTCGATCTGGTAATAGGCCATGCCGGCTTCGGCCTGGCCCTTCGCCGGAAGCAGGAGCACGCGACCGGTCACAAGCTTGCCGGGGAAGGCGTCGAAGGTCAGGCGCACCTCCTGCCCGACGGAGAGGCGGGCGATGTCCAGCTCGGTGGCCATGGCCTGGACCCTGAGGTCGGTCAGGTCGGCGAGGTATACGGCCGGCATCCCGGGCTGCACCTCGTCATTCATGCCGACCATCAGGCCGTACACGGTTGCGGCAAAGGGTGCGATCAGGGTCGCCTCGGCGATGGCGGCCTTGGCCCCCTCGACGCGGGCGGCGGCAGCCTCGTAGGTGGTCCTTGCCGCCTTGACGGACGCGCTATCGGCGCCTGCCTTGAGGTCCTCGACGGTTCGCTTCGCCTGCTCGACCTTGCTCCGCGCCTGCTCACAGGCAAGGCGGGCCTTGGCCGCCGGATCCTCCTGCCCGGCTCTGGCCCGGGTGAGGGCGGCCTGGCTCCTGGCCAGCTTTTCCTGGGCGCGCGTCACGGCGTCCTGTGCCTGGCGCAGGCGTTCCTCGCGGGCCGCCCGCGCGGTAGCCAGCGCTCGCTCGGCCTCTGCCAGCTCGTTCCGGGCATAGGTGGGGTCCTCCCCGGGCTTCAGGTCCCGGAGGTAGCGCTGGTAGAAGGCGACGTTGTACTCGAGCTGGCCGATGGTCGCCTCGCTCCCGTCCAGCTCGGTGAGGCGGAGCTGGTCCTGCGCCACGCGCAGGGCATACTCGTCGTCGGCAACCGCCTGCTGGAGGGGCGCAAGGCCCGCCTGCTCTGCCAGCCTGAGCTCGAGCTCGGCGGCGGCAAGCTCGGCCTCGGCAGCCGCGAGGTCGGCCTCGGCCCTGGCTAGGTCGGCTTCTCCGGCCGTCCGCTGCGCCTCGGCCAGCATCGCCTCGGCTACTGCGAGATCCGCCTCGGCCTCGCGCAGCTCGCGCTCGAGGTCGGCCGTCTCCAGGCGCAGGAGCGGCTGGCCATTCTGAACGACTTGCCCGGGCTGCACCAGCACCTCGACCACGCGCCCGCCACGGCTGCCAATGGTGACCATCTGCGAGGTGGGCGCAACGACCTGGCCGTAGACCTGCACCACGTCCGCCACCGGGCCACGAGTCACGGTGGCTGTGGATGAGAAGGTCTCCTGAGGCACACCGCTGGTGTCGCGCTGGCAGCCGAGCAGGGTGGCAATGAGCAGGGGAGCGATCAGGCGGAGCCTTCGCTTGAGTGAGTCCATCTGCGTCGCACTCCTTGATGCCGAACCAGAAGGGACTGAGGGGCTCTGCCCCAGGCGCGCACAGGCGCGGCCAGCAGAGCTGGCCTTAGGATAAGACGAATGTCAGGCGCCTGAGGTTCCATTGGCGCTGGGCTCCTGGTGAAGTATGTCCTGCCGCGGGGAGATGGCGGAGACGCCCGGCGGCCACGCCGCGTCGGGAAGCCCCTCCCTTTACGAGTTCAAGGGCGGACAGCCTTCTTCGGTCGCCGGGCGAGGGCATGGCCCATCGAGGGGCGCCCGCCCCTGGGGCATGCCCCGCTTTGCCCAGCGGGCAAAGCGGGGTCAAGCCCCTAACCCCGC
>DYEI01000296.1 GCA_020725765.1 Anaerolinea sp. | reverse complement strand
GCCCAGAAAGAGTTTTCCCCCCCCCCTGGCGGCCGCGTCGCGTCCGCCAGGGGGAGGGGTCAGGGGTGGGGGTGGCTCCCTCGGCATCATGCTGCGCAGGCCACGGGCGCGTACGCTCCCCCCAGGCCACTTGTAGGTAATGGATAGCGCGCGGCGGGGGCGGGGAATCCGGAACGGACGAGGCCGTACGCTGGACGCGGCCGTCCCGCGGAGGTGCCACACCCCGGGGACACGACTGATGACGGTGGCGTTGGCGTGCAGCGTGGGGGTACGGCTGGAGGTTACCAGCCGAGGGCCTGGCCATCTCCGCGTGGGTCTGCGCCGCCGTGGAACACGCCGCGCTGCGCATCGACCACGATGCCCTGCGCCTGCCCCATGGCGTCGGTCCAGTCCCCGGTGACCCTCACGTCGTGCCCCATCTCTCGGAGCTGGCGGAGGACCGAGTCGGGGACGCGCCCCTCAAGGCTGAGGAGATCGGGCTCCCCGGCCTGACCGGGGGTATACAGCCAGCGGGGCGCCTCGATGGCCTGCTGGATGTTGTATCCCAGGTCGATCATACGGGTGATGAGCGTGGCAAAGGTCTGGAGCTGCGCCTCGCCCCCCGAGGTGCCAAAGATGAGCCAGGGCCTGCCCTCGTGGAAGACGAGCCCGGGCAGCAGCGGCTCGCTGGGCCGTTTATGTGGCTCGAGGCGGTTGGGGTCCCGCGGTTCGAGGGTGAAGGCGGCGCCGGCGTTGTGGAGGAGTATCCCGGTGCGCCCTGCGATCACGCCCGATCCGAACTCGGAGTGGAGACTCTGGACCAGCGACACGGCGTAACCGTCGGCGTCGGCAGTGGCGATATAGGCTGTTGCGGAGGGGGCGACCGGGGCCACAGGGCAGAACTCTTCGCCAAGCAGCGCCCCCGGGGCATACTCCCCCAAGGGCCGGGCAAGATGGGGCAGGATCAGGGACCGCCGCCGCGCCGCGTACCCGGGAGAGAGGAGCTCCTCGACCGGCAGCGCTACGTAGCTTGGGTCGGCGATGCGGCCGCGCAAGTCAGCCAGGGTGACCTTGGTTGCCTCCACGAGGAGGTGGAAGTACTGGGCACTCCCATCCCCGGCGCTGGCGATGTCAAAGCCATCCAGCAGATTGAGCAGGAACAGCGCCGCGAGGCCCTGGCTGTTGGGAGGGAAGCCGAAGACGGTGCGCCCCCGGTACTCCACCTTGAGGGGATCGACCCAGTCGGAGTGGTGCTCCTTCAGGTCCTCGATGGACAGGCTTCCGCCATGCTCCTCGAGAAAGCGGACGATCTCCAGCCCAATATCGCCCATATAGAGGGCCTTGGGTCCATCCTCGGCGATGGTGCGCAGCGTCCGTGCCAGGTCCCCCTGCACCAGCAACTGTCCTTCGTGGAGCGGCTCCCCGTCGCGCATAAAGACCTGGCGGCTCGACGGATAGCGCTCCAGGATGGGTCGGGCACGTTCCAGCCACATCGCCAGGTTGGCCGAGACGGGGAAGCCACCCTCGGCATAGCTGATGGCCGGTGCAAAGAGCTCCTCCCAGGCAAGCCGACCCCAACGGGTGTGGGCCTCGCTCCAGGCTGCGACGACCCCCGGGACCGTGTTGGCTGCGAGCGGCCCGTGGGCGGGGATCGATTCGTGACCCCTATCCAGGTAGAACTGGATGGATGCCCGGTTGGCAGAGTGGCCAGAGCCATTGAGGCAGATGGGCCGCGCGCGCCCCGGGTGCCAGAGGATCATAAAGGCATCGCCGCCAAGGCCGGCCATGTGTGGGTAGACCACGGCGAGGGTCGCGTTGGCGGCTATGGCCGCGTCGACGGCATTGCCGCCCCGCTCCAGTGCTGACAGGCCGGCCTGGGATGCCAGGTAGTGGGGTGTGGCGACCATCCCCCGCGACGCCAGGGTGACCGGGCGCCCGGTGGGGGCGGGCATCCGCTGCATTGGCGAGCCTCCTGCTTCGGGCGTCCCACCGCCGTCTCTCTGCGGTGGCGGTGGTGGGATGACGGGGTTGCGTCCACAGAAAGAGGAGCAAGAAGCATGCCATTATCGGGGCAGAGGCTGCCCGCGCAGCAGCCCGGTCTGCTCCCCACACTCGCGCTGTCAGCTACCGCCGGCCGACGGTTCCTGTATTGTTACCTCAATCGTGCGCTGCGTGCGGTTTCCCATCGTGTCAACGACGCTGAGGCGGAGCTGGTAGCGGCCCGGCCGGACCTGCCGCGTATCCCACCGCCCGAGCAACCCGTCGCGTACCTGCCGGGTACACCGGCCCTCTCCGATGGGCGTCCAACTGAGGCCAGATGGGCTGTACTCGAGCTGATAGTAGGCAAAGGCATCGTTGGTTGCCGAGCCATAGATATCGACGACTCCGCTCAGCGTCTCGTGCTGCTCGGGGCGGATGATCTCCACGGTGCCGCGCGCTGCCAGAATGGACTCTGTCATGATGAGTCCGAGCACAGCAACCATGAGGGCGACGATGGGTAACCAGCGATAGGGTCTGAGCTCCAAGGCGCTTCTCCTTTCCATGCGGGCACACAGCCGGGAGCCCACGGCCCTCGGGCGGGCGGAGCTCCCCTTCATGGTGAGCTGTGCTGGCATACTCACCGCTTCCCCGGCATCTGAACGGCCAGCTCGTCCCTCACATCGACCACTCCGGGAACGCGCAGGGCGTCCTCGAGGGCGGCGGTCCGCTCGTCCGAGCTGCGCACCACGCCGCTCAGGGTGACGTGCCGGTCATCTACGACCACATCGATGGCGTCGGCATTGACCATCGCATCGCCTCGCAGGGCGCGCTCAACGAGCAGCGCGAGGGAGGCATCCTCCTCTCGCCCACTTGGGACGACAACCAGCCGGTTGCTCACGCTCTCCACGCCCTGCGTCCAGCGCGCATCTTGCTCGGCGCGGCTCTTGGCGAACCCCGACGGCACGGCGCCGGTCAACACGACCTGCCCCCCGTGCACCACCACGTTGATGTTGCTCGAGTCCAGCTCGGTGTCGCTCATGAGCGCGCGGCGGATGCTGGCGGCGATGCGCTCATCATCGCCGGGGGCCTTCAGGCGCACTTCCAGGCGATTGTCGACGCTCGATACGCCCTCCACGCGGCGGGCTGCTTCGGTTGCCGCCCACTTGGCACGATAGCTCGCGGCGGTGCCGCGGAGGATGACCTGCCCATCGACGACGGTGACCTCTGCATCCTCGAGCTCGATCCGCGGGTCCGCGGTGAGCTGCTCCGTGACCGCCTGCCTGATCCGGGCTTCTGTTTCGCGCATGGGCACCAGTACCTCCTGAAGCCTCGACGGGTCCCGAGGGGGCCTCTGCCGCAGGGCCGCGGGCTCGGCGCTGCCGGGTTCAGGCCTCGAGCTCGCGCGGCTGCCGCGCCGTCACCCTGGTCACGACCGGCAGGGCTGCGCCGCAGGTCGGGCACTGATCGGCCGGCTGGGGCGCCGCGGTGCGGTACCCGAGGCGCCGTATGGCCGGGTTCTGGCACTCGGGGCACTGTGTGTCCTCTTGCTCTCCGGGCACATTGCCGAGGTACACGTAGCGTAGCCCGGCCTCACGCCCGATGCGCGCCGCCTGCCGGAGCGTCTGCACTGGGGTCAGTGGCCTCTCGGTCAGCTCGTAGGTCGGGAAGAAGCGGGAGATGTGCCAGGGGATGTCCACACTGAGCGAGGCGATAAAGCTGGCAATGTGGCGCAGCTCCTCAGGGCTGTCGTTTTCGCCGGGGATGACCAGCGTGGTTACCTCTACGTGGACCCCCCGGCGGTGGAACTCTTCAATCGTCTCCAGCACGGGCTGAAGCCGGGCGCCGCACATACGGCGGTAGTAGGCGTCCTCATAGCCCTTGAGGTCGACGTTGGCAGCATGCAGGTATGGGATGATGACTTCCCGTGCCTCCGGTGTCATGAACCCGTTGGTCACGAACACGTTCGCAAGCCCCGCCTCCATCGCCGGCCGGGCAATGTCGAGGGCATACTCCATAAAGATCGTCGGCTCGGTGTAGGTGTAGCTGATGCTGGCGCATCCATACTCGCGGGCAAGCTCCACCGCGCGCAGGGGCGGCAGAGGCGTGCCGTGGATCGTCTCGAGCTTGCCCTTGCTCGCCTGGGAGATATCGGCATTCTGACAGAACCGGCAGTGCAGGTTGCACCCTACGGTGGCAATGGAGAAGGACTGAGTCCCGGGCAGGAAGTGGTAGAGGGGCTTTTTCTCTATCGGGTCGACGTTCGCAGCGACCACCTCGCCGTAGACCAGGGTGTACAGCGTGCCATCGCGGTTCTCGCGGACCCCGCAGACTCCTGTGTGGCCGGGCCTGATGCGGCACTGCTGGGCGCACAGGAAGCAGTGCACGCGGTTCTCATCGATCCTCTCCCACAGTATGGCCAACTTTTCCATAGGCATCCTTCCCCGGCCAGGGCCTGACCCGTCACCTTCACAGGAGCAAAGGGCGTGCCAGGCAATGGCATGCTTCTTGCTGCCCGCACCCGGGACGCAGGGCGGCGGATCCAGACATGGGGGGGGTGTCCGCGGGCGGCTTTTCCGCCCGCGGACACCCCCTTACAGAAGAAAACCTCCCCTTCCCCGCCGCGCAAGCGGCTCAGGAGGCGAGGGTCGGGGGATGGGGCAGGGCTCCAGAGGAGCGGCCCCGAGGTCCGAGACATAAGACCCTGCCGGCTGCAACGGCAGCGGCCCGGCTGGGACGGCCACCGCGGGTCGCAGGGCGGCAGACCTAGAAGGTATGGGGGCCGGGGGTGGTGGTCGCAGTGGCGTGAGGCGTGCCACATGGGGGCTCAGGAGTCCTGTTGAAACCGTATTGGGCTAAGGAGCGGGCATGATCGTTACCTGTTCGAAATGCGGCGGCAACGTCGATGTGGCCCGCGTGCGCACCCGCGGGCAGGAGGTTGAGCTGGCTGGGGTCTTTTCCCTCGAGATCTCTCCGATCGAGGCCCGGGTATGTACAGAGTGCGGCTACATCGAGCTCTATGCCATGCGGCCGCACGAGGTCAGCGGTCCAGACGTGACCCGCGAGCCGCCGATAGCCGCCTATGACGAGTAGCGCTCTGCATCACAAGGCGCCCTGGGAGATGGAGCCATGCCGGTAGACGAGCTGCCGCCGGAGACGCTCCGGCGCACGGAGGATCCGTCGCAGTTCCATTTTGCCAGCACCGCCGAGCTCGAGCCTCTTCTGGAGGTGATCGGGCAGCCACGCGCCGTGGCTGCCGTAGAGTTCGGGGTCTCCATACCGAGCCCGGGATACAACATGTTTGCGCTTGGCCCCTCCGGAACCGGGCGAACCACGACCATACGCAAGTTCCTCGAGCGGGAGGCGGCATCAAGGCCCGTCCCCGATGACTGGGTCTATGTGTACAATTTTCAGGAACCCCGCCGTCCCAGGGCCATCCGACTGCCCCCGGGCCGGGGCGCGCAGCTCCGCTCCGACATGAGCAACCTGGTCGAGGAGCTCAAGACCGAGATACCCCGCGCCTTCGAGAGTGAGGACTATGAGCGACAGAAGGAGCGGATCGCCCGCGAGGTCGCGGAGCAGAAGCAGGAAGAGTTCAACAAGCTCGAGCGGTACGCTGCCGAGCGGGGCTTTGCCATCGTTCGCACGCCGGCGGGGATCGGCATCGCACCACTCCGGGCCGGCAAGCCGCTGACTCCGGAGGAGTATGCCCAGCTCGAGCGCGGAGAGCGCGAGCACCTCGAAGCCGAGGGGCGTCAGATCCAGACTGCGCTGAACGCAACCCTGCGCACCTCCAGGCGGCTGGACCGCGCTGCCCGCGAGCAGCTGCAGCGCCTCGACCGCGAGGTGGCCGCCTTTGCCATCAGCCCCATCTTTGACGAGATGCGCGAGGCCTACGCAGACTTTCCCGCCGTGCTCGAGTACCTGTCCGCTGCCCAGCGCGATGTCATCGAGAACCTCGAGGTCTTTCGCCAGGCGCGCGCCGCCGAGACCGGCGAGCTTCCAGCAGCCTTTGTCCGGCTCATCGCTGCGCAGGCACCGCCGCTCGAGCGCTACAGTGTGAACGTGCTCGTGGACAACTCGCAGCTGCGGGGCGCGCCGCTCATCATGGAGGCCAACCCGACCTTCCCGAACCTCATCGGGCGCATCGAGTACCGTGCCCAGTTCGGGGCCCTGGTCACCGACTTTACCCTCATCAAGCCCGGGGCCCTGCACCGTGCCAACGGCGGGTACCTGATGCTCGAGGTGCGCGAGGTGCTCGTCAACCCCTTCTCTTGGGATGCGCTCAAACGGGCACTCAAGACTCGCTGCATTCGCGTGGAGGAGATGGGCGCCGAGTTCCGTTTCGTCTCCACGGCCACCCTCGAGCCCGAGCCCATACCGCTGGACGTCAAGGTCGTCCTGATCGGCGACCCGCTGCTCTACTACCTGCTGTATGCCTACGACGAGGACTTTCGTGAGCTGTTCAAGGTCAAGGCCGACTTTGATGTGGTGATGGACCGCGACGAGCGTTCGGTGCAGGACTATGCGCGGTTCATCGCCAACGTCTGCCGCGAGGAGAAGCTGCGGCAGTTCGATCCGACCGGCGTCGCCAGGCTAGTGGAGCAGAGCTCCCGCATGGTCGAGGACCAGCGCAAGCTGGCGACACGCTTCGGCGACATTATCGACCTGGCGCGCGAGGCCAGCTACTGGGCTGGCACCAACGGCCATGAGCTCGTGAACGGCGGCGACGTGCGCAAGGCGGTCGAGACGCGCGTCTACCGCTCCAATCAGATCGAGGCGCACATCCGGGAGATGATCCAGCGGGGCATCCTCCTGATCTCGGTCGATGGCGAGGTTGCCGGGCAGGTGAACGGGCTCTCGGTCGTGCCCATCGGGGACTATCAGTTCGGCAGGCCTTCGCGCATCACGGCTCGCATCTGGCCGGGCCGGGAGGGCGTGATCGACATCCAGCGGGAGACCAAGCTCGGCGGCCCGATCCACTCCAAGGGGGTTCTGACCCTCGCCGCCTACCTGGCAGGCAAGTACGCCGTGGACCAGCCGCTGACGCTCTCCGCCTCGATCAACTTTGAGCAGCTCTACGGCGAGGTAGAGGGCGACAGTGCCTCCTCGACCGAGCTGTATGCTCTGCTGTCGGCTCTCTCGGGATATCCGATCCGCCAGGGGCTGGCGGTGACCGGGTCGGTGAACCAGTATGGCCGGGTGCAGGCCATAGGGGGCGTCAACGAGAAGGTCGAGGGGTTTTTCGATGTGTGCCGGGTCATGGGCATGACCGGCCAACAGGGGGTGCTGGTGCCTGCCGACAACGTCCAGAACCTGATGCTGCGGGAGGACGTCGTCGAGGCCGTTCGTGCGGGGCAGTTTCACGTCTACGCCGTCGCGACCATCGACGAGGGGATCGAGATACTGACCGGCCGGCCTGCCGGCGAGCGCGGTCCGGACGGGAGATATCCCGAGGGTACCATCAACGCGGCGGTCGAGAGGCGTCTCCGGGAACTGGCCGAAGCCGTGCGGCGCTTTGAGCCGGGCCGTGAGGAGCATCGCCCCGAGGAGGAAGAAGAGGAGGCGGAGCGGCAGCCGCAGCCTGCCGCGCCCGCCGGCGAGCAGGCCCGCGTCGCCGGCCACGCCCGCGACGAGCAGCCCGGCGCCCCGTCGGCCCCCGTGCTGGCAGCCGATAGCTGAGGGGCCATGGGTGCGTGCTTTGTCGGCACCTCTGGCTGGACCTACCCGCACTGGCGGGGCCCATTCTACCCGCCGGACCTGCCGCAGTCCCGCTGGTTCGAGTACTACGCTGCCCGGTTTCGCAGCGTCGAGATCAACAACACCTTTTACCGCCTCCCCGGCCCTGAGACCTTTGACGCCTGGCGCGATCAGGCACCGGCTGGCTTTGTCTATGCGGTCAAGGCCAGCCGCTACATTACGCACATGAAAAAGCTCAGAGATGCTGCCGGACCTCTCTCGCGGCTGCTGGAGTGCGCCCGCCGCCTGCGGGACCACCTCGGACCCATCCTGTACCAGCTGCCATCCAACTGGCAGAGGGATCTTGAGCGTCTGCGATCCTTCCTGGGCCTGCTGCCGGGCGACCTGCAGCACGTCTTCGAGTTTCGGCACGAGAGCTGGCTGGTGGAGGAGACCTTTGCCCTCCTGGAGCGTGCCGGTGCAGGGTTCTGCATCATGGACCTGCCCGGCCACGAGACGCCCGTGCGGGTTACCGGTGGCCTGGTCTATATTCGCTTCCATGGCCCCGAGCGCGCCTACGAGGGGAGCTACAGCGACGAAGAGCTTGCCGTGTGGGCATCGCGCGTCGGGCAGTTGGTGCGTCGCGGGCTCAAGACCTACATCTACTTCAACAACGACGCGCACGCCTACGCCGTCCGGGATGCGGAGCGCCTGCGCCGGCTGGTCGGGCAGGGTTGCTGAGGGCTATCCGGCGGCCAGGCGCAGCGAAGGGAGGGCACAGATGCCAATCCGGGCTGAGAGGACAATTCCCTTTATGCCGGGGACTTGGGCATTTGAGACGCGGGATCAGGCAGGACGGGAGCTTGCCGGGGTCCTTGCCGAGTCCTATGCCGGGACGGAGGCGGTCGTGCTCGCCGTACCGCGCGGCGGCGTTCCGGTTGGGGCGCCCATCGCCGCGCGGCTGCAGGCGCCGCTGGACGTGATCGTGCCCCGGAAGATTCCCATTCCCTGGGAGCCTGAGGCCGGCTTTGGAGCCGTGGCTCCAGATGGGACCATTGTGCTGAACGAGCAGCTCGTACCCCTCCTTGGGCTCAGCGAGGCTGAGATCCGTGCTGAGGCGGGCCTGGTCCAGCAAGAGATTCAACGCCGGACCCGTGTGTACCGTGGCAACCGCCCGCCTCCGGCGACCGCCGGCAGGCTGGTCATCCTGACCGACGACGGGCTCGCCTCGGGGCTGACCATGATAGCTGCGGTCCGCTCCGTGCGCCGGAATGCTCCGCGCCAGATTGTGGTGGCCGTGCCGGTCGCCCCTCGATCATCCCTCGAGCGCGTCAGCCCCGAGGCCGACGAGGTCATCTGCCTCATCGAGCAGGAGCGCGGACCCTTTGCGGTGGCCAGCTTTTACCGGTTCTTCCCGGATCTGAGCGACGAGGAAGTCATACGCCTCCTCAACGAGGCCCAGCCCGTGGCCGGCGGGAAGGCCCCCGCCTGATCCCTCCATCTTCAGGGGCGGACAGGCTGCTATAGTCGCCGTCCCTCGGCCCTTGCCGGAGGGTACCCCATCACCCGGCCCTCGCTTCCTGCGCCGCCTCGGCGGCGGGGAAGGGGATGGGGGTCCCTCGATGGGCCATGCCCTCGCTCTACGACCGAAGAAGGCTGTTCGCCCTTGAGCCTCCTTCCCCGCCCCAGCCGCGGCGGGGAAGGAGGTGGGGAGCTTACAGGGGTGCCGACAGGTATGGGCTCACAGGCCGGCCGTCGAGGGCCGGCGCCCCTGCCTGGGGCGCTGGGTGTGTTGGTAAGGCGCCTCTGCTAGCTCCCAAAGGACTGGTGCTCGGTGCGGGCGATGATCTCGTCCTGCAGCGCGCGGCTGAGGTCGCAGAAATAGTCGCTGTAGCCGGCGACGCGCACGATCAGGTCCCGATAGGCCTCCGGGTTGGCCTGGGCGGCGCGCAGGGTGGCCGCGCTGACGACGTTGAACTGGATGTGGTGGCCGCCAAGGGCAAAGTAGGTCCGAATCAGGTGGACGAGGTTCCGCAGGTCCGCGTCGGTCCTGAGGAGCTGCGGGGTGAGCTTTTGGTTGAGCAGCGTGCCGCCGGTGCGGACGTGATCCATCTTGGCGACCGAGCGGATGACCGCCGTCGGCCCGCGCCGGTCCGCACCCTGGACGGGGGAGATGCCCTCCGACAGGGGCGTGCCGGCGCGCCGCCCATCGGGCGTGGCGCCGGTGACGGAGCCAAAGTACACGTGCACGGTCGTCGGCAGCAGGTTGATGCAGTAGCGGCCGCCGCGGGTGTTCGGCCGCCCGTCGATGGCCTGGTAGTAGGCCTCGAAGGTCCGCACCATGTTGGCATCGGCCCGGTCATCGTCGTTCCCGTAGCGGGGCGTGCGGTTGAGAAGCTGGAGGCGCATCGCCTCATGGCCCTGAAAGTCGTCCCGCAGTGCCTGCAGCAGGTCGTCCATGGTGAAGGTGCGCCGGTCGTAGACGTGGTACTCGATGGCCGTCAGAGCATCGGCCATGGTGCCGAGGCCAACCCCCTGGATGTAGGAGGTGTTGTAGCGGGCGCCCCCGTCGTGATAGTCCTTGCCCTTGGCGATGCAGTCGTCGATCAACAGGGAGAGGAAAGGCGCCGGCATGTACCGGGCATACAGCCGTTCGATGACGTTGTTGCCGCGGATCTTGACGTCCACAAAGTAGCGCAGCTGCTTCGTGTAGGCCTCGAACAGCTCATCAAAGCTCCGGAACTGCTCTGGGTCGCCGGTCTCGAGGCCGATGCGCCGGCCGGTGCGGGGATCGACGCCGTTGTTGAGGGTCAGCTCGAGAATCCTGGGCATGTTGAGGTAGCCCGTAAGGTTATAGTTCTCCTTGCCAAAGGCGCCGGTCTCGACGCAGCCGCTGGTGCCGCCCTGACGGGCGTCCAGGATCGTCTTGCCCTGCCGCAGGAGCTCTTGCACGACGACATCCGAGTTAAAGACCGAGGGCTGCCCAAAGCCCGTCCGGATGATCCGCCCCGCACGCTCGATGAACCGGTCGGGGCTCTTGATGCTGACGTGGATGGAAGCGCTCGGCTGGACGAGGCGCATCTCCTCAACGACGTCGAGGATCAGATAGGTGACCTCGTTGACGCCGTCGGACCCATCGTCACGGATGCCGCCGAGGTTGATCTGGGCAAAGTCGGTGTAAGTGCCGCTTTCCGCTGCGGTCACGCCGACCTTGGGCGGCGCGGGCTGGTTGTTGAACTTGATCCACAGGCACTGCAATAGCTCCTGCGCCTGGTCCCGGGTGAGCGCGCCCTCCTCGATGCCCTTCCTGTAGAAGGGATACAGGTGCTGGTCCAGCTTGCCCGGGCTGAAGGCATCCCAGGGGTTCAGCTCGATCGTGACCCCGAGGTGCACGAACCAGTAGTACTGCAGCGCCTCCCAAAAGTCGCGCGGAGCATGGGCCGGGACGTGGCTGCAGACCCCGGCGATGCGCTCCAGCTCCTGCCGGCGCACCGGGCTGTCGGCCTCTTCGGCGAGCCGGCGTGCGAGGGCGGCATAGCGGGCCGCCAAGTGGATCAGCGCCTCCGCGCAGATGCGCATGGCCTTGAGCTCTTCCTGTCGGGCGTAGGCCTCTGGGTCGTTCAGGTAGTCGAGCCGGGCGAGGGCCTGGTCGATCTCCCGGATAAAGTCGAGCATGCCCTTGCGGTAGATCTTGCCGTCGAGGACGGTGTGGCCGGGGGAGCGCTGCTCCATGAACTCGGTAAAGATCCCGGCCTCGTAGGCGGCCTTCCACTCCTCGGTCATCTCGCAGAAGATCAGCTCGCGCATCGTTCTGCCGCGCCAGAAGGGGATGATGACATCCCGGTACACCTGCCGTGCCTGGTCGCTGACCTTGAACGAGACCTTTTCGCGCGAGTTGAGAATCTCCAGGTCCTCGAGGCTGTGGCAGCACAGCTCTGGGTAGGTTGGCGCGGCCTTCGGAGCGGGCCCCTTCTCGCCGACGATCAGCTCGCCTTCGTAGATGGAGATCGCCTTGTGCTCCAGCAGGTAGCGGAAGGCCAGGGCGCGGCGCATCGGGGCGGACACGAGTTCCTGGCTCTGCCGGTAGAACTCGGTCACAAGCTCTGCCCGCTCTGTCGAGAGCGTCGGAACCGCCTCGACGCTCTGCTGCCTCAGACGGGCAACGCGTTCACTGATGGCCATGGGCTCTGTGCCTCACTTTCCTCAGCCGGGGAGGCCCTGATCCTTCACGTACGGCAGCTCCGCTCTCTCGCCCGCCATGAGCGCCTCGACGTCCGCAAGCTCGAGCGGCGCTTCCGCGGTGAGAACGTCGACCCCCTCGGCGGTGATGGCGACGCAGTCCTCGACGCGAATGTAGAGCTTGTCCTCCGGCACCCACATCTGCGGATCCACGGTAAAGACGGTGCCCGGCAGGAGGGGCCGATGCCGATAGTCACCATCATCGTGCACGGCCATGCCGACGGGGTGGGAAAGGTGGCCCCGGAACTCGAGCGTCCGGCGGGCAGCCTCCCGATAGACCTCCCTGGAGAAGGGCCAGCGCTCGCATACGCCGCGCATCTCGGCGGCGGCCTCGTCCATCACCTGATCCGGCATCACGCCCGGCCGCAGGCGCGCAAGGAGGGCCTTATGGTACTCGACCATGAAGCCGTAGAGCTCTCGCTGCCACGGCGCGTACACACCGCTCACCGGCCACATGCGGCCGATGTCGCTGGTGTAATAGTCGCACTCGGGCGCGACGTCCATGAGCACGAGGTCGCCATCTTTCAGAACGCCGTCGTTGCGGAAGTAGTGGATATGCCAGATGTTCTCCCCGCTGGCGATGATGGGCCGGTAGCCCTCGCCCCTGGCACCGTTGGCAAGGTAGATGTAGGCCGCGAGGGCACCGAGCTGGTACTCGCGGAGGCCGGGCCGCGTTACGCGCATGGCTTCGCGCACCGCCCGCGCAGCCAGATGCCCCGCACGCCGCATCACGGCGACCTCCCGCGGGCTCTTGACAGAGCGCATCTCATCCAGGATGGGCGTCAGGTCGCGGACCTCGGCCCGCGGCAGCCGGGTACGCAACAGGGCGATGAGCCGCTGCTCCCGAGAGGGGAGGCCATCCCACGGGTCGAGGGCAATCTGCCGGTCGGCGAGGAGCAGGTCGTGGCGCGTCCCGCCCCGCAGCTCGGCGGGTGCGTGCGGGGTGTAGATGATCCGGGCCTCGGCCAGGTGCTCCCAGAGCCGCTCGAGGGTATGGACCTCGTCGACGCCGGTGATGGCCCGCACCAGATCACCATCCTCCGCTCCCGGGGCCGCGCCCTCCTCGAGGGCAGCTTTGCCCCGGAAAGGAAGGTACAGGGCGGCCCGGTGCTCCGGCCCCTTGAGGAGGAGGTAGGCGCCGGGGGTCTCGAGACCCGAGCAATAGTGGAACTCGTTCGTCTGGCGAAAGACGACGTAGCCGCGGGGCGGGGGCGCGCCCTGCAGCAGGGCGTGGCCCTCCTTGCCGATGGCCTCGAAGAGGCGCTCGCGGCGTTCGATGAACTCTTCCGGAGGAAAGGCTCCCGGGCGCTCGGGTGAGGCGCGGGAGCCATGCGGGTGTAACATGGGTTCCTCTCTGATGACTGGTGGTGCTTCGGCATGGGACTGCCGGGCGGACCCCCCCACCGTCCCCCCGACGCGGGGGGATAGGTTTGTCTCCGCTTCTGCGGCCAACTCGCTGTGGCCGGTGCGGCTTCCTATTCCCCTTTCGGGGGAACGGTAGGGGGTCGACTCCGCTTGCAGCCGCGGACCCCCCACCGTCCCCCCGACGCGGGGGGATAAGCTTGTCTCCGCTTCTGTGGAAAACTCGCTTAGGCCGATCCGGCTTCCTGTTCCCCCGTTTCGGGGGAGCGGTAGGGGGTCCCCGACGGCGGAACGCCCGCCTACAGCAGCTCGCCCTCCAGCACCGTGACCGAGGCCGGCGCAAAGGTGTAGCGGACCTGGCTGCCTTCGAGGGCGAGGCGCGTGACGGTCGGCCTGACCCGCTCCGGTGCATCAAAGGTGTTGTGCGCCTTGAGGTCGGCGTGGGTGAGGACGGTCGCCGTGTCGATCCGGCAGCGCGCTCCCGGGAGCTCGATGGTGGCCTCGGCTGCCTCGATCGCGTGCGGGTTGACGACGCTCAGGACAAACTTGTTTCCCCGCCGCGAGGCCGAGCCCATGAGGCCGGGCAGGCGGATCTCTTTGCCGTCGGCGCTGGAGGTGATGTCCTCGGCCTCAAAGGCCACGCGCAGGCTGAGGGCCCCCTGGTGGACCTGATACATGTCATAGACGTGGTACGTGGGGGTCGTGAGCATCCGCTCGCCCTCGGTGAGGATCATCGCCTGGAGGACGTTGACCGTCTGGGCGATGTTGGCCATCACGACTTTGTCCGCGTGCCGGTTAAAGATGTCCAGCGTGGCGGCGGCGACCAGCGCGTCCCGCAGGGTGTTCTGCTGCCAGAGGTGCCTCGGATCGCGCCCGGGCGTTGGCGGGTGCCAGGTGCCCCACTCGTCAACGATCAGGCCGATCCTGCGGTCGGGGTCAAAGCCGTCCATGACGGCCCGCTGCTGCACGATCAAGCGCTCCATCAGGAGGCTGCGCTGGATCAGCTCATACCACTGCTCGACGGTGTACTCGGTTGCCGTCCCGGCGGTGCCGCAGTAGTAGTGCGCCGCAAAGCCGTGGATGCGACGGTAGCCGCCGAGCTTGGTGAAGAAGCGCCGCGTCCACTCCGGGTCGTTGCTCGAGGGGCCGCAGGCGATCAGGTAGAGCGGCGTCTCCGCAAAGTCGCGCAGGTACGTCGAGAAGCGACGGTACTCGGTGGCATAGTCCTCGGGTGCAAAGTGGCCGCCGCACCCCCAGTTCTCGTTGCCGACGCCCCAGTAGCGCACGCCAAAGGGCTCGGGCGAGCCGTTGGCGGCGCGCTCATCGGAGAGGGTCGTCCCGCGCGGAAAGTTGCAGTACTCGACCCAGTCCCGCAGCTCGCGCGGCGAGCCCGAGCCCACGTTCCCGCAGATGTACGGCTCGGCGCCGATCAGGCGGCAGAACTGGATGAACTCGTGCGTGCCGAACTCGTTGCACTCGATGGCCTCGCCCCACCAGATATTCACGCGGCGCGGGCGGGCGTGTCGGGGGCCGATTCCATCCCGCCAGTGGTAGTCGTCGGCGAAGCAGCCGCCCGGCCAGCGCAGGACGGGGGGACGAATCCTCTTCAGCGCCTCGACCACATCGCGGCGGATGCCGCCGATGTTGGGGATGGGCGATCCCTCCCCAACCCACACGCCCTCGTCGATGCAGGTGCCGAGATGCTCGGCAAAGTGCCCATAGAGGTAGGGGCTGATCCGACCGACCGACTCGTTCGGATGTATGACAATGCGACTGGTTGCCATGCGGGGCTCTCCTTTGGTCTCAGGTCACGGGACTGCGGGCCGTCCCTCATAGTCTACAAAGACCTGATATTCCCCGCAAATGGCCCCCTGGTTCACAAAGGGCAGAAGGACCACCTCCTGCTCGGTCGCACCCGGCAGCGCGGCGTTGGCCCGAGCTGTGCTGAACACCGGCGGCCGCGCCCGTATGCGTGCCCGCACCCGCAGCGCGGGACCGAGGAGGCCCTCCGGTGCCGGCTCCTCGTGGACGTACCGCTCGGGCATCGCAGGATCGAGCTCCAGCGTATAGTCCGCGGGGAAGAGTCCCCGCCGCCCGTGGAACACCCCGCGATCGGCCTGCGCATCCTGGAACAGGGCGTAGACGAGCGGTCCCCTCATGAGGGCGACCTGGCTCTCCCCGGCCTGGCCCCGCAGGGGCAGCGGCAGGGAGAGATGGACAACGTCGCCGGGGCGCCACTCCCGCTCGATGGTCAGGAACCCGCCCGCCCTGGCTGCCCTGGCCTCCCCGGACCCGACCCGCACCGTCGCGCCCTCCGCATAGGGTGGGATGCGCAGGTGCAAGGCAAAGGATGCCGGCTGCTCGGGGCTCACGTGAATGGCGACCTCGGCATCGGAGGGGAAGCGCGTCTCCTGCCTGAGGCGGACGGCGGGCAGCCCTTCCGGGCGCAGGGTTGCCTCGCTCTCGGTGTAGAGGAGCACGGCAGGCCCGTTTTGGCGCAGGCCGTAGAGGTAGATGGGCATGCGTCCGGCGATGCGATGGCCGGCGGCATTGCAGCAGTTGGGGCCGGAGGGCTCGGTGGCCCGGCCGTTGAGCGGCGTGAAGTAGCTCCAGTTGGAGCCATCGGCAAGCTGGGCCGCCAGGAAATGGTTGAAGAGGTCGCGCTCGATCTCGGCCGCATAGCGGGCCTCGCCGGTCCACTGTAGGGCCTGATGCAGCAGCAGGATCCAGGTGTGCTGCGGGCAGACCTCGATGGTGTTTCGGGGATGGTAGTAGCGTCGCGGCACATAGCGCTCATCGGAGCTCATGCCGCCGGTCAGGAAGATCCACTCCTCGGCCAGGCGGTCCACGCAGCCCAAGACCACGTCGCGGTACTCGGCCTTGCCGGTTGCATTGTGGAGCGCGGCTACGCCCAGGAGCGTCATATGGAAGGTGTGGGCGTGGATGTTCTCCCGCAGCTCGTAGACGTCTCGTTCCCCGGCGGCGAACTGCTTCATGGCCGTGTAGCCGCAGGTGTGGATCGACTCGGGGTAGGCCTCCAGCCAGCGGTCCCAGTGCGCCAGCGTGCGCTCGCCCCAGGCCACAAAGCGCTCGTCCCCGCTCTGCTGGCCAAGGAGGACGATGGGCTCGAGGATGAGGGTGCCCTCGCCCCCGTCGTGGCCGTTGCCGGGAAAGCGCCCGGCGAGCGGGAACTGCCCGGGGTCTGGGCCCCAGGTACGGATGATGTACTCGCCGAGGCGGCGCGCCGTCTCCAGGGCGACGCGGCTCTCCAGTAGCTCCGCGCAGACCAGCAGCCCGTGGAGGACGTAGTACATCTCGTAGAGCTCCATCCCCCGGACCGGGTTACGGTGAAAGCGCGGGGTGATCCCCAGGTAGCCATCCGGCTCCTGACTGCGCGCCAGGCGCTCGATGGCGTCCTCCACGCGCTGGAGGAGGTCGCCATCTCTGGCGATGAGGGCCGCATAGGCCGACGCATCGAGCCACTTGCCGACCTGCTCGCCCATCCAGAACCAGTCATCGTAGCGCTTGCGCTCGTGCAGGCGGATGAACTGCTCGGAGAGCGCCCAGTCCTTCAGGCGTCGGGTGCGGTTCGCATGGAAGCGCTGCCCGAGGAAGCCGCAGACGCTCTCGATATCGCGCGGCGAGGGGGCCGAGACGATGTTTGTCATAGCGCGTTTGCCTCCAGGGTCATCCCTTCAGACCGGTGAGCACCACGCCCTGCACAAAGTACCGCTGCGCGGCGAAAAAGACGACGATGATCGGCAGGGTCATGGCGGTCGAGGCGGCCATGAGCAGGTCCCAGCGGGTGTAGAGGACGCTCCGGAACATGGCCAGCCCCCGGGACACGGTGAACTTGTCCGGCGAGTTCAGATAGAGGAGAGGGCCCATAAAGTCGTTCCAGGTGCCAATAAAGGTAAAGATCGCTACTGTCGTCAGCGCGGGCTTGGCCAGGGGCATCATGATCCGGCTGTAGATGCCATACTCGCTGCAGCCGTCGATGCGCGCCGCGTCGGCGAGGTCCTCGGGGATCGTCCGGAAGAACTGTCGCAGGAGAAAGATGTTGAAGGCGCCGCCCCCGAAAAAGAGCGGCACGGTCAGCGGGTAGAAGGTGTCGATCCACTTGAGCCGGCTGAATATCACAAAGCTCGGGACCATGAGCACGACGCCCGGGACCATCATGGTCGCCAGCACAATGCCGAACCACAGGTCGCGCCCCGGGAACCGGATGCGGGCAAATCCGTAGGCACAGAACGAGGCGCTGAGCAGCACGGCAATCTCGTTCAGCACCACCAGAAGGAGCGTGTTCCTGATATAGATATGGAACGGCTTGTAGGTGAGCGCGTCGACATAGTTCTGGAAGCGCACCGGGTTCGGGATCAGCTGCGGCGGGAACTGGAAGACCCGCTGCTCGAGCTTGAGCGAGCTGCTGACCATCCACAGGAGCGGTAGGAGCATTACCGCCGCCCCCGAGAGGAGGATGAGCCAGACCACAACGCGGGACCAGAACGCCTCGCTCGCAAGGCGACTGAGAAGCTGGCTACGCTGGCGTTTGCTTGCAGCAAGACGACGCGTGGCTGTAGACACGGGATGCCTCCTCAGCCTGCTTCCTCATAGTATACCTGGCTGCCGATGCCTTTGAAGATGAGGAGGGTAAGGGCCATGATGATGATGAACAGGGTCCAGGCCAGTGCAGCCGCGTACCCCATGCTCAAGTACTCAAAGGCGTTGCGATACAGGTAGAGCACGTAGAAAAGGGTGGCGTTCTGAGGGCCGCCGTTGGTGATCAGATAGCCGGCAGTGAAGATCTGGAACGTGCCGATGACGCCCATCACCAGGTTGAAGAAAATGATGGGCGACATCAGCGGCACGGTCACATGTCGGAGCTTGGCCCAGCGGCCCGCGCCGTCGATCTCGGCGGCCTCATAGAACGCCTGCGGGATGCCCTGCAGCCCGGCCAGGTAGATGACCATGCCCCCACCAAGCCCCCACAGGCTCATCAAGATCAGCGCCGGCAGCGCCCAGCGCGGCTCCTGCAGCCAGCGGATCTTGGGGAGCCCGATCGACCGCAGCAGCACGTTCAGCAGACCGAACTCGGAGTTGAGGATCCATGCCCACAGGACTGCATTGGCCACCGCCGGCACGATGCTGGGCAGGTAGTAGATCGTGCGGAAGACCGTGATGCCCCGGACCTTGCTGTTCATGAGCAGCGCCAGCAGAAACCCCAGCACCAGTCCCAGCGGCACGGCGATCACGGTATAGTTCGTCGTGACCTTGAGCGACTGCCAGAACAGCTTGTCGTGGATCATCCGCTGCAGGTTGCCGAGGCCGACAAAGGTCGGCGGCCGGATCATGTTCCAATCCTGGAAGAGCAGCCACATGGCGGTGCCGGCCGGGATGGCAAACCACAGGATGAACCCCAGGATGAATGGGGCAATGAAGGTATAGCCTATGATGGTCCTTCTTCCCGCAGGCTTTTGCAGCCAGCGGAGGGCGACGCTCATGGGAACGCTCCTTACCTGGTGCGAAGCGCCCGCGTTCGAGGCGCCGTGATGTCTGGCGCAGCGCGGGCTGTGGCGGCCCGGTGTAACAGGTCTCGCCATCCTGGCATGTGGCCACCCGGCGCGGGCAGCCGTCCGTGGGTCGGCGCCCGCGCCGGACGTTCAGGCCTCTGTCACAGCGCTACTTGGGCTCCTGCTCCAGGATGGCGTTGGCCTCGGGGACGACCTCGGTCATCGCCTGCTGGGCCGTCTTGTCGCCGATCCAAATGGCGTCAAGGCCTGGATTGATGATCGAGGATATCTTCGGATACCCGGGCGGCATGTAGAGGACCTTGCCGTACTTGGGCACAAACTCTGTGACGATCTTGTCGTACCCGGGCGGATGGACCCCTTCGGTCGAGCTCTTCCGCTCGGTGTACCACTTGGCCATGCCCTCAGGCGTCATGAGAGCTGTCTGGCTGGGCAGCCACAGGCCCATGCGCAGGAACAGCAGCTGGTAGTATTCGGTCGCCAGGAAGCGCACCCACTGCCAGGCGGCCTGTGGTTCCTTCGTGCCAGCGAATGCCGAGTGCAGGTGGGCCTGCATGTCCGTTGCGGGCACTTTCATCTTGGGCAGAACGGCGGTGCCCAGGGTGGCTTCGATCTTGTGCATCCACGCGAGCGCCCAGGAGCCATCGATCGCCATGGCGAGCTTGCCGTTCTCGAGCATCTGGGTGTTGTCCATGCCCAGCTGCTCAAAGACCGTGGACTGTGGCATGACCTGGTGCACGAGCATGAGGTCGGCGATGCGTTGCAGTGCCTCGTAGGCCTCCGGCTTGTCCAGGGCGATCAGGCCGGTATCGCGGTCGATCCACTGGCCGCCGTTGGACTGGATCGCGGCGTGGAGCGGGATCCACCAGGTCGGCCAGTGCACTGCCCAGCGGTCGACGTTGTCGATGTCAAAGCCAGCCTCGCCCGGATGCCTGCCCTTGGTATCGACCGTCAGCTCGCGGGCGACCTCCAGGAAGTGGTCCCAGTCCCAGGCCTCGTCCGGATCGTTGCTGGGGGGCTCGACGCCCGCCTTCTCAAAGATGTCGGCGTTGTAGTAGATGTGAGGCGCCACCCAGCAGGAGCCAATGCCGTACCAGCGCCCCTTGTAGGTGCAGCGCTGCTCCTCCTGCGGCTCGATGAAATAGCCGGGCTGGCCGATCACGGGATCGGACTTGAGCATCTCGGTGATGTCGAGGAGCAGGCCATCGCGCGCATAGGTGGCAAAGACATCGCTGCCGACAAAGGCCGTGTCGGGCGGCGTACCGGACGCGACCATGGCAAGCATCTTCTCCTGATAGTTCTGAGGGGTGTGCAGCCAGGTCACCTTGATGTTGGGGGTCTCCTGCTGGAAGACCTCGATGGCGGAGCGAACGCCCTCGTCCTCCTCCGTACCGCCCCAGCCCATGAAGGTGATCGTGACCTCTTTGGCGGGCGCCAGCGTCGCGGGCGGCTTGGTCGGCTCCTGCTGCCCGGCCTTGGTGGCAACCGGCTGGGTGGGTGCCGGTTTCGGTGCGCAGGCTGCGAGGGCAGAGGCGGCAAGGATCGTTCCGCTTGCCAGCAGGAACTCTCTACGGGCCAGTCTTGCGGACATAACAATCCTCCTTCCCTGTTGTGGGCTCTCTATCCATGAGAACGACCGGCGTAGCCTGGCCAGGGCGCAGCAGCCTTTGGCACCTCGCTGGCAGGGCTCTGGAGGTCTGGAGCAGGCCCTTGTGGTCCCTCCAGCCCATCACTCCCGCCGCTCGCCAGACCTGGCAGGGGGCTCCCGTCTCGACGGGCGTCTGAGGCGGGCTTGCCCAGTTGTCGGCGGGCGAGTAGAATGTGCTTTGGGCCCATTATCCGGCGAAAAGGTGCCCGTAACAAGGGGGTTTCTGTCCTGCGTTTGCCTTTTTTTGTCATGGCTGGAGCGACCCCATGACCAGTAGCACCCCCAGCCAGGATGCGGTCTCCCGTGCCTTTGTGCGGCAGGTGCGCAACGCCCTCGTGCACCTGTACGACTATGCCTACCTCCAGAACCACCCCCTCGCGGCTCTGATCGACCCTGCCCAGCGCCTCGACCGGGTGAGCCGGGGGCAGGCCCTCCGCCGCCTGCTCCTCGACTGCATCGAGGCCCTCAGCCCGCAGCAGGATGGCTGCGCACGGTCGGACGCGGCCCGTGCCCACTCCATGCTGACCTTCCGCTTCGTGGACGGGCTCTCCATGAAAGAGATCGCCGCCCTGCGGGCCCTTGGCCTGCGCCAGGCCTACCGCGAGATGGAGCGGGGTGTCGAAGCTGTTGCCCGCCTCCTCCACGACCGCCTGCACGCTACCTCCGAGCCACCCATGGTCGCGGAGACGGGTGGTGATCCGGTACAGACCGCGCAGGCCGAGGTTGCCCGGCTGCGCGAGAGCCTGCACGCGGAGAGCCTGAACCTGCGCGAGGTGGTTGAGGGCGTTGTGGAGATGATGTGGCCGGTCGCTGAGCGCGCAGGCGTGCGTGTGTCTGTGGTCTCGGCCGACTCCTGGCCGCCGGTCCTGGCCGATCGGGTGATGCTGCGGCAGGCCCTGATCAACCTGTTAACCCACGCCATCCATGCGGTCGTGCGGGGCGACCTGACGATTGCCGCTACGCCGGGGCCCGGCGACCTGTGTCTCCAGATTGCGGAGTCCGCAACCGCTTCCCGCACCTCGCCTCTCCCGGCGCCGCTCGACGGCCAGGCCCGCGTCAGCCTGCCCGTGTGCGAGGCGTTGCTCGCAGCTCAGGGCGGGCGCCTGGAGATCAGCCGCGAGGGCGGCTGCTGGCAGGCATCCATCCGCCTGCCGACCCCGGGGCCGATGACGATCCTCGTCGTCGACGACAATCGGGACCTTGTCTGCCTGGTGCGTCGTTACCTCGCGGGCCACGACCTGCAGGTCGTCGGTGCGACGGGCGGCGAGGAGGCACTGCGCCTTGCGGCCCAGCTCCAGCCGCGCCTCATCACCCTCGACGTGATGATGCCCAGCCAGGATGGCTGGGAGACGCTGCAAAAGCTCAAGGCGTCGCCCGAGACCCGGCACATCCCGGTGATCGTCTGCTCCGTGCTGCACGCCGGTGAGTTGGCCCGCTCCATGGGCGCCAGCGACTATATCCCCAAGCCGGTCAGCCAGACGGGCCTGCTGCAGGTGCTGCGACGGTGGCTCGGGATGCTGCCGCCGGCTGAGTGAGCACCTCGAGCAACGCCCGGATCGCCTCCAGGGCCTCCGTAGGGGTGAGTCCTCCGGGGCGCTCGAGGCGCAGCTCGCCGGCGAGCGGCCGCGCCTCCTGCTCCAGCGACCGCGCCGAGAGGATGATCACGCCCATTCCTGCAAGGGCCGGGTCGCGCCGGACCTCCTCCAAAAAGTCGTACCCGGTGACCTCTGGCATCAGCAGGTCGAGGAGCACGAGATCCGGACGCTCGGAGCGGGCGATGGCCAGCCCCTCGGCGCCGCCGGATGCGAGCAGCAGGTTGATGGTCGGGTCGTGGGCCTTGAGGATGCGCACCATCAGCCGGGCAAAGCTGGGGTCATCATCCACAATCAGCACCGACCGTGGCGGGTTCGGAAGCCTGGCCAGCGCCTGCAGCAGCGCCTCGCGCCGGACGGGCTTGACCAGATAGTCGGCTGCACCGAGCAGCAGGGCGAGCTGTCGCAGGCTGGGCAGCGGGCAGGTGAGGGTGGGCAGCGGCTCGGTCACCCCGACCTCGGCGACGATTCGCTGCCAGCGCTCGACCCAGGTGCTGTCCAGGATCACCGCGAAGGGCAGCGTCTCCCGGAGCAGTTCGGCGGCGTGTTGGGCGGTATCTGCCAGCACAAAGCTGACGCTCTCCACATAGCGGCGCAGGAGCGTCAGCACCTGCGGATCGTCGTGCAGCACGAGCACCCGCGGCCGCCCGTCGCGGCTCGGCGCCTCCCGTATCCGCAGGAGCGGCGCCGGCGCCTTGGCCTCGTCGAGAGGCAGGGCAAAGCCTACGGTTGTGCCCTGCCCGAGGGTGCTCTCGATCCACATCCTGCCCCCGTGCAGCTCGACGAAGCGGCGGCTTACCGCCAGGCCGAGTCCCGAGCCCTGTCGGGTACGGTCGTCGTCGAGTTGACCAAAGGCCTCGAAGGCCTGCGCGAGCTTGTCCGGCGCGATGCCCCGGCCCGAGTCCTCGACCGTCACCCGCACCTCATGGCCGTGTATCCGTGCCCGGACGCGTATCCATCCGTGATCGGTGAAGCGGGTCGCATTCGAGAGCAGGTTCAGCAGCACCTGGCGGATGCGTGTGCGGTCCAGGCGGAGCGTCGGGAGGCCCGGGGCCAGGTCGAGCTCGAGGCGAAGGCCCTTGGCTTCGGCGAGGCCGCGGATGATATCGACCGCCTCACGCACGATCCCGCCGAGCTCGGTCGGCTCGCGCGTGATGGGCAGGCGCCCTGCCTCGATCTGCGACAGGTCGAGGACGTCGTCGATCAGGTCCGAGAGGTGCCTGGCGCTGTGGTAGATGGCCATGACGTCACCCCGATACTCGCTGGGCAGCCGCTTGCCGCGGTAGCTCTCGGGGGCGGTGGCCATCATCTCGCTAAAGCCGACGATGAGGTTGAGCGGCGTGCGCAGCTCGTGGGAGACGTTGGCCACGAACTCGGCCTTGAAGCGGTAGGCCTTCTCGGCGGCTTCGCGGGCAAAGATGAGCGCCTCGTTGGCCCGCTCGAGCCGCACATAGGCCTCGTCCAGGCTCTTGAGCATGCTGCGCACCTCAGCCCGCCGCTCGCGCGCCTCCTGTGCACTCTTCCGGGCCTGCTCCGTCATGCTGAGCGCCCAGCTCAGGGCAGTGAAGAGCCGTCGCGAGCCCAGCCAGGCCGTCAGCGCCGCCAGGAGTACACAGAGCGCCATGGGGAAGAGGTCGCTTACGCTCATGTGGTGGACCCGTGTGCCAACCGTAACGGCGAGGGCAATGCAGACACCGGTGACTGACCACATGGCGCGTTGGTCGGCGAGGACGGCAGCGACCAGCACGATCAGGAGGTACAGGTAGCTCACCGCGGCACCACGCAGCGCACAGGCGATCACTGTGACGGCCACGGTCAGGCCTGCCAGGTAGACTCCCACGGCCAGCCCGAGCCGCTGGTGGCACAGCCTGTAGCTGATCGCCCCGGCAACGACCAGCGTCGCGAGCACAACGTAGGCCCAGATCAGGTACGGGCGGTCTGTAATGATGACCTGCGTCAGCCACAGCCAGGCCAGGACTACTGCGACTGTGAGGAGGGTGCGCAGGGACTCTCGCACGAGGTCATCGAGGGCTGCGCGGATCTCGGCGTCGTACACGCGCGGAAGGGGTGCCTCGGCCACGGCGACCTCCGTTCCTTCTGGTGAGCAACTCGGAGGAAGACGGTGCGGCAGACCAGGTGCGCTCTGCCAGGGGAGAGACGCGCCCCGGCGAGCCCCGTTGCGCCGGTCGGCGGGGCCCAGCCTGCTGTTACAGTCTACAGGGAGAAGGGATTCCCGGCAAATAGGGTACCCCATCCCCCCGTTCCTCGACTTTGGCCCTTTGGAGCGCAACCCGCGGTACCGTCCAGGACTCGCCCAGATGACCTCCAGCCATGTCGCGCCCGAGATGCCCCTCCCCCTCGCCCCCTCCCCAGGAAGGACGCCGCGGCGTCCTTCCTG
>DYEI01000295.1 GCA_020725765.1 Anaerolinea sp. | reverse complement strand
TGGACGCCCTCGAAACGCCGGCCTGCAAAGCCCTGAGTGGGGCGCAAACAGCCTTTCAGGCACTGTTTTTGGCCCTCCTGTGGGCCAAAAGCAGGCACCTGTCCGCCCCTGAACCCCACCTTGGGCCGGGACCTCTCGCCTCTTTGACTCCTATCCTGACCTGTATTACGCTGTCTGCGACGTTTTGTTCCTGCCGCCAGCGCGGCTCTCTCCACCGGGGGTGCCACATGAGGGAGATGACCTCTAAAGAGCGCGTGCGAACGACCTTCGCCCATCGCGAGCCGGACCGCGTCCCCATCTTTGAGATCTATATCGCCGAGAGGCCTCTTGCGGCGCTGCTCGGCCAGCCGCCCGCCGACGGCGCCACCCGCCTGCGCAGCGACTGCGAGCGCATCCGCGCCGGCGACCGCGACGGCGTCGTGCGCGACCACATCCGCGATGTCCTCGCCGCGCACCGCCTGCTCGGGTTCGACCTCATCGACGTGCATCCGACCTACGGCGCCGAGCCGCTCCTGCCGGAGGAGATCGCTCCGAATACCTGGCGCTACGACGACCCGGCCGGATTCTGGTCAATCGTGCACTGGGATGAGGGACCGGACGTCTTTTTCCCCGTCGATAGCTACATCAGCAGCGAGGGGCTCGCCGGCTTCAAGCGCTATGTGGAGTACCTGGAGTCCTTGCCGACCGATCCGGACCTGAGGATGTTCGATCCCCTCGTGTACGTCCTTGAGAACGCCCCGGACCTCTTCATCCTCGGCGATGCCGATGTGACCTGCCCGACACTCGCACCTTGGATGACGGTGTACCTTGAGGCACTGATCGAAGCTCCGGAGCTGGTCGAGCGCTACATGGACGTGACGATGGAGCGCGAGTTGAAGGGGCTGCGCTATCAGCTCGAGCTGGGGGTCGACGGCGTGATCGGCCGCAACGACTGGTACGGCAAGAACGGTCCGTTTATGTCACCGAGGCACTTTCGGCGCTTCATCATGCCATACCTGAAGATGATCGTGGACGAGTGCCACCGCTTCGGCGTGCCCTTTATCGAGCACCTCGACGGCAACACGATGCCGACCGCCGATGAGCTGTGGGTTGAGCTGGGGATCGACGGCTACCACGCCATCGAGCCAACGGCGGGGATGGACATCGGCCTCCTCAAGCGCCGGTATGGCCAGCACCTGACCCTGCTCGGCAATATCGACTGCGGCCAGACGCTGACCTTTGGCACGGAGGAGGAGATCCGCGCGGAGGTGCGTCGCATCCTGCACGAGGCGGCTCCGGGCGGCGGCTTTGTCTTTGCCTCGAGCAACTCGCTGCACGGACGCGTGCCACTCGAGAACATCTGGACGATGGTCCGTGCGGTGCGCGAGTTCGGGGCTTATCCGATCGGCGTGTAGCAGCAGGAGCACGGGGGGGTGCAGTTCACTTTGGGGGCTGGTTCACCTGTGCCGCTGCCGAGGCCCCCACCCCCGCAGCCCCCTCCCCCAAGTCGGTCCGCGGACCGACTTGGGGGAGGGGGCTCTTTTTTTGTGTGCGGTGTCTGGCGGCGGGGGCGCGTCGCGCGCGCCCCCGCCGCCAGACACCGCACCTCAGGTATCTTCCCTTCCGAGGCGGACGCCGTGGCGTCCGCCTCGGAAGGGGACGGGGGGCCAGCGACGGCGTGCCCGGGCACCAACTGCCCCAAATCCGAACTAGACCCGAGCACCGGGCTCTGCAGCCTGCACGCTGGGCCGGGGCCTCCGGGGCTGAGAGGTCCTGCTCGCCCCACCCGCTACAGCCCGGCCGCCTCCAGCAGGGCGATGGCCTGCGCTTCCCAGTTCACGGTCATGAGATGCACGCCGGCGCAGAGGCCGCGGAGCCCCTGAAGGGTCGACAGTGCGATCTCCAGGCTCTTGGCCGCGGGGTCCTTCGCCCCTTCGAGTGCGGAGATGATCCAGGCCGGCACGTGCACCTCGGGCACGTTCTCGTTCATGTAGCGCGCCATCCTCGCCGACTTTAAAAGGAACACCCCGGCCAGGACCGGCACCCCCAGGCCCTCGGCCCTCTTCATAAAGGCGGCGAAAGCGTCGAGGTCGAACACCGGCTGAGTCTGGAAGAACTCGGCGCCGGCGCGGACCTTTGCTTCCATCTCGCGTAGCTCGTCGTCGGGCGAGGTGGCATTGGGATTGGCGGCGGCACCCAGGCAGAAGCGCGGTGCCCCCTCCAGGCGATGGCCGGCCATGTCCACGCCGCGCTCGAGGCCGCGAGCCGCCTCAAGCAGCGCCACGGAGTCCAGGTCAAACACCCCCCGTGCCCCGGGGTGATCGCTCAGCGAGACGTCGTCGCCGCCGAGGATCAGCACGTTCTCGATCCCAAGAACCGCCGCCCCGAGGAGGTCCGCCTGCAGGGCCAGCCGGTTGCGATCGCGGCAGGTCATCTGCAGGATGGGCTCGAACCCCTGGTCCTTCAGCGCCCGGGCCACGGCCAGCGCGCTGACGCGCATCACGGCACTGGGCATGTCCGGCACGTTGATGGCGTCAACCCGCTCCCGGCCCGGCGCAATGGCGCGCAGCATCCGCGAGAGATCGGTCCCCTTGGGAGGGATCGAGTCCATGGTGACGACGAATCGGCCGCTGCTGAGCCTGTCCCTGAAGCGCATCGTGGCCCTCCTTTGTCCAGAGGGGACTTGCCCCGGCATCACTCCAGCTGCCCCGCCCGGTACGCGGCGATATACTCCAGCCCCAGGGGGTCCCCGCCAAAGAGGACGCGTGAGGCTCTGAGGACGGTCCCAAGGGCGCGGTCCAGCGGATCCAGAAAGATGGCATCGACCCCGGCCTCCAAGAGCGGGGGAAGAAAGGCCCGGTTGAGGGCCCGCCGCGCCGGGAGCCCGTACGAGATGCCGCTCAGGCAGATAGCGGTCTTGATCCCCGGCAGCTCCACCTGCACGGCGCGGACCGTCTCCAGGCTGACCCGGGCGGCTTCCGGCTCCACGCTGACCGGCTGGACGAGACAATCGATGTAAACGCGGTCGAGGGGGATGCCCCACCGCTGCATCTCGTCGACGAGGTGCTTCGCCACCTCCACCCGTCCTGCCGGATCGCCGGGAACGCCCCGCTCGTCGATACACAGGGCCACCACCGTACAGCCGTACTCGCACACGAGCGGGAGGATCCCTCTGAGTCGGTCCTTCTCCAGCGTCACCGAGTTGGCCCACGCACGCTCCGGGTGGGCGCACGCGGCGAGACCAGCGTGGATCGTCTGCGGATCGGTGCTGTCGATGGCGAGCGGAAGGTCCGTCACCTCCTGCACCACGCCCACGGCCCACTGCATCAGCTCGGGCTCCACACCGGGGAGGCCGCCCACGTTGACATCGATGACGTGAGCGCCCGCCTCAGCCTGCGAGCGTGCCAGGTGCTGGATGTAGGAGCCATCCCTCTCCTCTACCGCACGACGCACACGTGCGTTCACGGTGTTGATCTTCTCCCCGATGATAAGCATTGCTCCCTCCAGGTATACGTACAAGACGCGTCACTGCCTGGGCTGCAGCCGGGTGTTTTGCTGGGCCGCAGCCCGGCCCTACCCCAGGACGGGGTCCTGCACCGGGCTCGTGCGAAGCGCGAAGCCCGGTTGCCGGCAGGGGCCCCCGGCAGGCTGTCTGACTGCGAGTCGGCTGACGGAACTTGGATGCGCGCCCTCCTTGCACTTTGACAACCATGCTAACCTGTATTATAATGCATAGGACAGGTTCGGACAAGGACGGTCCCTATGGGTTGCGAGCTTCCCAGCCGCAGCCGGCCGGAGCCGCTGTACCAGCAGGTTGTCGGATACCTCAAGCAGCGCCTGGCCGACGGCACCTATCCTCCATCATCCGCCATACCCTCCGAGATGGAGCTGATGTCCCTCCTCGGCGTCAGCCGGCCGACCGTTCGCCACGCGCTGCAGCTTCTCATCGCCGAGGGCCTGATCGAGCGCATTCCCGGGCGAGGGACGTTTGCGCGCGCGCCCGAGCGCCGGGCCAACACCCGCCGCACCGGCACCATCGGCCTCCTCGTGCCGGAGATGCGCGACTTCTTTATGATGCGCATCGTCAACGGCGCCGAGCACACGATGTCGCAGCGGGACTATCACCCCCTGCTCGCCAGCAGCGGCAACGAGATCGGCCTCGAGCAGCGCCACCTCCGCGAGATGTGGGAAGGCGGCAAGGTCGACGGTTTCCTGGTCATGGCGGCAGACAGCCCCCAGCCGCACCGCACCTTCTCCGAGCTTGCCGCTGCGGGCGTGCCCGTCGTGCTCGTCGATCGCTACTTCGACGAGCTGGACGTGCCCTTCGTGGTCTCGGATGATGTCCGTGGCGGATACCTGCTCACCCGGCACCTGCTGCAGCTCGGGCACCGGCGCATCGGGTTCGTCACCAGGCCAAACCTCTATGTCTCGTCGGTGGCCGGCCGCCTGCGCGGCTACCGCCAGGCTCTTGAGGAGGCCGGCCTTTCGTTCGACCAGAATCTGGTCTTCCAGGGCCTGCTGCCCTTCCTGAGCGAGGTGCAGGTGCTGGACGACATGGTGCCCCGCCTAGCCCTCTTTGAGCGGCAGGCAATCCGCGAGTTCCTGAGCCGGGCCGACCGCCCTTCTGCGATCCTGGCCTGCAACGACATCATCGCCGTCCAGGTCATGGAGACATGTCGTGAGATGGGTCTCGCCATACCGGGGGACATTGCGCTCGTGGGCTATGCCGACGAGCCGGTCGCCTCGGCGCTCACACCACCTCTGACGACGGTGCGCCAGAGACCTTACGACATGGGAGCACGGGCAGCCGCCAAGCTGCTCGAGATGCTGGACGGCCGGCAGCCAGAGCGCGAGACCTTTCTACCCGTGGAACTGGTCGTGCGCGCCTCATGCGGCGCCAGTTCCTAGCCGGCAACGGCCCGCACTGCGGAAAGGAGGCATGGGCCAACTGTGCACCTCACACCGACGGCCCCGGCCCGGCCTATCAGATCACCGTTTCCTGGTTCAAGGAGGAGGTCCATGAAACGCTCATTCACTGCTCTGATTGGCGTGGTCCTCGCGCTGACGCTCCTGGCAGCGTGTGGCCCCAAGGCCGCGCCGACGCCCGTCAAAGAGACCGAGGTCGTCGAGAAGGAGGTCACCAAGGTCGTCAAGGAGACGGTTGCCGTCCCCAAGGAACGGACCCGCGTGGCCTTCTGGCACATCTTCGGCTCCGGCCCCGGGCGGGACGTCTTTGACAAGATCGTCGCCGAGTTCAACGCCACCAACCCGGACTATATCGTCGAGCCCGTATTCACGGATTTCTGGACGTATGAGCAAAAAGTTCTGGCCGCTGTTGCCGCGGGCGACCCGCCCGACGTCACCATGGCGGACCAGACGCGCGCCGGGCAGCGGGCCGAGGCCAAGCAGATCATCGCCCTCGACGACTATATCGCCCGCGACAGCTTTGACATGAGCGCCTTCTGGGAGTACCCCTTGAAGGACGTCGTGTACAAAGGCCAGACCTGGGGCATCCCCTTCGCGCCCGACACGCGTCTGCTCTACTACAACAAGAGCGCCTTCGAGGAGGTCGGCCTCGACCCCGAGAAGCCGCCCAAGACCTGGGACGAGCTGTGGGAGTATGCCCTCAAGCTCGACAAGAAGGATGACAAGGGCAACCTTGTCCGCGTCGGCTTCAACCCCATGTGGGGCAACTGCTGGATGCTCCCCTTCATCTACAGCAACGGCGCGGTGCTCGTCGACGATCAGGGCAAGTTCCTGTTCACCGCTCCAGAGGTCGTGGAGACCGCCGCCTGGTACCAGAAGTGGGTCAACCACTACGGCAAGGAGAACCTGGATAACTTTGCCAGCGGCTTTGGCACGGGTGCCCAGGATCCCTTCATCAGTGGCCAGGTGGCCATGATCGTCCAGGTGCAGACCTACATCGGTGATCTCCAGACCTACGCGCCCGACATGAAGTGGGGAGTGACCCTCATCCCCTACAACAAGACCCCCGCCTCCTGGGGCGCAGGCTTTGACCTGGAGATCCCCTACGGCGCCAAGAACCCCGACGGCGCCTGGGAGTTCATCAAGTTCCTGACCTCCAAGGACATGCAGGTGCTGTTCGCTCAGGCCTCCGGCTGGATGCCCTCCCGTATCGAGGCCGCCAGCGACCCCGCCCTGGCCGATACCCCCGGCTGGGACGTCGTGCTGGAGAGCATGAAGGTCACCCGCAGCAGGCGCTTCGTCCTCGAAGCCCCGACCTGGTACAACCCGCTTGTCACCGCCTTCCAGGAGGTCTGGGACGGCGTGAAGACGCCTGAGCAGGCGCTGGCCGATGCCCAGGCGGCAGTCGAGAAAGAGGTGGAGAACTACAAGGCCACCCACTAGTAGGGTTGCGAGCGACCTGAGCCGCAATCGACCCTGCTCCCGGCCCTGTCCACAGGTATGGACGGGGCCGGGAGCCGTCTGGAAACCGCCCGGCACCTGGCAACCGGTCCGCCGCCGTTGGGGCGGCGGCTCGAACATAGCCACCGCCCAGGCGGAGCCAGGAGAGGATGAGATGCCTGACCTCCGCACCGCGCCCACCCGGAGAAGCGCCAGGTTCTGGCGCGACGCGTTCACCGGCTACGGCATGGCCACGCCCTGGTTCATCGGCTTCCTGGTGTTCACGGCTGGCCCTATCGTGCTGTCCCTGTTCTACAGCTTCACGGCCTACCAGATCACCACGCCACCCCGTTGGATCGGGCTGGCCAACTATCGCATTCTGTTCTTCGACGACCCCAAGTTCCGCATCAGCCTGTACAATACGGCCTACTACGCCGGGCTGGTAGTTCCGCTCACGGTGATCAACGGCCTGTTCCTCGCCACCCTGATGAACCAGAACATCCCGTGCCGCGCCCTGTTCCGCACCATCTACTATCTCCCCTCGGTGATCTCTGGCGTGGCAAACGCGATGCTCTGGCTGTGGGTGCTGAACCCCCGCTACGGGCTGATCAACACAATGCTCTCCTGGTTCGGCATCAAGGGCCCCCCGTGGCTCTCCAGCGCCGAGTGGGCCAAGCCAAGCCTGGTCGTGATGAGCCTGTGGGGCGTCGGTGGGACGATGATCATCTACCTGGCCGGCCTGCAGGGCATACCACAGCACCTCCATGAGGCAGCCGAGATCGATGGGGCCAACGCCTGGCAGCGCTACTGGCGCATCACGGTGCCCATGCTCTCGCCGACCATCTTTTTCAACATCATCACGACCATTATCGGCTCCTTCCAGGTCTTCACGCAGGCCTATGTCTGGGTCGAGAGCGGCGTGGGCATGGGGGCGGGCCCGCGGGATTCGCTCCTTTTCTACGTGCTCTACCTCTTCCGACGGGCCTTCGGCGAGCTGCAGATGGGCTACGCTTCGGCTATGGCCTGGATTCTCTTCGTCATCATCCTGGTGTTGACGCTCGTGCAGTTCCGGATCGCGCGGTACTGGGTGCACTATGAGACCGCCCCAGAAGGAGGAATCTGACATGCAAGCACACCGCGCCCAGCCCTTCTGGTGGTGGCAGAGCCGCAAGCTCAGGAGCTACCTCTCGCGGGGAACCGTCTTCACCGTGCTGCTCCTCGGGAGCGTGCTCTTTCTCTTCCCTCTCGTCTGGATGCTCTCTACCTCGCTCAAGACGAACGAGCAGGTCTACCGGGTGCCGACGGTGTGGATTCCCAACCCCATCGCGTGGGAGAACTATCCCCGCGCCCTGAGCCGCATGCCCTTCCTGCTCTTCCTGCGCAACTCGTGTATCACCTCCTTCATCCCGGTGATCGGGGCGGTCCTCAGCGCCTCCATGGTGGCCTACGCCTTTGCCCGCGTGCCCTGGCCCGGGCGGAACTTTTGGTTCATGGTGCTCATCGCCACCATGATGCTGCCAGGCCAGGTCACCATGATCCCGGTCTATGTGCTCTATTCCAAGCTCAAGTGGATCAACACCTTCCTGCCCCTGACAGTGCCGTGGTTCTTTGGAGGTGCCTTCTACGTCTTTCTGCTGCGCCAGTTCTTCCTCGGTATCCCGCAGGAGCTGTCCGACGCGGCCTTTATCGATGGCTGCTCGCACCTCGGCATCTGGTGGCGGATCATCATCCCCCTCGCTAAGCCGGCGCTGGCGACCGTGGCAGTCTTTACCTTCCTCTTCACCTGGAACGACTTTCTCGGGCCCTTGCTGTACCTGAGGGAGGAGCGGCTCTACACGCTGCAGGTCGGCCTGCAGTACTTCCGCCTCCAGCACCAGGTGAACTGGCAGGAGTTGATGGCCGCCTCCCTCGTCGTGCTCATGCCCACGCTGGTCATCTTCTTCCTCGGGCAGCGCTACTTTGTGCAGGGAATCACATTGACCGGCCTCAAGGGATAGCACCCCGGCCCAAGGAGACCCCATGCCCCAGAACACACCACCTCCCTCAACCGTGCAAGTCGTGCCGACGCCCCTGGTTACACGCGCGGCGCCGGCGGCACAGCGCCTGATCGTCCTCCAGTTCCCCATGGCCAGAGAGCCACGGCCCGCGCATGCGCGCATCGAGATGGACGGGCGCTGTGTGGAAGCGGACCTTGGCGTCGTCCCACCCGGGGAGACGATGGCGCAGGTGCTCGTGCCAGAGGTTTCGGCTCCTGCGTCCGGGCAAGCACACCTGCAACTGGGCGAGCAGGCCTGGCAGATCACCTTCAGCCTGGCCCCGGCCCGGCGATGGACAGTCTATGTGGTGCCCCACTCGCACACGGATATCGGCTTTACCCACCCCGCCTCCGAGGTCGCCTGCATCCACGACGAGAACACCGACGAGGCGATCGCGCTGTGCGAGTTGACCCGGGATTGGCCCGAAGGCTCTCGCTTCAAGTGGACCTGCGAGGTCTCCTGGCAGATCGAGAACTATGTGCGGAGTCGGCCTGCCGAACGGGTGCGGCAGCTCCAGGATTGCCTCCGCCGCGGCCAGATGGAGGTCGCCGCCATCTATGCCGGCATACATACCGACATCTGCGGCCTCGAAGAGCTGGCACGCTCGCTATACCTGGCTGGTTGGTTGCGGCGCGAGTGGGGCATCGCCATCGACACCGCGATGATGACCGACGTGCCGGGCCTGACGTGGGCCTATGCGCAGGTGCTGGCCAGGGCAGGCATCCGGTACCTGATTGTGGCCGACAACAACTTTGCGGCCCCCTTCCTTCGCTTCACAGACCTGCCCCGCCCATGCTTCTGGGAGGCTCCGGACGCGAGCCGCGTGCTCGCCTGGTATACCGATGACCCCACATGGTCGTATATCGAGGGCTACAGGCTGGGGTTCGGGGAGAGCTACCGCCAGGTGCTGCGCGAGCTGCCGCTCAAGCTAGCCGGGCTGGAGGCGCAGGGCTATCCCTACGACGCCTTCCAGCTCCAGCTCGCCTCGGACAACTGTCGGGTACCCTTCCGGCCGGCGCTGATCGCCAAGGAGTGGCGAGAGCACTGGGCCAATCCGGAGGTACGGATCGCGACCGCCCGGGAGTTCCTCGCCCACATGGAGGCAGCCCATGGGGCAGGGTTCCCAGCCTATCGCGGCGATTGGACCAACTGGTGGTCCTCGACAGTGCTGGGTTTTCCGCATGAGTCGGCCTTGGGGCGGCGGGTCAAGGGGGAGTTGACAAGCGCCGAAAAGCTGGCCTCCTGGGCGAGCACGGCAGGTCTGCTGACCTACCCCGCCGACCTGCTCTCCAAGGGCTATCACCGCCTGCTCGCCTTTGACGAGCACAGCGGCGGGGGTGGGCTGTGGCGCCCGAGGTCCGAGGAGGAGCAGATCCGCGCACTGCTCGAGGGATACGCCTTCCCCCACGAGGCAGCAGCGGCCGCACATGCGGCGATCCAGCAGGCCGCCCGGGCGCTGGCGGCGCAGGTGCCGAACCCGCAGCCAACGCCGGCCGTCGTGGTGCTCAACACCCTCTCCTGGCCCCGCACCGGGGTCGTCGAGGCACACCTGCCGGATGGGACGCAGCCCCGGTCTCTCGTTGACCCCGAGACCGGGCAGCATCTTCCCGTGCAGCCTCTTGCCTCCGGGGAGGTGCGCTTCATCGCGCCCGAGGTCCCGGCGATGGGATACAAGGTATTCACGCCCGTGCCCGAGGAGGCCCCTTTGGAGGATGAGGTCTCCATCTCAGCCCGGCGCATAGAAAACCGCTACTACCGGGTCGAGCTCGATGAGCGCGGTCGCATTGCCAGCATCTTTGACCGCGAGCAGCGCCGCGAGCTGGTCTCCGCAGAGGGAGGCCATCCCTTCGGTGCGCTGCTCTGGTACCAACCCCGTCCCCACCGGGAGTTCGGCCTCGGGGACGAGTTCCCGGACCAGGTCGAGCTCTACGAGGGCGTGCCGGTCCCTGGGGACATCCTTCCCGAGTCCGACGGGGAGACGACCGTCCGAGTGGGCACCGCCGGTCCCGTTTCGGCCAGCCTGGTTGTCGAGCGCAGGATTGAGGGGCCCTTCTGGCTCCGGCAGGAGATCACGCTGCACGCCGGCCTGCGGCGGATGGAGCTGAGCTACGTCCTTACGCCCGAGGGGGAGGTGTCGGCACCCAAGCCCCGCCTGGCCTATCTCTGTTTCCCGTTCGGGCTCGATGATCCTGACTTCACTCTGGAGTTGCCAGGGGCCCTGATCACACCAGAGGAGGACCAGCTCAAGGGAGCCTGTCGCGACTTTTTCGCCGTCCAGCACTGGCTGGCCCTTCACAACCCCAGCTACACCGTGCTCCTCTCTGCACCGGACACACCACTGGTAGAACCGGGGAGGGTGACGCCCTCGCACCAGCAGTTCCTCCGTCGGTGGCAGGCCGAGGCGGCCACGGTCTGGGTCCCGGTCCTCTCCCTCGGGCCGCACCGCGGGGTGACCGACTCGCCCTACAGCCGTAACGCGCCCCTGCAGGCGCGCTTTTCACTGACGAGCCACGCCGGTCCCCTGGATCGGGTGGCCGCCATGCGCCACGGCTGGGGCGGAGCGAATCCGCTGCTCCCGCTGCCCATCCCTGCAGGGCAGGATGGCCGGTTGCCAGCGCGCCAGTCCTCCTGGTGTGACCTCACCCCACAGCACGTGCTCCTCGTGACGGCCAAGCAGGCCGAGGATGGCGATGGCCTGATCTTTCGTCTCTGGGAGGGGAGCGGCACCGCCTGTGTGGCCAGCCTGACCCTGCCCGAGCTCGGCCCCCTGCGAGCCTCGCGGTGCAGCATTGTCGAGGAGGACCTCGAGCCGCTCGAGACCGAAGGCCACACTGTACGCATCCCCATGCGCGGCTTTGGCATCGAGACGGTGCGCATCCGCCATTGGAAATGAGGTGATGGGAGATGTCGCTGAGGCGCTGTGATGGCGCAGCGGTTCAGTCAAGCGGGCAATACGACGGCTGGAGAGAGACCTGGTCCGTGCTGCGTGCCTGTGTCTGCCTGCTCACCGCCTTGCTCGCGCTGGCAGCCTGTGGCAGGGCAACGCCAACCGCTACCCCCGTACCGACCCAGACGCCAACAATGGAGGCTCCCACCGTGACGCCGACGCCCGCCCTCCCCGGGCTCAACACGTCCATCCGCTACATCTATGTCGTGCCCATGTCGCACCTCGACATCGGGTTCACGGCCCCTCCCGACGCCGTGGCGGAGGCGTACAAGGCCAATATCGACCTGGCGGTCCGCTACCTCGAGCTCTTCCCCGACCTGAGTTGGACCATCGAGGGGAGCTGGCAGTTGGAGCAGTGGCTGCAGAGGACCTCCGACCCCGCCGAGATCGAGCGGGCGGCCAACCTCCTCAAGAGCGGGCGACTGGGGCTGACTGCGGGCTATGCCAACCTCCATGGGGGCCTTGTGAGCGCTGCAGAGTGGCCGCGCTTTCTGTACCCGGCCGAGGCACTGAGCCGACGCTTTGGCGTGCGGCCGGTCTGCGCGGTGCAGAACGACGTGCCCGGCCTCTCCTGGGCCCTGCCGCAGGTGCTGGCAGGCGCTGGCGTCAGGTACCTGGTCGCCGGCCCGAACACCGCCTTCGGCGGGGGAACCAGCGTTCCACTCCGGGATAACCCCTTCTTCTGGGAGGGACCCGATGGGAGCCGGGTCCTTACCTGGGTCAGCCCAGGCGCCTATGTGGAAGGCGTCGAGACCTTTAGGCTCTCCCAGCCCATCAATGAGGTTCACCTCGAGGAGGACCTCGCCCGCTACCTGGCTGCGGGCTATCCGTATGACGCCATCCTCGTCGAGCACGCCATGGACAACTGGGACGCCGACCAACTCGGCGTCGTCCTCATGCTCCAGAACATCCGGGAATGGAACCGCACGCGCGCCAACCCCAAGTTCGTCATCGCTACCCCCGGGGCCTTCTTCGAGCACATGGTCGAGAAGTACGGCGACCAGTTCGCCGTCTACCGCGGAGACTGGTCCGGGCTGTGGGAACAGGTCAAGGTCCTGAGCCCCTCGGGCACGGCCATGGTGCGGGAGGCCAAAGCTGCCCTGCCGGCCGGCGAAGCCATAGCGACCCTGAACAGCCTGCTCGGCGGTGCAGCCTTCCCCGGCGAGCAGGTCGAGTCGCTGTACCGCCGCCTGCTCGATTACGATGAGCATTCGGTCGGCAGCATCGTCCCCTGGCCGGGGATGTTCACGCAGGAGCAGATCGACCACGACAACGACCTGCGCTACCGTCTGGCGGAGGAGATCTCGCGGGGCAGTGAGGCGCTGGTGCAGGAGAGCATGGACCTTCTGAGCGCAAGGCTCCAGGGCGCGGAGCCGGGCCTCGTCGTGTTCAACCCGGCCTCATGGGCGCGCACCGACCTCGTTTCTGTGCCCTTGCCCGAGGGCGTGACCGGCCCCTGCCAGGTCCGTGATGAGGCGACGGGCGAGGTCGCCGCCGCTCAGAGCACCTCCGACGGCCAGCTGCTCTTCATTGCCAGGGACGTTCCGCCCTTGGGGTACCGGCGGTTCAGGATCGAAGCAGCCCCCGCAGACCAGGCCGCTGTCCGGACCCATTCGGGCGACGGGATCGCCAACGGCTTCTTCGACGTCAGCGTCGATCGGGAGAGCGGCAGCCTCCGGATCCGGGACCTGGTCGCAGGGCGCTCCCTGGTGGCTGAGGGCCAGCTTCCCTTCAACGGCCTGCTTCGGGCCGGGCACCAGTCTACCTACGGCAACGGTCAGTACGAACTGCTCCCGTCTAGGCCTCTGACCGTCACCGTCACGTCGGGGCCGGTCGCGACCTCTCTCACCATCGAGCGGGCCGATACGCCGTTCGTGCGCAGCTGCATCACCCTGTACGAGTCGCTCCCGTGGCTCGAGTGGACGAACGTCCTCGACCGGAGCCTCATGCGGCACGTGCCGGTGCGCGAGCACTCGGACCTGTACTTCTTCTCCCTGCCGCTCGCCCTCGGCCCACAGGGCTTGAGCCTGCACATCGAGACCCCGGCGGGCTTCTTAGACCCCGCCAAGGACCTACTGCCCGGCGCCAACGGCCGCGGGTTCAGCGTGCAGCGGGTCGCCGCCCTCGAGGAGCAGGATGGCTACACCGCCCTCCTCGGCAGCCGCGAGTCCTTCCTGGTTTTCGCCGGGAGCGTCCTGCGGGCCGGGCCCTACCCCGCGCTGCAGAGCGGCACGCTCCTGGCTGGGGCGATGGGTGTGGCGCACGAAGGGCAGTCCAAGGACAAGGGCGTGGTGCCGCTCGAGGCCGGAGAGCCGAGCGCCCCCAACCTGCACACCTTCACCTACAGGCTGGGCGCGCAGGCGACAGGCTTCGACCGGGCAGCGGCCACCCGGTTCGGCTGGGAGTTGCACAGCCCGCTCCTCGCCCGGTACCTGCCGGGGCGGCCCGGCGACGCCGCCCTGCCACCGGCGGGCAGCTTCCTGACCGTCGATGCGCCAAACGTGGTCGTGGCAGAGCTCAAGCGTGCTGCCTTCGGGCCACAGGAGGACCTGATCCTGCGGCTGCAGGAGACGGCCGGAGAGGCCACAACCGTCACCCTGCGCTGCGCTTTCCCTATCGGCAGGGCCTGGATCGCAAGCCCCACCGAGGAGCCACAGGAAGAGATCAGCCCTGCGCAGCCACTCGCGCTGGATCTGGCGCCCAACGCCATGCTCACCCTGCGGCTGCGCGTTGAGCCCGCTTCCGGGCCGCTCGCACTGGAGGATTGACAAGAGGGACCTATGCATCCGACTATGACACCCAAGGAAAACTATGTCCGGGCCATCACCTTCAGCGGCCCACACCACCTGCCCTATGAGGACGTCGTGCGCAACGTCGAGTTCGAGGGCGACATGATGTGGATGGGCGAGGAAGGCGTCGATCGCTGGGGCGTGACCTGGCATGGCGTTCTTGCCGAGTACCTGCCGATGGTCGCGGATCATCCGATCAAGAGCCCTCAGGACATGGACCGGTACCGCCCCCCGGAGCCCGTGTTCCGCCTCAAGCCGTCGGCCGAGGCCATGCTGGAGACCTTGAACCGCGACGAGCGGCTGCTCTGGGGCTTTCATCCCAACATCCTCTTCGAGCGCGCCTGGTTTCTGGTGGGGATGGACAACCTCCTGGTGGCGATCCGGGAGGACCGCGAGCGCGTACGGAGCCTCTTGCGCCGCATCGCCGACTATCAGATCGCCATTGCCGAGCAGTACGTGCGCTGCGACATCGACGGCGTCTTTATCGGGGACGACTATGGCACGCAGCGGGCCCTGGTCATGGCGCCGGACATGTGGCGCGACCTGATCAAACCCGAGCTGGCGCGTGTCCTTGCCGTCTACAAGGGCGCTGGCAAGTGGATCAAGTTCCACTCCTGCGGCCACATCACCGAGATTGTCGATGACCTGATCGAGATCGGCGTGAATATCATCAACCCCTGCCAGGCGAGGGCCAACGACCTGGAGGAGTGGGGACAACGCTTCGCCGGGCGCGTTGTCTTTGAGGGCGGTGTCGACACCCAGATCACCATGATGCTGGGGAGCCCCGACGACGTGCGCGCCGAGGCGCTGCTGCGCATCAAGCAACTCGGGCGCGACCCTCGCGGCGGCCTGCTCCTCTGGGCGGACCAGAACGTCCCTATTCCTGAGGCAAACCGGAGTGCCCTGGTCGATACGATCGTGACTTACGGCGTATACCCTCTCTTGAGGTAAGCCGCTTCTTGCTGCAGACCGGGCCCTCGGGCGAAGGCGTGGCGGTGAACACGGCGGCCCGCCGGAGCCAGAGGGCGCTCTGGCAGGCGGCGTCTGCGGGCGGCTGTGCCACCCGCAGATGCCGCTTTTTTCGGATCCCCGCCCCCGCATTCCTGGATGCCCCTCGACCTACCCTGCCACGCGTGCCCCTTCCGAAGGATTCCCGCCGCAAACCCCGCCATATATGAGGGAAACGAGCGAATGCCTGCCATGGCGAAGGGCCTGCGGGCGTGCCAGACCCATCCGCATGGCAGGGCCCCCAACCGGATGCCTGACCGGCACCGGCCGGACGGAGGTGATGACGGGCGTCGTATCTGGTGCTGACAACCTGGCCTTGGGGATTCGACGAGAACCACATCGTACCCTGTTGGTAGTTGCGCCCAAAGGAGGCCAAGATGTACCAAAAGCTCTGCAAAGCGCTGAAGGATGAGAGCGGTATCACCGCCCTTGAGACCGCCATCATCCTCATCGCTTTCGTCGTAGTCGCGGCGGTGTTCGCGTTCACCGTCCTCTCCGCCGGCACGGTGACCACGGAGAAGGGCAAGCAGGCCATTTTCTCCGGGCTTGAGGAGGTGAGCTCCTCGCTGGAGCTGAGAGGCAGCGTCCTCGCCATCTCCAACACCGTTGGCACCGCTGGCACCGGCAAGGTCGGCCACCTCGTCTTCACCGTCGGCAACGTCGCTGGCGGAACGGGAATCGATCTAACCGACACGTCGGGCGAGAACAAGGTCGTCATCGACTACCGCGACGGGTCGCAGTACGTCTCCCCGCTGAACTGGACCGTCTCCTGGCCGGTCCGACGCGATGACGACGACATCCTGGAGGACGGCGAGCTGGCACGGATCGATGTCGACCTCACGGGCGTCAACCTCGGACCCGACACAGCCTTCGCCATCGAGGTCAAGCCCCCTCGCGGCGGAGTGCTGATCATCCAGAACACGACGCCGTCCTTCATCGACTCCGTCATCGACTTCCACTAGGCTGTGCCTCGTCGGCCGTCACCTTCCCCAAGGTCTAGCATGGCTCAGCCGGGCCGTGAGCCCGGCTGAGCCCTCCCGGTCATCTCGGTCCGGCGCGGCTCCGCCGGGCAGGAACCACAGTCACGATACGGGCCCAGGCAGCCGGCCCGTGCGCGGCCCTCGGGGGCACGCGCGAGGCACGAGTTGAGCGAGGGATGGTTATGGCTCTGGAAGATAGGATCAAGCTCCTCGAAGGCGAGATCGCCGTCCTGAAGGGCCAGATCCATAGCACTCTGTTGGAGATTCAGGAGCAGATCCTCAACCACTACTATCCGGACCTGAGGGCGGACGAGTCCGGCCCGGCCGAGGTCGCCAGCAGGGGCAGCAGGCCGTCAAGAACACCGGGCTTTGTCGGGCTGCAGCGCGTCACGCTAGGCGAGCCCGCACCGACCGACAGCCAGCCGGACGGAGCGGAGGGCGAACCTACTGCCCCAGGGGCGCCGGCACCCCAGCCCGCCATCGATCGCTGGGCCGATTGGCCTCTCGTAACTCGCCTGATGAAGTGGGCGAGCGAGAGCGTGGAGAGGATCGGCAGGGAACGCACGGCGAAGGCCATCGAGATCTGTGCGCAGGGGGGCTTTCTTGCACCCGGCGTGAGGGACATGCTCTTGCAGCTCATCGCGCTCAGCGATGATCAGGCGGCGCCCACGGCGGTCGGGCTGCGGGCCATCGCCGACACGCTGTCCGAACTGAACGATATCCTGGATGGTGCAGCCGACATGTCTGACGCTGCCCGGCTCGTGGAGTAGACTGACCTTGGACAAGGCCATTATCACCATCCTCATGATTGTGGCCAGCGTGGTCGCTGCCGTGCTGGTGTTCAACGCCGCCTATCCGGCGATCGTACAGGGCAATGGCGCCGTCCTGAGCATGAAATCTCGCATCGATGAGCGCCTGCGCTCCCAGATCGAGGTGATCCACGCCTGCAAGTCCGCGGATTATGTCGACGTCGCCCTGGTCTGGGTCAAGAACGTCGGCTCTGTGCCCATCAAGGCCGTGGAGCGCTGCGACGTCTTCTTCGGGCCAGAGGGCAGGTTCAGCCGGATACCCTATGGCAGCGGGGACCCCCACTGGGAGTACGTGGTGGAGAATGCGGCCTACTGGGAGCCAACGGCGACCCTGAGGGTCGTGGTCGACGTAGACTATAGCATTGCGCCCGGGGAGCGATACTTCTTCAAGATGGTCACCCCCTGTGGCGTGTCGGACGAGTTCTACTTCAGCACCTCCAGGTGACGCCGTGGAGACGACTATCGCAGCGGTCATCATTGTCGCTCTGATCCTGTTCGGCATGCTCACCCTGGCGCACGGCTACCTGTCGGCGCAGGACGAGATACTGCAGTCGTGGCGAGCGACCGAGCAGCGCGTGCAAGAGCAGGCGAGGACCAGCCTGCAGTTGATCGAGGCCGCCATCCTTCCCTCGCTGGATGAGGTGGAGCTCACGATCAGAAACGACGGAAGCACCAGGCTGGCCGACTTTGAGGCATGGGACGTCGTCCTCGAGTACGACGCCATGGCAACCTGGGTGGCGCGCTGGTACCCCTACGCGAGTCCGCTCGCGCGTGGCCAGAACGAGTGGACCATAGTCGGGATCTACCAGGACGCGGCACAGGCGCGCCCCGAGGTCCGGGAGCCTGGCATACTGAACCCCGGCGAGGAGATGGTGGTGCGCGTTGCAGTCTCCCCGCCGGTGCTCGGCACCGGGGGCGGTGTGGCCGCCATCGCGGCGCCCAATGGCGTGGACGCGTCCGCCATCCTGAGCACACGTTGATCCCATGCCTCTATCGCGCAGAGGTTCGCACATATGGAAGCGCTTCGGCTCCTGATCGTTGATGACGACGAGGCCGTCCGCCAGGCTCTGATGCAGACCCTGCAGGGCGAGGACTGCCAGGTGGCTGCCGTGGCCACAGGTGAGGAGGCCCTCCGGCAGGCCGCAGATACGCGGGCGGATATCGTCATTGCCGACGTCAAGATGCCCGGCATGGGCGGCCTCGAGCTGCTGCGCCTCCTGCGAGCCCGCGGGGACGATGCCATGGTCTTGGCCCTCGCCGACAGCGCCGACGTCGGGCGCCGTGCAGTGCAGGAGGGCGCCTTCGACTATCTCCTGAAGCCGCTGGCAGAGGCAGCGGAGATCAGGCACACGATCCGACGGGCATTGGAGCGATACGAGCTCGAGAAGCGACAGGCCGCCTGGCGGGCGGCGCAACATGAGCGAGCCGTCGTCTCCACCGGGAACGCCGAGATCGATGCCAAGATGGGCGGCGGCATCCCGCTGGGCTCGCTAACGCTCATCGATGGCCACTCGCACGCTGGCAAGTCAGTGCTCACCCAGCAGATGGTGTGGGGCTCCCTGCGCGAGGGATACCGCCTCTCGTACTTTACAACCGAGAACACCGTCAAGAGCCTGGTGAGGCAGATGCAGAGCCTCAACATCGACGTTCTGGACTATATCCTGCTCCGCCGGCTCCGAGTCATTCCCATGGAGGTGGCCAGTTCCAGGCAGAGCAACCTCACGACGTTGCTCGCCGCCATCCGGAGCGAGCGCACACGTGGCAGCGATATCCTGGTCGTCGATGCACTCACACCCTTCGTCCTTTCGACCCAGGCTCCGGAGGTGGTCAGCTTCTTTGAGGGCTGCAAACGTCTGTGCTCCGAAGGCGCGACCACACTCTGTGTCATGCACTCACATGCCGTCTCCGGCGAGTTGCTCGTACGTCTCACCTCGCTGTGCGACGCGCACCTCAGCCTGCGTACGGAAGAGGCCGGAAACCGGCTGATCAAGGTGATGGAGGTAGCCAAGGTCCGAGGGGCGAGCCGGAATACGGGCAACATCGTCAGCTTTGAGATCGAGCCGGGGCTCGGCATGAGAATCATTCCCATCAGCAAGGCTCAGGGCTAGCAGACTATGGCCGAGAACGGTCTGCCATTTCCCATAGACCGGATAACCTCCCTCGCGGGAGGGGCACCGGGCAACTCGCTCGCCCGGTTCCCCAGGCCGCTCCGCGATGCTGCCGCGCAGCGGCCCTTCCTGAAGGCCTACCTTCAGGCTCTGCCCATCGAGGAGATCGGGATTCCCGAGTACTACCCCGTGCTCTCCCGGTCGCTGCAAAAGCTGCACGCGCCCAACCTGATCTACCCGATCAAGCAGGGATTGTTCATCCACATCTACCCCGACCCAACGGGCGAGCGCAACTACTATATCCCCATCACCCCCGATCTGCCCGTCGTCCTCAACGGCCTTATGACTGAGATCGATCTGCACCTGCTGGACTGGGCCGAGGAGATCGGGCAGGCCGAGGCAGAGGATCGCGCTCAGGTATTCCTGGAGTGCCTCGACAGAATCTGCACGACAGAGCCCACCCTCGACGGCTCTGCGATCCACGTCTCCCCGGAGCAACTCGAAGCCATACGGTACCTGACCCTGCGGGACAAGGTCGGCCTCGGTGTCCTCGAGCCCCTCATCCTGGACTCCTATATCGAGGACATCAGTTGCAGCGGCATGGGTCCGGTCTTTGTCGAGCACAAGATCTTCAGGAGCCTGAAGACCTCCATCGTTTTCTCTACCCTGGACGAGCTGGATGAGTTTGTCGTCTGGCTTGGAGAGCGCATCAAGCGCCCGGTGACCCTGCGCATGCCCATCGTGGACGCCGTGCTGCCGGACGGCTCCCGCATCAACATCGTGTACGGCCGCGACATCGCCAAGCGCGGCAGTAACTTTACCATCCGCAAGTTCGCCGAAGAGCCCCTCAGCATCGTACAGCTTGTGGGGTTTGGCAGCCTCACGTATCTCATGGCCGCGTACCTGTGGATGGCTATTGAGGAGGGGCTGAACCTCTTTGTGTGCGGTGAGACCGCCTCCGGCAAGACAACGCTTCTAAACGCGCTGACGGGGTTTATTCTGCCCGACGCCAAAGTTGTCAGCATCGAGGACACCCCCGAGCTGCAGGTGCCGCACGCGAACTGGCTCCGCGAGGTCGTCCGCGACATGGCCGGTGGCGAGAAGAGCAGTTCGGTGGACATGTTCGCGCTCCTCAAAGCAGCGCTGCGCCAGCGGCCGGACCGCATCCTGATCGGAGAGATTCGAGGCATCGAGGGGAACATCGCCTTCCAGGCGATGCAGACCGGGCATGGCGTGATGGCGACCTTTCACGCCGCGTCGGTGCAAAAGCTCATCCAGCGGCTGACCGGGAACCCCATCAACGTGCCCAAGACCTACATCGACAACCTCGACGTGGTCGTCATCCAGTCCGCAGTGCGAGGGCCCGACGGCAAGATCGTGCGCCGGGTGCTCAGCATCAACGAGATCGTGGACTATGACGCGGGCTCCGACAGCTTTTCCTTCATCACCGTCTTTCGCTGGCGCCCAGAAGACGACACCTTCGAGTTCCCGGGGAACAGGAACAGCTACGTGCTTGAGGAAAAGCTGGCGAAACGGCGAAACCTCCCGGAGGCCCGCAAGAGAGAGATCTACCAGGAGCTCGAGAAGCGGGCGAGGATCCTGGAACGGTTGCACAAGAAGGCAGGCATCAGTGGTTTCCATCAGCTCTTCAAGGTCATTACCGAGGCCCGCAAGCAAGGTCTCATTTAAGGACCCAACGGCCTTTGATCTCTTCTATCAGCTGACCTACATGTCGGCCGTGGCCTCGGCGGGGATATCTCGGGGCCGCATCTTCCAGCTCGCCGCCAAAGTCCCTCGGGCGCCGGGCGAGTACTTCAGGCGCATACACCTGCTGTGCGAAAAGCTGGGCTACAACTACCCCTCGGCCTGCAACACTGTGGGTCAGCGGACAAGGTCCGAGGCCATGAAGACGTTCCTGCTGCGCTTCGCCGATGCCCTGTCCTCCGGGCATCCCGAGGTCAGCTTCCTGAGTCAGGAGGCCAAGGTCCAGCGCGACGCATACGAGAAGGAGTACGACCGGAACCTGGCGTCCCTCACCAAGTGGATCGACGCGTACGGCGCATTGGTGGTCTCGGCGTCGCTGATCATCATCGTGAACCTCACCTCATCGCTGATCTACGACCTTGGCCCGGGGATGACGATCGTCCTGATGGCCACGGCAGTGCTGACCATCTCAGGCGGTGCCTGGATCATCTCGCGGGCCGCGCCGGGCGAGCCGGAGGCCGTCTTCACTCCCGAGGGTCCGCCCCTGCAGCGCCTCGTGCTCCGTCTGATGCGGATACTGCCGCCGTCACTCCTGGCAGGCACGGTCCTGCTAAGCCTTGCGGGGGTCGGCCTGGGGTGGCTGCTGATCCTCGCCGGGCTCATTCTGCTGCCCCTCGGGGTGATCGGAGTCAGGGCGACCAGAGAGATCGAGAGGAAGGACGCCGAGATCGGCCCGTTCCTGCGGTCCTTTGGAGCGGTGGTCACATCCACAAGCTCCACGCTCTCGCACGCCCTGACCCAGATCGATCTCAACTCCTTTCCGAACCTCCAGCCCGACATGCAGCGACTCGACTGGCGGCTCAAAGCCTCCGTTCCGCCTTCCCTGTGCTGGAATCAGTTCGCGCTGGAGACCGGCAGCACACTGATCAGCGAGACCATCAGCATCTTCAACGACGCGATCGAGCTCGGTGGCGAGGCCGACATGGTCGGTGCGCTCTGCAGCGACTTTGCCACTACGGGGGTGATGCTCAGAGCGCGGCGCAGAGTGCTGGCCTCGACCTTCTCATGGCTGACCATCATGATGCATGCCGTTGTGAGCGCCCTGATGCTGATCATCCTCGAGGTTATCCAGAACTTTTCGGAGGTGGTCGCGGCGGCCACTCGTCTGCAGGAGGGGATCAACCTCGGATCGATGCAGTTGCCTGTGCTCAGCTTTGGCAGCCCGATGCTGGGCCCCCTTGCAGTCCTCACGCAGGGGATGGTCATCGTGCTGTGCATCATCAACGCCTTTGCCATCGTGGCCGCCGATGGGGGCCACTACATCAAGGGCGCCTTCTACCTGGCTATCCTGCTCGCTCTATCGGGGGTCGCCTTCCTGGTGGCGCCACCCCTGGTTGACGCCATTCTCAAGGTCAGTTGAGGTGACCATGGACGCTCCAGACCTTGAAGTCATGCTGGACGGGGCGACCCGGGATCAGAGCGTGGACGCCAGGGTCGATGCACTGCTCGCCGGGCTCGATGCCGCGGGAACCCCTGACGCGCGGAGACCGCGCGCCCGGCGCCGGGTCGTGGCTTTCAGCGGGCTTGCCCTCGGCCTCGCCTTCGGCATGGGCCTGCTTCTCGGCTGGCTGGCCATCGGCTGGTGGCTTTGGCCCGTACAGTGGGAGAACAGCCGGCCATGGGAGCTGACACCCGAGTGCCAGGCGCGATACGTGGCGCTGGTCGCCGCAGAGCACTACCATTCGGGAAACGCTGCACAGGCGCAGCAGGACCTGGCGGGATGGGACGCGCGCCGCCTGCAGCAGCTCCTCAGCCGGATGGAGAGAGAGGCGGCCGATCCGGCCGTCCGGCAGCAGCTCGCTGCGCTCCGGTCGGCGCTGGGCATACCGCCGGCGGAGCCCTCCCTCTGGTCATCGGTACTCAGCCGCCGGCCAATCCTGCTCAGCACGACCCTGGCCGCTCTCCCCTTTGCGACAGCGCTGGGGCTCGCCGCGGCACCACGCGCCGCAAGGTGGCTGTGTGTCGAGCTGCCCGAGGAGCTCGAGGTCGAGACCCCAGAGACCGACCCAGACGGCCTGCCCCACTGGCTGCGGGAGCCCGTCGGTCCAGAACAGACGCCCGCCGATGCCGGGGTGGCCGAGACTGGCGAGAAAGCGCCCCTGCCGGTCCCCGGCGAGGAGCGGGCGGCGGGTGACGAGGCGGCAGCGACACCCGCGGCCAGAGTGGAGACATCGCCAGAGCGGTCGGCGGCGCTCGTGCACGTCGAGGTCTCGCCCGAAGAGCGCGACGCAGCGGAGCAGGAAGCGGTGACGGACGAGGTGCTGAGAGACCTCCTCGGGAACCTGGGGTCGGACGATTCCCGTCTGGAAACTCTGGCCCTGATGACAGAGCCCATCGACGTGGAGACTCTGGCCGAAGACACGGCCCAGGTGCTCGAGAAGCTGCGCGCCCTGACCGCACAGGCCACCGGAGAGCAAGCGTGAACAGGTTCCTCGCGGGCAGCCCGGGCGGCACGGTGTGGCAGAGGCTGGCGAACGGATCGCTCGGGTTCAGCAGAAGCATCGCCCCAAGAACGACCGGCAGGGGCCTGCCCCGGCCAGTCCCGGTCGGCTCAGGTGTCCCCGCACGTGCGGGAGCATCCCCGCACGGCCGGCGCCCCTCGATCCGCACGGCCATCCTGTGCCTGGTAGCGATCGGCGTGGCAACCTCCTTCCTGCCTCTCTACCTTACCTCGGCCGCCCTCCGCGACGAGGTTGCACACCTCGACCATGAGCGGCAGTCCCTACGGGCCACTATCGGCGCGGCCAGCACACCCTTGCCCGAGGCTCTGGCGCTCAAGCAGACCCTCACGCACCTCGAGGCTTCCATCGGCCAGCTCGACCAGCTCAGGCCCACGCTGGAGTCGGCTTCCATCAGATGGCCTGCCGTCGTCGCTGCCATCGGGGGGCGTGACCCGGCGCGGATAGTGCTTCAGAGCGTGACGCAGAAGGGACGGGAGATTACCCTCAAGGGCCGGGCCAGCGATGCTCCTGCGGTAGCGCGCTACGCCAGCGACCTCGAAGCCTCCGGCCTCTTCGAGCGAGTGGCGGTGCAGTCCCTCCGGGCGCTGGCCAGCCCCTTCGTCACGCCGACGGGCGCCTCAGGCCCGTCGCCAACGGAGACGCCGACGCCCACGGCAACCGCCGGCCCCGGCGACGAGTACGAGCCGGATGATTGGGAGCCAAAGAGCATCTATGCCGGGCAGCCGCAGGTACACAGCTTTTTCCCGGCGTCAGACGTGGACAATGTGCGCTTTCTGGCCAAGGCCGGGCGCCACTACCGGGTCTTCACAAGCGACCTCGCCCCGGGTGTGGACACATTCCTCACCGTGCGGGTCGCGGACCAGACCTATACCAACGACGACGTGGCACCCCGCACCCTCCGGTCCGAAGTGACCTTTCAGGTTCCTCCAGACACGGACGTGCTGGTGATCGTGCAGATCAGCAACCGCGGCGACTATGGGCCGGACATGACCTACAAGGTGGCCTACGAGGAGATCACTCCAGCGCCGACCCCGGTCACGCCGACGCAGGCGCCCACGCCGACCGCGACTCGCACGGCGACCCCCGCTCCAACCCTCACGCCAACGCCCGACCTGAGGGACGCCTACGAGCCGGACGACACCGTGCCCAAGCCCATCGCCGTCGGTCAGCCACAGGCCCACAGCTTTTACCCTGCTGGCGACATCGACCTCGCTGCCTTCGTGGCCGGCGCGGGCAGGTCCTACCGGGTCTCGACCTCGGGCCTCAGCCCCGGCGTCGATACCGTGCTGGAGGTACAGGTCGGTGCCGCAGTATACACGGGAGATGACCGACAACCCGGGGACCCGAGCTCCGAGGTGGTCTTCCAGGTCTTTGGGTCGCAGCCCGTGACGGTGCTCATCACCGTCCGAAACCGGGGCCAGTACGGCCCGGACAAGATGTATCAGCTCACGGTGGAGGAGATGTCGGCGGCATCCGCTCAAGCCGCGCCTGCGAACCCGGCCGGACCATCTGGACCGGACGGGGAGGCACGAGGCGCACGTCCCGCCGCCATGGGCCCGGGATATCTGGTCGCCTCGGGGCAGGCGGCAGACGGAGCGCGCTCGTGCTCCTCGCGTTCCCACGCCGGCGCGCTGGCCCCGGCCTCATCGGCATACCTGCAGACGGCAGGCTCCGTCGAGTTCGTCATTGTCCTGGTAGTGAGGCAGTAGCCATGCGTCAGCCCGTCGGCCGCGGGAAAGCAAAGCTCCTTGCACCCGAGCGCCTGTACTCGGCGTGCCTTGTGGGCATGCTTTGCCTCGGCCTGATCGGATACGCCATGTTTGCAAGCGCCCGCATAGTGCCGGCGGTCCGCACATGGCATGCGCTCACCGAAGAGGTGGAATCGGCCCGGCACGCGCTCGGCGAGGCTCGGGGGGCTCAGGCCCAGTCGCCAGAGACGCTGAGAAAGCAGGTCACAAGCGCCGAGTCCAGGCTCAGAGACGCAGCGGCCATCCTCCTCCCAGAGGCCGAGGCAGCGGACGTGGTGGCCCGCCTCCAGCGATGTGCCACCGAGAGCGGCGTCACCCTGACGGCGCTACAGGGCCAGCCGGCTCGCAGGGAGGCCGGGCCAGCAACGTATGACCTTCGTACCTTCCGCGTACAGGCGACGGGACCGCTGGTGGAACTGGAGGATTTCGTCTCGCGAGTCGGTGCCATCTCCCCTCACGGGCTGCTCATCAGCAACCTGAGCATTGTCGAGGGCAAGCAGGGGCACACGCTGACGATGGACCTCACCATGTACGCCTCTCCCTATGCAGAGGGCGGACTCTTGCCGACGGGTAGCCTCCTCCCCGGGCCCTCACCGGCCGGAGGAACCACAGCTGCCAACCTCAGCGCCCTCGACGCTGCCTGGGCAGCTGGCGATTGGCCGCGAGCCATCGCTCTGATCGAGCGGATACTGGCCGCAGAGCCAGCGGCTCGGGCCATGCTGGACAAGCTGTACGCCGCCTACGTGAACTATGGCCACCGTCTGCTGCAGGAGGGGAACGCTGCGGCTGCGATTGCACAGCTCACCTTTGCCCTCGAGATCCGACCGGAGGGTCCCGAGGCCCTCTACTACCTGCAGCAGGCCAGCGCAGCCCTCTCCCCTGCCCCGGCACGGGACACAGTTCGGTACCTGGTCAGCCCTGGCGACACGCTCTCCGGCATCGCCGAACGCTACGGCACCACCGTTGAGGCCATCATGGCTGCCAACGGGCTGCAGACCGACGACATCTACGCCGGTCAGGAGCTGATCGTTCCGACCGGCTAGGCCCAGGTCGCTCTATCGCAAACTCGCGGATGCCCCATGTTGTGTTCGCCCGCAGGCCGTTGCCCTACTGGGCGGAGCGCCATCACCGGCCGGCACGGTGGGCTTGTAAGGGGCTAGACCCTCGCCTTTCGGAGCGCATCCCGCGGTACCGTCCAGAACTCGCGAGATGGCCTCCAGCCATGCTGCGTCCGGGATGCCCCTCCCCCTCGCCCCCTCCCCAGGCCGGACGCCGCGGCGTCCGGCCCGGGGAGGGGGAAGACATTACAGGGTGTTTTGG
>DYEI01000294.1 GCA_020725765.1 Anaerolinea sp. | reverse complement strand
GGAAGGCCGCGTAGCCCCGAACTCATTCGGTGGATTGCTTGCGTCCTTTGCGCGGCATTCCGCAGAGCATCTATGGGTCACGTTATAACCGCCCACAGTCTGAGAGCAGACAGGTGATGACAGCAAGCTGTGACATCCGCGGCACTACCCGTCTCGTCGGCGTGATCGGCGACCCGGTGGCGCATAGCCGCTCTCCAGCCATGCACAACGCCGCCTTCCGGGCCCTCGGGCTGGACTGGTGCTATGTGCCCCTGCACGTGGCGCCCCACAGCCTGGAGGCGGCGCTGCGCGGGTTGGTGGCGCTTGGCTTTGTGGGGGCCAACGTGACCATACCGCACAAGGAGCGTGCGGCGACGCTCTGCGATGAGCTGACCCCGGCTGCTGAGGCCGTCGGCGCGGTGAACACGCTCGCGGTGCAGGAGGCGCGGCTCGCAGGGGACAACACCGACGTCGGAGGGCTCCTGCTGACCCTGGCAGAGGCCCGCGTGGAGCTGGAGCGGCAGGAGGCGCTGGTGCTCGGTGCCGGCGGCTCCGCTCGCGCAGCAGTCTATGCGCTCGCCCAGTCCGGAGCGCAGGTGACCGTGGCCAACCGCACGCTGGCGCGGGCGGAGGCCCTCGTCCGAAGCCTGCAGGGCCGGGTCCGCGGGCGCCTGGTTGCGATTCCCCTGGCCGACAGGCCCGCCCTGGAAGCCTCCCTGCAGCGGGCGACCCTGCTGGTGAACACGACGTCCGTCGGCATGGAGCCGGGTCCGGATGAGTCACCCCTGCCGGTTGATCTGCCTTTGCCCCCAGAGCTGACGGTGCTCGACCTGGTCTATGCCCCGCGTCAGACGCGCCTGCTCCGCGAGGCTGCGGCTCGGGGCTGCCGGACGATCGAGGGCCTCCGAGTCCTGGTGTACCAGGGGGCGCTGAGCTTTGAGTGCTGGACGGGCCGGGCAGCTCCGGTGGAGGTGATGATGAGCGCGGCGGCGGAGGCATAGCATGCTGCGGTTCCTTACAGCCGGGGAATCCCACGGTCCCGCCCTGCTCGGCATCATCGAGGGCCTCCCGGCAGGGCTGCCCCTCGCGCCCGAGGACGTGGCGGCGGACCTGGCGCGGCGACAGGGGGGCTATGGCCGCGGCGCCCGGCAGCGGATCGAGGCGGACCGGGCCGAGATTGTGGCCGGGGTGCTGGGCGGCGTCACGACCGGCGCGCCGGTTGCCCTGCGTATCGCCAACCGTGCGCGCCCCGAGCTAGGCGACGCGGCCCGGGCGCCCCGCTCTGTGCCTCAGCCGGGCCATGCAGAGCTTGCCGGGGCGCTCAAGTACGGGTTCACCGATGTGGAGCCCGTGGCCGAGCGCGCCAGCGCCCGCGAGACGGCCATGCGCGTGGCCATCGGCGCGGTGGCGAAAAAGCTCCTCGGGGCGGCGGGCATCGAGGTCGTCGCCTACGTGGTCGCTATCGGGGAGGTCTCGGTGGAGGAGACGGACGTGCCCCTCGAAGAGCGCGCCGCACGGGCGGACAGCTCTCCCGTACGCTGCCTGGACCCCGAGGCGAGTCGGGCGATGGTCGCGGCGATTGACGCGGCCCGCGAGGCCGGCGACACGCTGGGCGGGATCATCGAGGTCGTGGCCTGGGGCCTGCCGCCCGGGCTGGGGTCCTTTGTGCATCCCGACCGAAGGCTGGACGCCCGCCTGGGGGCGGCACTGCTCTCCATTCCGGCGATCAAGGGCGTGGAGATCGGCTCCGCCTTTGCCAACGCCCGGCTGCGGGGCACGCAGGTGCACGACGCGATCCGCCTGAAAGAGGGAGGGATCGTCCGACCGACGAACCGGGCTGGCGGCCTCGAGGGAGGGATGACCAATGGGGAGCCGCTCGTCGTCCGCGCGGCCATGAAGCCGATTCCGACGACCCTCCGGCCGCAACCCAGCATCGACCTGGCCGCCGGCACCGAGGCTGAGACGCTCTACCGTCGCAGCGACATCTGCGCCGTGCCGGCAGCCAGTGTGGTTGCCGCCGCTGTCGTGGCGTGGGTCCTCGCCGAGGCGCTCGTGGAGTGCTGCGGCGGGGATCGCCTCGAGCAGGTGGTCGAGAGAGTTGCGGCGATGCGGGGGGAGATGCGCCGTGGCCGGGAATAGGCGCCCGCGCCTTGTGGGCTTCAACGCCGGCTCTGGCAGCGAAGGGGCGGGATACCTGCCTGCCCTGGGCACAGCGGGTTCGGACCATGACGATCAGTGACCGCTCCATCGTGCTGACTGGCTTTATGGGTACGGGCAAGACCGCCGTTGGCCGGGCCCTCGCCGAGGCGCTTGGGCGCCCGTTTGTGGATATGGACGCCCTCCTCGAAGAGCGCCTCGGGATGACCATCTCGGCTTGCTTTGCTTCATTGGGGGAGGCGGCGTTCCGGGAGGCGGAGGCAGCGCTCGTGCGCGAGCTTGCGCCGCAGGAGGGCCTCGTCATCGCTACGGGGGGCGGGGCGCTGGTGCCGGATGTCAACCGCAGCGCCTTTCTGGAGCATGCCACGGTGGTTCTCCTCGAGTGCGCGCCCGAGGAGATCCTGCGACGGCTGCAGGGCACGTCGGACCGTCCGCTTCTCGCTGGTCCGGACCCGCGCGAGGCGGTCGAGCGGCTCCTGGAGAGCCGCCGGGCGGCGTACGAGGCGATCCCGCTGCGCCTGGATGTGACCCATCTGGGCATCACCGAGGCGGCGGAGCGCGTGCAGCGCCTGGCTGGGCTGGGAGCCGCTGCGCCCCTGCAGGTGTTGCCACTCCCTGCTGCGGCCGGGGGCTACGACGTGGTTGCAGGCGAGGGGCTGCTCGGGCGGAGCGCTTCCCTCTTGCGGGCCGTCGGCGTCGAGGGACGCGCAATCGTGGTTACCGAACCGCGGGTGCGGGGCCTGCACGGGGCCACGCTGGAGCAGGCGCTCGCGGCAGCCGGTATTCGCGCCACCTGGCTGGAGATGCCCTCCGGCGAGGCAGCCAAGACCTATGCCTCGCTGCAGGCCCTGTACGACGGCCTGCTCCGCTCCGGGGCTGAGCGGAGCACACCGGTGATCGCCTTCGGGGGCGGGGCGCTGAGCGACGTGGCAGGCTTTGCAGCGGCGACCTGGCTGCGCGGGATGCCATGGATCGTCATCCCCACGACGCTGCTGGCACAGGTCGACGCCGGCATCGGCGGCAAGGTCGCCATAGACCATCCCGGTGGCAAGAACCTGATCGGCGCCTTCTACCCGCCGCGTCTGGTGGTCGTGGACCCGGGGCTTCTGCGCACCCTTCCTCCGGAAGAGCTGCGTGCTGGCCTGGCAGAGATGGTAAAGCACGGCATCATCGGTGCGCCCGAGCTGTTCGGGCACCTCGAGGCCCACGGCCCCGAGCCCCTGGGCCGGACGGTGCCGCAGGCGGTGCGGGTGAAGGTGGATGTTGTCGCGGCGGACCCGATGGAGCGGGGTCGGCGCGCGGTGCTGAACCTTGGGCACACGACGGGGCACGCGCTCGAGCGGCTTTCGGGGTTCTCGCTGCGGCACGGCGAGGCGGTGTCCATTGGCATGGTGACGGCGGCGCGCCTCGCAGTGCGGCTGGGCCTCTGCGAGGCTGCACTGGAGGCCCGCCTCGTCGGCCTGTTGCAGCGGCTCGGCCTGCCGGTGCACGGCCCGCGGATCGAAGCCGACCGGCTCTGGGAGGCCATGGCCAGCGACAAGAAGCGACACCGTGGCGCGGTGCGCTTTGTGCTGCCACTTCGCCTGGGGGAAGTGACCCTGTGGGATGGGGTGAGCAGCGACGAGTTCGCCGCGGCCTGGCGCGAGGTGATGGCAGATGGCTAATGTGCTTGTGCTCCACGGCCCGAACCTGAACCTTCTGGGGAGGCGTCGACCCGAGGTCTATGGGCGCATGACGCTGGCCGAGATCGACGCGCGGCTCCAGGCGCGCGCGCAGGAGCTGGGGATGCACCTGCGCATCCTCCAGAGCAACCATGAGGGCGAGCTGATCGACGCCCTGCACGAGGCCGCCGACTGGGCCGATGCCGTCCTGATCAACCCGGGCGCGCTCACCCATACCAGCATCGCCCTGCGCGATGCCATCGAGGCGATTGGCAGGCCGGCCGTCGAGGTCCACCTCTCCAACATCCACGCCCGGGAGCCGTTCCGGCACGTCTCGCTCCTCGCGCCGGTGTGCGTCGGGCAGATCGCCGGCTTTGGGTGGCGGAGCTACCTGCTTGGGCTCGAGGCCATCGCCGGGCTGTTGGGCGCGGGGAGCTAGCGGGTCGCTGCCAGGCCGATGAGCCTTCGCAGTCGCACAAGCTGGCTCTGCAGCGCAACCGGATCGTTGCGCAGTGGCGTCTCCACCGTCTCTCCCGTCCCACCGTACTCCAGAGTGACGATCTGTGGCTGCGTCCGCTCGAGCAGCCACTCGATGAGGGCATAGTCTTCGTCCTCCAACGCGTGGTGACGGTCGAGGAGGCAACCTCCTGTGAGCTGCGGCCCACTGACGTGCATCTCCCGCACCAGATCGAGCGGCAGCGCCCGGGCATAGGCGTGGACATCGACGCCCAGGTTGTAGGCAGTGCATCGGAGGTGGCCTGTATCGAGCAAGAGCCCGGCACCCGCCTCCTCAGCGACCTGCCACCCCGCCCCCTCGCCGGGACGGACGCCGTGGCGTCCGTCCCCTATCCATTACCCACAAGTGGCGCGGCGGGAGCGTAGGCGCCCATGGCCTGCGCGGCATCTCGCGGAGCCGCCCCCTCCCCTGACCCCTCCCCCTGGCGGACGCGTCGCGTCCGCCAGGGGGAGGGGTCAGGGGAGGGGGCAGCTTTCTACACGAGGG
>DYEI01000293.1 GCA_020725765.1 Anaerolinea sp. | reverse complement strand
GGTCTCCAGCAGGCGGGTGTAATCGGCCAATGGCCGCTGCTCGACCTTGGGCAGCGCCTTCCGCAAGGTCGCCCGGGCCTGCTCCTGGCGGACATGCTCCAGCGTGCGAGGTTGCGCCCGCGCCTGCAGGATCCGCTCGATGGCTTTGCCGTCGAAGGCCTGATACCGCAAGGCATGCTGCAGCGCCCGATGGATGTCGCCGGCGGCATACTCCTGCCGCAGATCGAGAATGAACCGGGCATGGAACCCCGCATTCCGCGGCTGCCGCTTCTCCAGCCCGGCCAGGAATTCGGCAGCGGCAGGACCCAGCGCCAGGATCGCCTCGCGCAGCGGTTCCAAGCCATACCGCTCCCGCTTGGTACGGTGGTGGGAAGGATCTTCCACCCGTCGCCGCGCTCCCGCCGGCGCCCGCTCATGCGTCGCCACCAGCTCCAGGTTCTGGCTGTAGATCCGCACCGTCTGCTCGTCGGCCTTCAGGGTCAGCAGATCAGCCAGATACCCCGAGGGGATCGAATACTTGTTCGTTTCGAACTCGACGAATCCATCGGCGCGGCCGATCACCAGCGCGACCTCGGCCGAATCATAGGGAATGGCCGGCAAGGGCTGCAGCCGATCAGCTTCCTGCTCCCGGAACAGCTCGATCGGCGGCCGGCCTGTCGTGTCATGCACATGGAGATCCGAACGCTCGCGCATCCACCACACCGCGAACGCCCGCAGATCGTCCAGATCTTCGAAGCGCCGACCCGCCAGCAGGTTGCCCTCGACATACTGGAACGGACGCTCCACCTTCCCCTTCGTCTGGGCGCGCCCAGGCCGGCAAGCGATCGGGCGGCAGCCGTAATGGGTGATGAACGCGGTGAAGGCGGGATTGAAGACCGGACGCCCCATTTCCCAGCGCAGCACGACCGTCTTCTCGTTGTCATAGAGGCATTCCCTGGGCACGCCCCCGAACCAGGCGAAGGCGTCCTGGTGACGCCGGATCAGCGTGAAGAAGTCGCGCCGGCGGGTAAAATCGATGAACTGCCGCCGGGAAAACCCGAGAATGTAGGAGAAGCACAGCACCTCCTCGCGACCGGCGCGGGTGAACTCCAGCCGGTAGGACGTCCAGTCCATCTGGCCCTGCTGGCCAGGTTCGGTGACGATCGTCAGATGCGGCTCCCGACGGGGGCGACGGACCTGGCGCAGATAGTCCCGCAGAATGGTCAGACCGCCGTCGTAGCCCAGGGGCCGCAGCTCTTCCTGGACCCGCACCGCGCTCAGATCGGGAGTCTTTTCCAGCAAGACAGCGATCTCCTGCTTGAAAGGGTCGAGCTTGCTCGGACGAGGAGAGGGGAGGGGTGGCGGTTCGGTGCGCTGCCGCTCGTGCTGGCGAATGATGCCTCGTACGGTATTGCGGGAGATGCCGAACCGACGGGCCAGCCAGCGGATGCCTCG
>DYEI01000292.1 GCA_020725765.1 Anaerolinea sp. | reverse complement strand
GGGGCGACGGTACAAGAGAGTGAGCCGCGCGCAGAGCCGGCTACCACGTCTGGCCGGGTGAGGTCGACGGGAGCGCGGCTCCTCAAGTTGGCGCCTATGGGGGTCGGGGGGCACTCCGGCGCGAGCCGCGCTACACGACTGCTGACAGGCGATCGAGGTAATGGTGAGGGGCGAGTACCTCAAAAGGCCAGACTCCACGGACACCCTTTTTCTGTCTATGGCTGATGCATAGCGCCGCGGCGCCCGCGGCCCGGCCCCCATCACGATTTAACCTTAGATTTTCGTCTGTCAGCTCCTGCGTGCAGCACCACCGCATCGATGTGCGACAGACGGTGTGAGGGCTGCAGGCGCGGGTGACCGGGGGCGGGGAAGGCGCCCGCCTTTATGGACGTTTCACATTAACGCATTGCCAGGGATGCTATAATGCTCTCAGGTAACAGGATCGTTACCTGAGTACGTCTGGCGCAGGGGAGAGGCCGTGGCAACGCTGTGGACACATCGAGGGCATGAGCGGCCCATTCGATCCTCTATGTCGGTACGGGTGGGGATGGTTCGGCGCGGTGGAGGCCGGAGCCTCGTCGCAGGCCACCTGGCGTGGCTATTGGGTGTAGTTGCAGTAGCCGCCCTGATCGCTGCGTGCAGCCCGGCTGTGGGGCTTGCGGGGGTTCTGGAGTTGAGTGCTGGCCTCCGCGGGAGCTACGTGGAAAGCCTGGCCGCGCCCACGGCGCTGCCTCGGGAGGTGCAGGCCGCCACCGCGACGGCCACGCCCGAGCCTCCGACTCCATCTGCCACCCCGCTGCCTACCGACACCCCGGCTCCGACGGCGACCCCGTCGCCTAGCAGTACACCCTCGCCAACCGCCACGCCCACCCACACTCCGACTCCCGTCCCGACGGACACCCCGACGCCTGAACCCTCGCCGACGCCGACCGATCCGCCGCCGACGCCGGTGCCGGTAGAGCCCGCTGCCGTCCCCCCGCCGGAGGACCTGGGCGCCGCGCCGCCTCCGGCCGACCGTCCGCCGACCCGGATCACCGCGCCCTCAATCGGGCTGGACGTACCCGTCGTGGTGATGGGGTATCGCATCATCGAGATCGGGGGCATCCGCGGCACCGACTGGCAGGTGCCTCTTGACGCTGCGGGCTTTCACCAGGGCTCATGCTATCCGGGGCATGTCGGCAACATGGTCATTTCCGGCCACTCCAGCACTGGCGGCGAGGTCTTTCGCCATCTCGATTCGCTGGCTATCGGCGACCGGGTCACCGTCTACGTCGGGGATGTTGCCTACCACTACCGGATAGCCGAGAGGCATATCGTCCGCGAGCAGGGAGCAAGCCTCGAGGAGCGGAGGCAGAACGGCCGCTGGATCGGGCGGACAGAGGACGAGCGCCTGACGCTGATCACCTGTTGGCCTTACCCCACGGTGAGCCATCGGCTCATCCTTGTCGCACGGCCGGCGTACGGCGGCTAGCGCGGCGCTGGCCGCGGCATCAGATGCGCGCCTGATGCCGGGTGTGCCGGGTGCCGGTCTCCTCGCTGTGCTTCTCGCCGGGTTTCGGCGCCTCTCTCGCGAGGTACTCCTCAGGGCTCTCTTCGAAGGCGCGCCGACACTCTGGGCAGCAGAAGAAGTACTGCGTGCCCCCGTACTCGACCCACGAGTCTACGTCATCGGGGTGGATCTCCAGCCCGCAGACCGGGTCACGCGGAAGGTTTCCCTCCATGTTGCCTCCCTCGGGCGGGTGCTCGTGCGGCGCAGGCAGGCGGGGGCGAGCAGTCGGCTCGCCCCCGAGTAGCAGGGCGGCTGTAGCTCAGCGTCCCCGGCCGCGCTGCCCGTGCTCTACGCGGCGAGCCTCGTAGAACTCGGTTGGCTCCTCGCCCTCGACGGCCGGCAGACCCTCGAGGGTGACCTCGCGCCGCTGCGCGCGCACGCGCTCGAGCTCTTGCCGGGCATTGTTCAGCGCCTCGCGCAGCTCGCTCAGACGGCGCTCGCTTTCGGGCTGCGCGCTCAGGCGGTTGATCTCGGCCTCGAGGTCACGGACGCGCTGCTCGAGCCTACGCGCCTCGGCTTCCAGCATGTGCTCCCGCTGCTCGAGCTCGCCCATCTCCGGCTGGCGCTGGCGGAGTGCGACCTCGTGATGGCGGCGCGCCTCGGCCAGCTCCTGCTCGGCCCGCTGGAGCTCCATGCGCTCGCGCTCCACCTGGCGCTCGAGGTCGATGATGCGCTGCTCCTCGGCCCGCAGCGCACTGCGGATATCCTCCTCCCGCCGGCCGAGATTCATCATCTCGTTGCGCCGCTCGGTCAGCATGCTGCGGGCCTGTTCCAGCTCCCGGCGCAGGCGGTCGAGGTTGCCACGGATCTCTGCCGCGCGCTGCTCAGCCGCCCTGAGCTCCGCCTCGTAGCGGGCGACCGTCTCTTCGGCCCGTCTCACAGCCTCGGGCTCGGGGCCCATCTCGACCCGCTCCTCGACGCGGTAAGCGCGGATGGGCTCCTTGCCGATGTAGGCCTCGGGGTCGGCGTCAAAGGCTTCGGCGCAGCCCCGGCAGCAGAAGTAATATGTCTCACCGCGGTACGCCCTGGAGGCAACGGCCTCGGCGGGTCTGATCCCCCGGCCGCAGACGACATCGAAGACCATCTCCTCCCGGGCTTCGCTCTCGGCCTCCCTCTGCCTGGCCTCGCGGACCCTCTCCTCTTCATTCCTTCGTGCCATCGCTCTACCTCTCCACTGGTCTCGCCAGGGTTACTATCGGCCCCTGATCGGGTTGCCACGTCATGCTCAGCGAAGCGAAGCTCGCTGCGCGATGGGCCCAGGGCCACCGATCGGAACGCACCTTCGCTTCGCTCAGAATGGCGGGCACCGGGAGACGCTGCAAGGATGCGAGTGCCGCGCAATTCCCGGTGAATCCTGCCCCGAGGGCCACAGGCAGGGCGGGAAGGGGCAGTCCGATGTCGAGATGCGTCGGGTCTGGAAAAGCCGTGTTAAAGACCACCTCGGACAGCCTCCGGAGGATCTGCGGCAGGATGAGCTCCCAGGCCGCGAGCATCCGAGGCGCATGCGGCCCAGGCGTATCTTGTCGGGTCTGGGCAGGCTGTCCGCAGCCCACGGGTATGGTGCGACGCCCGGGGCTGGATAACGCCACAGGCCAGCCACCGTGGCCGAGCAAGATACGTGCCAGATGAGGACTGATGGGGGAGGAAGCATCCTGCATGGATGATCCGGCCGCGCTGCCGCTTTGGAGGGTGGCTCACAGAAGCGCGCGGGTCACACTCTCCAGTATCTCGCGGGCACCGAAGGGGCGGGAAAGGCGCGGAAGGTGGCGCTCGCGCAGGAAAAGCTCCCCCTCGGGCGCAGGCTCCGGGCCGACGATGAAGAGCCAGCGCGGCCCGAGGCGCGGCAGCTCGCGACGGACGCGCTCGTAGAGTCCGGGCCCATCCCGGTCGAGGTCCGCGATCACCAGGTCGGGAGCGCGCTCGCTGGCCACCGCCTCAGCGAGGGCCTCCAGGGCCCGCGAGAGGTCGGGCACCACCCGGACCTCGTGGCCCGAAGGCTCGAGAACCCGCCTGAAGAGCGATGCGGCCTCTTCATCCTGCTCGACGACCAGGATGCGTCGGCTGGAGAGAGGAAGGGGAGGGGAGACTTCAGCGTCGGGAGCCGCCGCATGGCGGATGGGGAGCTCGACGACAAAGGTGCTGCCGCACCCGGGCTCGCTCTCGGCCCAGATGCGCCCACCATGCTCCCGGATGATCCCGTAGCAGATCGAGAGCCCGAGGCCGGTTCCCTCGCCGACGTCCTTGGTGGTGAAGAAGGGGTCGAACACCCGCTGCAGCAGGTCCTGCGGAATGCCGGGGCCGTCATCCTGCACGGCGATGCGCAGGCAGGTCGGGAAGGCCTGAGAGCGGATGGTCAGGGTGCCCCCTCCATGAGCGGTGCTCATGGCCTGTTGTGCGTTCGTGATCAGGTTGACCAGGACCTGCTGGAGCTGCCCGGGGTCGGCCAGGGCCTGAGGGAGCTGGGGGTCCAGCTCCAGCCGGGTCTCGATGTTGTGCGTCTCCAGCTGGGGCTCCATCAGATCGAGGGTCTGCTCGATGAGGGCGTTGATGTCCACCTCGGACATCTGCAGCCGGCTCTGGCGGGCAAAGGCCAGCAGACCCTGCACGATCCGGGCGCTATGCCTGGCTTGGCGGAAGATGCGCTGCAGGTCTGTCCGGACCGCTTCGGGCACGGAGGCATCCTGCAGGAGCTCGGAAAAGCCGATGATCGTCGTGAGGGGGTTGTTCAACTCGTGGGCGATGCCGGAGAGCATCTCGCCGATCGCGGCCAGCTTTTCGGCCTGAGCGAGCTGCCGCTGCATCGCCCGCTCCTCGGTTACATCCCGCACCACATGGACGCAGAACTCGTCACCCTCCATGACAGGGGAGACGGTCACATGCAGCGTGCGCTGGTCCCGGTAGGCCAGGTCATACTCGGCCGTGGCCCGGGCCTGCCCCGGCCGCGAGTTGCAGGCCAGGCGCGCCTCTGGCCCGGCAGGGATAAGCTCGAACCATGGCCGGCCGATGATCTGGTCAAAGGAGCGCTCGACCAGCCGCGCCAGTGCGCGGTTGGCGCGCAGCACCCGGCCCTCCCGATCATGGAGAAAGACTCCGTCGCTGAGGGCATCAAATGTCTGCAACCACTCGCGCCGGGCGCGGGCCACCTGGTTGAAGAGCCGGGCGTTGGCCACGGCGGCCGCCGTCTCGTTGGCCAGCAGGTCGAGGATGGCACGCTGGGTCGGGGTGAGGGGCTCCCCCGAGGAGCGCGGACCGTACACAAACATGCCCACGGGCTCCTCGTGCAGCCGCACGGCCACAAGCCAGCAGGCTTCCGGAAGCGACAGGTCCTCCGAGATGTGGGCAGATGGGGCTTTGCCGATGTCGGCGGCACCGAGCAGCCATTGTGCCAGGGCATGGTTAGCCGGCCAGCGGGCGTTCGTCACCTCCCTCAGCAGGCCACGCGCCGTCACCACGTGTAGCTCCTGCGTGGTGCGGTCCCACAGAGCGAAGAGGCCCCAGCGGATATCCAGGGTCTGCAGGGTCCGCTCGAGGATCATGCTCACGAGGGGCTCGAGGTCGAGAACGGCGGGTGCCACGCCTGCGACCTCTTCCACCATGCGCCGGGCATGGTACTCGGCCCGCAGGATGCGGCGCTCGACCCACAGGCTGAGCGAGTCGGCGACCTCAGGGAAGGCGAGGGTGAGCCCTCCGAGGATGAGCCCGGCTGTGAGGATGAGCAGGGGCGTCGCGGGACCACTGACGGCCTGACCGCCATAGGCGAGGATGGCGAGCAGGAACGAGCTAAGCACGGCGAGCAGGGCGTAGCCCGTGCTGTGCCGCTGGGGCAGGGTGAGCGGAGGCAGGTGCCTGCGGGCGCTGATGAGCGCCGCGATAGCGACCGCCAGGACCATCTGGGCCAGTTCGAGCCCGTGCGTCGCCAGCGGGGCGATCAGGTACAGCGCCAGGGTCAGGGCAAGCGCCACCAGACCCAGGAGCAGCACCCAGCGATGCCACTTCCGCCCTTCCGGACCGACCCGCCACGCGTGTACCCATAGCCATGTCGCGAGACCCACGAGGGACAGGCCCGAGATCATGGCCAGCAGCACCGGCCACGGAGCGCCGAAGGGCCCCTCGCCGTCCAGGGCCACAGCTCCCAGAGTGGCCACGCAGTGGGCCACGCTCAGAGCCACCGAGCCGGCGAGTAGGGCGCCGTAGGCCAGGCGCGGAAGGGGTTGAATGAGGTAGGCACGGCCAAAGAGGTATGCTCCGGCCAGCACGGCCAGGCCGCCAAGGATGACGGCTCCCAGCGAGAGGCCCGGCACCGATGCCAGCAGCCAGGCGACCAGAGTGCCCCCCGTCCACAGGACGAGGGCCAGGAGATACTGAAGAAAGGCTCTGCGCCCTGGACCGGACGACCCCTGCTGGCGCGTCGCCACCACGAAAAAGCCGTACCAGATGGCGGCTGTGAGCGAGATGGCCACTGCGGCGGCCGGACCCATCGGCCCTCCCGGAGTACCTGCTGTGTCACGGTGTGAGCACCTGGCGAAGGGTCCGCCCTGCGAGCAGTCGGGAGACCTCCGACGGGGTCGCAGCTGGCGGAGCAGGCAGGGCTCGTCCGTGCCCGCGATCGCCCTCGCCGGCCGGACATCTGCGCGAGAAGCGTGCGGGCATTGTACCGCATGGCTGGCCAGTTGACAAGCACCGGCGGTGTGACTACAATATGGGTACCGTGAGCCCGCGTGGCGGAATTGGCATACGCAGCAGGTTGAGGGCCTGTGCCCGTAAGGGCGTGGAGGTTCAAGTCCTCTCGCGGGCATGGTGTGTGCGCCAGGGGGAAGCGTGGTCGCAGAGGCCGCGCTTCCCTCTTTTTTGCCTGTATGCAGGCTGCCCGGGACCGCGGCATGGCGGCGGCACGCAGCTTGCTGGATGGCGGGAGGGTGGAATCGGTGCCGTTCGAGGGCACGGTTCTTGCTACCCGACTGCGAGGCCAGGGGCTGCCGGCCGCGTGTCACTGGTGGCCACCTTTCATTCAGCTTCGTCATGGCCGACCCCGCGCCGCAGCGGCGCTGTAGCTCCTCGAGAGGGGAGGCCTGGCCCGCCCCGCGGCGGCGATTCCCCAGGTCGCAGTGGCAGTTTCCGTATGTGTGAGGCAGCGGAGCTGCCTACGCGAGGAGGATTGAGCACATGGCGACAAGGTTCGAGGAAAGGCCTCGTGAGAGGGAACCGAGGGAGGAGGAGCTGCGCCTCGAGCCGCTCATCGAAGACCGCGACTTTGAGAAGCTGTATGGCATGAGGGCGTGGCTGCGGGACCGCGTGCGGCTGGCGCCGATCTTTGCGGGAGTGTTCTGGGCGTTTGCCGTGCAGCTGGTCCTGCTGGCCCTCGGCCTGTGGGTCGGGGCGATCACCGCGGCCCCAGCGCCCGGGGGCGCCTTCCCAACGGGCCTGGCAACCGGCCTGGGCATCTGGACCGCGATCAGCGCACTGATCGCGCTCTTCGTCGGCGGCTGGTTCGCGGCGTTCATGTCGGGCGTGGCTGGCAAGCTGGACGGCACGCTCAACGGTCTTACCGTCTGGGGATTGTACCTGTTCCTGGGCGCCATCCTCAGCGGTATCAGTGGTCTGCTCGGCGTGAGTAGCCTGCTGGGCTTTCGCTTCGGCCAGGGAGGCGCAACCGACGTCCTGACCGCGCTGAACCTGGTGACCGTGTCGGGTACTCTGACCACTGAGCAGGTGCAGAACATCCTGAACTTTATTGCCTCTGCCGCCGGTTGGTTCTTGCTGGGGGCGATCCTGGCAGCGCTCGCAGCGGCCCTCGGCGGGTGGGTGGGTGCCCGCAGGCGCACCGTGCAGTTGCGCACACGTCCGTAAGCAGACGGTATGAAGCCCCGTGGGCCGGCGCGAACATCGCCGGCCCACGGCGATCCAGGTGCGGTTGGCCCGGGTCGGGGGCTGTTCCCCGGGTGGAAAGCCCGGGTTGCCTCCTGTTCTCTGCCCGTGGCCGATCGTGAGTTCTGCCCCGCATGGGAAGGAGTGGCCCGCGTGTTCAGGGTCTCGGGAGTGTATCGACCGCGCGGGCATGGCCGGGCTCAGAGCTGGCACGTCGCTCCCGACCAGGCGCGTGCCTCGTGCAGACCTCGTCTGGCGCCGGGCGATCGCGCGCCGGGGCCAGCCTGGCCCTTGCACCTCGCCGTCTCCCCTCGAATGAACAGGCTCTCTGTCGGCGACCTACTGCCGAGGGGTGGTCGGTCCTTCTCTCCAGGTTCAGCTCTCTCGTGGCATGGGTCCGTCCGATATTGGTCAGCAGGTGCGCAGCCTGGCAGTCCGGCGAGGGCGTTCTGCCAGGGACGGGGCCGTGCGCTTCGCACTACCCCGGTGCAGGACCTTTTCCACACCGGAATGGGGCCGGATCGGGGCTCAGCGAAGTACCCGGCCGCGGCCGGGGCAGTGATGCACCCTGGATGCACCCCGCGTGCCATTTCCCGCTTGACAAAACCTGGAGCTTGGCCTATAATAGCAGTTTGCCGTATTGTGCCCCTGGAGGGTTGGGCGCCGTCTTGTATCCCTCTGTGCAGCGATCAGGGTCACCTCCGCCACCGAAACCGTCTGCCGCGCGGCGCTCTGGATACAGGGGCAGGTGTGAATCCTGGTTCGATCCGCCTCGCCGTGAGGCGATTCAGACCAGGATTCTCTGGTGCAGGACGACCGTTCAACTCCACGCCTTGCCGAGTTGTCCTGTCCGATAGTTCTTGAGGAGGGTTGCGTTGCAAATCAACGACATCAGGGCTCTGCGGGTCAGCCTGGCTTCTCCAGAGCAGATCCGCCAGTGGTCGCATGGTGAGGTGACCAAGCCCGAAACCATCAACTACCGTCGTCTGCGGCCGGAGAAGGATGGACTCTTCTGCGAGGCCATATTTGGCCCGACCAAGGACTGGCAGTGCTACTGCGGCAAGTACAAGAAGGTCCGCTACAAGGGCGTGGTCTGCGAAAAGTGTGGCGTCGAAGTCACCCATTCGCGCGTTCGCCGCGAGCGCATGGGGCATATCGAGTTGGCGACGCCCATCGCCCACATCTGGTACACGCGTCGCTCGCCCAGCTATCTGGGCCTCTTGCTCAACATCTCCCAGCGCAACCTGGACCGTGTGCTCTATTTTGCGCAGTATATCATCACCGATGTCGACGAGGATGCGCGCCAGCGTGCCCTGCGCCGGCTCGATGAGGAGCTGAACCGCGAGACGAACCGCGTCTCGCGGGCCGCGCAGGAAGAGCTGGACGCCATCGACGCGCGCCTTGCCGAGGAGATCGCCCACATTGCCGAGCAGCGCGAGGCGCTCCAGCGGGAGATGGAAGAGCGGCTCACCGCCGCTACCGATGAGATCATGAGCGCCGCGACCGCTCTGCAGGAGGCGCTGGACAAGGCCAAGGAGACTCCGGCGACCAGGCAGCTCGTCTTCGAGCCGACCGGCACCGTCATCCTGGAGGAAGGCGAGGTAGCCCGGCGACAGCACCGACAGCTCCTCAGCGCCACCGTGCAGGACAAGCTCAACGAGATCGACACGCGCATTCGCGAGGAATACGCCTCGCGGATTGCCGAGCTCGAAGCGCAAGAGGAGCCGGCCCGGCAGCGCGCGCAGGAGGAGCGAGCCTCCGTCCAGGAGCGTGCCAACAGCGAGATCGCCGAGATCCAGCAGCGGTACGACGCCGACCGCGAGGAGCTGCAGAGCCTGCGAAAGAAGCAGCTCATCAACGAGAGCCGCTATCGCGAGCTCGAGGAGAAGTGGGGCCGCGTCTTCAAGGCAGGAATGGGTGCGGAGGCCATCTACGACATCGTCAAGGAGATCAACCTGGACGCGATGGCCGAAGCCCTCCGCCGCGAGATGCGCCAGAGCCGCTCCAAGCAGCGGCGCAAGAAGGCGGCCAAGCGCCTGCGTGTGGTCGAGGCGCTGCGGCAGTCGGGGAACCGGCCTGAGTGGATGATCCTCACGGCGCTGCCGGTCATTCCACCCGATCTGCGCCCCATGGTGCAGCTCGATGGCGGCCGCTTCGCCACCTCCGACCTGAACGACCTCTACCGCAGGGTGGTGAACCGCAACAACCGGCTCAAGCACCTGATCAAGCTGCAGGCGCCCGAGGTCATCATCCGCAACGAGAAGCGCATGCTCCAGGAGGCGGTGGATTCGCTCATCGACAACAGCCGGCGGGGCAAGGCCATCTCCCTGCGCGGCCGCCGCCAGCTCAAGTCGCTTTCCGACATGCTCAAGGGCAAGCAGGGGCGCTTCCGCCGCAACCTGCTGGGCAAACGCGTGGACTATTCCGGGCGCTCCGTTATCGTCGTCGGGCCCGAGCTCAAGCTCCACCAGTGCGGCCTGCCCAAGCGCATGGCGCTGGAGCTCTTCCGCCCCTTCGTCATGCAAAAGCTGGTCGAGTACAACTATGCCATCAACGTGAAGGGCGCCAAGCGGCTGGTCGAGCGTGAGGCCCCCGAGGTCTGGGAGGTGCTCGAGGAGGTCATCAAGACCCGTCCGGTCCTGCTCAACCGCGCTCCGACTCTGCACCGACTGGGCATCCAGGCCTTCGAGCCGGTCCTCGTCGAGGGGAATGCCATCCAGATACACCCGCTCGTCTGCTTCGCCTTCAACGCAGACTTTGACGGGGACCAGATGGCGGTGCACGTCCCATTGTCGGCGGCAGCGGTGAAGGAGGCGCGGGAGCTGATGCTCTCCAGCAAGAACCTCCTCCTGCCGGCCAACGGGGAGCCCGGTGTCGGGCCGTCCAAGGACATGGTCCTCGGCTGCTACTGGCTGACGATGGAGGGCGACGGACTGCCCGGCGAGGGCAAGGTGTTCTCCGACTATGAGGAGGTCGCCATCGCCTACGAGCTGGGCAAGGTGCACCTGCACGCCAAGATCAAGTTCTACACCGAGCCCGGTCCGCGGCGCAGGAAGCGCCTGATCGATACGACCGTAGGCCGCGTGCTCTTTAACGCCATCCTGCCGCCGGAACTGCGCTTCCGGAACGAAGTGATGGATAAGGGCGCCCTGAAGAAGCTGGTGGCCGAGGGCTACCAGCGCCTGGGCATGGAGGGCACCGCCGAACTGGTCGACCGGATCAAGGACGTCGGCTTCCAGTATGCGACCCGTTCGGGCGTGACCATCGCCATCGATGATCTGATCGTGCCGGAGGAAAAGTCGACGATCATCGAGCAGGTGAGTGAGCGCGTCGCCGAGGTCGAGCGGCAGTATCGGCGTGGTCTGATCACCGAGAACGAGCAGTACATGAAGACGGTCGAGCTGTGGACGGAGGCGACCGAAGAGGTCACCGCCGCCGTCTCCAGGCACCTGGACCCGAAGGGCAACATCGGCGTGATGTCGACCTCGGGCGCGGTGAAGGGTGGCCTGCAGCCGATCCGCCAGCTCGCGGGCATGCGCGGTCTGATGGCCGACCCCTCGGGGCGCATCATCCCGCTGCCGATCCGCTCCAACTTTCGCGAGGGCCTGTCGACCCTCGAGTACTTTATCTCGACCCACGGTGGTCGCAAGGGTCTGGCCGACACCGCCCTGCGCACCGCCGACGCAGGCTACCTGACCCGCCGCCTCGTGGACGTGGCGCAGGACGTGATCGTCAATGCCGAAGAGTGCGGCACCAGGGATGGCATCTGGATCGACGCCCAGAGCGCCGAGGCCGCCGGGCTGAGCTTCCAGGAGCGCATCCTCGGCCGCCTTGCGGCGGAGAATATTGTCCATCCCAAGACCGGCGAGGTCCTCGTCGAGCGGGACCAGATGATCGATGAGGACAGGCTCGAGGCAGTCATGAGCGCGGGCATTCGCCGGGTGCGAGTGCGCTCGCCGCTGACCTGCCAGCTCCGCTACGGTATCTGCGCCAAGTGCTACGGGCGCGACCTGGGCCGTGGCGAGATGGTCAAGGTCGGTGAGGCGGTTGGCATCATCGCCGCCCAGTCCATCGGTGAGCCCGGCACGCAGCTGACGCTGCGCACGTTCCACACCGGCGGTGTGGCGGGCGGTGATATCACCCAGGGCCTCCCGCGCGTCCAGGAGCTGTTCGAGGCGCGCATCCCCAAGGGTGAGGCGCTGATCGCCGAGATCGCCGGCACTGTGCACATCGAGCGCAACGGCGATGAGCGTACGGTGCGTATCGTGTCTGTGGAGAAGCGCACCCGCGAGTACACGGTGCCCGGCAACTGGGGCATCAAGGTCGAGGACGGCGAGGCGGTCGAGCCTGGCACGGTCCTTGCCAAGCGGGGCGAGGAGCAGCTGGTCGCCGACGTGGCGGGCATCGCCACCATCGATGGCCACACCGTTACCATCCATTGGGAGGACCGCAACGAGGCCGCCTACGAGGTGCCTGCCGCGGCGCGGTTGCGCGTGACCGAGAACCAGCAGGTGCAGGCGGGCGATCAGCTCACCGAGGGCGCCAAGAACCCGCACGAGATCCTGCGCATCATGGGGCCCGAGGCGGTGTACCGGTACCTGGTCGACGAGGTCCAGAAGGTGTACCGCTCTCAGGGCGTGAACATCAACGACAAGTACATCGAGATCATCGTCCGCCAGATGATGCGGCGGGTGCGCGTGCGCTCGGCCGGCGATACGCCGCTCCTGCCCGGCGAGGTCGTCGACCGGCTGGACTTTGAAGAGCTGAACAACCGGGTCGCCGCCGACGGTGGCACGCCGGCAACCGCCACGCCGATCCTGCTGGGCATCACCAAGGCCGCCCTGAGCACCGACTCGTTCCTTGCGGCCGCATCCTTCCAGCACACGATCAGCGTGCTGGCCAATGCGGCCATCGAAGGACGTCGGGACAACCTGCACGGCCTCAAAGAGAGCGTGATCATCGGTAAGCTGATTCCTGCGGGCACGGGCTTTGACCGAAGCCGCTTCGCGGGTGGCAACGGGGAGAACAGGCCACCCTCCGCCGGGCCAGGGTTTGACGCCCGGCGTGCGCCCCTGGATGTAGCGTCGCTGTTCGGCGCCCTGCCTGCCGGCGTGGGCGATGAGGAGGAAGAGGAGACCGAGCCCGCGGAGGAAACAGCTACCATTGAGGAGTAGCGAATGGGCTCGCCCATCTTGCGCAGCCGGCTGCGCCGGCGGCACGATGGCCCAAACAACAGGAAACCCGCACGATGGCTCCAACTGGTGGTTGCCGGGCTCATCATCCTGGCAACCACCGTTGGAGCCCTGACGGCAGCCGGCGCACTGGCCCTGCTGAGTGCTTACAATCACTTCGCCAAGGACCTGCCCGCCCCCGAGCAGATCGAAGAGCTCACCCTGACGAGCTTTGAGACCACCAAAATCTACGACCGGACCGGCCAGCACCTGCTGTACGAGGTCCAGAACCCCAAGGGGGGTGATCGCACGATCATCCCCCTTCGTGATATCCCCCTGCACATGCAGAACGCGACCATCGCTATAGAGGACAAGACCTTCTACACCAATCCCGGCGGGATCAATATCGAGGGGATACTGCGCGCCGCCTGGAACAACATCCGCGGATTGCCCATCCAGGGCGGGAGCTCGATCACGGCCCAGCTCGTCCGCAATGTGGCCATGACGCCAGAGGAGCGCTACTCGATCACCTACGAGCGCAAGATCAAAGAGGCCATCCTCTGCTACGAGCTGACGCGACGCTACCCGGGCAAGGAGGGCCGGGACCGTATCCTGGAGTGGTACCTGAACACGGTCTACTACGGGAACCGTGCCTACGGCGTCGAGGCAGCGGCCAAGGTCTACTACAACAAGCACGCGAAGGACCTCACGCTTGCCGAGGCGGCAATGCTGGCAGCCATCCCGCAGTATCCCGCACAGAACCCAATCGACAACCTCGAGGTAGCGCTGAGCCGCCGCGCCATTGTGCTCGACTCCATGGTCGCCGAGGGCTATATCACACCGGAGGAGGCCGAGGCCGCCAAGCAGGAAGGCTACACCCAGCCGGAGGTTCCCGAGCGATTGCAGATCGAGGCGCCGCACTTTGTCATGTACCTGCTGAAGGTCATGGAGGAGCGCTACGGCAGGAGCAAGGTGTATGGCGGCGGCCTGCGCGTGATCACCACGCTGGACTATGACCTCCAGAACAAGGTCCAGGAGATTGTGACCAAGACAGTCCGGGGCTGGCCAGCGAGCTCGAACGCCCGCAACGCTGCGGCGGTAGTCATCCGACCATCGACTGGGGAGATCCTGGCCATGGTCGGCAGCGTGGACTACTTTGACGAGTCGATCGACGGCGAAGTCAACATGGCCTACGAGCCGCGGCAGCCGGGCTCGTCCTTCAAGCCGTATACCTATGCCGCGGCCTTTGAGCAGGGCTATGCCCCTTCCTCGGTCATCGAGGACCGGCGCACCGCCTTCCCGATCCCGGGCGCAGCCCCCTACGTGCCGGTGAACTTTGATGGCGGCTACCACGGCCGGATGCCCCTGCGCCGGGCGCTGGGCTGCTCCTACAACATCCCGGCCGTGATCCTGCTGAACCGCATCGGCATCGATAGCGCGGTGGAGATGGCCCACCGCATGGGCATCACCACCATCCGCGACCCCTCCCGCATCGGGCTCGCCGTGACCCTGGGCTCGTGTGAGATCCGGCTGGTGGACCACACCTACGGCTTTAGCGTCTTTGCGAACCAGGGAAGGATGGCCGGCGTGCCGGTGCCACCGCAGCGGCGCGAGCCCGGCTTCCGCGAGCTGGACCCGGTCTGCGTCCTTCGGGTGACCGATGGCCGCGGCCGCGTGCTGGAAGAGTTCCTGGAGCCGGAAGTCAGGCAGGTCATAAGCCCACAGGTAGCCTACATGGTAACCAGTGTCCTCTCGGACAACGCGGCGCGGACTCCTGCCTTCGGCCCGTATAGCGCCCTGGTCGCCAGCCGACCGGCAGCCGCCAAGACCGGCACCACGAACGAAAGCTGGGACTGCTGGACCGTTGGCTACAACCCCCAGCTCGCGGTTGGGGTCTGGGTTGGCAATGCGAACCGCCAGCCCATGGGCACCTGGTACGGGGCTATCGCTGCCGCCCCCATCTGGCGCAGCATCATGGAGACCGCCTGGAAGTCCCTGCCACCCGTTGACTTTGCCGAGCCGGCCGGGATCAAGTGGGTCGAGGTCGACCCGGCGACCGGTGCCCTTGCCAAGGGGAAAGGTGTGCGGGAGGTCTTTATCGCCGGCATGGAACCGGTCAGCTCGCAGAAGGTCCGCAAGGGATTTGCCATCTGCCGGGCTTCGGGTAAACTGGCGACGGAGAACTGTCCGCCTAACGAAGTAGAGCACAAGACCTTCGAGGTCTATCCAACGCAGAACGGCAGCTTTGTGCGCAGTGCTGTGGACCCACAGCCGCCGACGCGCTACTGCGACGTGCACAAGCCGACCACCGGCGTAGCGCAGGTCAGGCGCGGGGATACCGAGCAGTAGGAGGGTCTGGCGCGCCAGACCCTCACCCCGCTGCGGCGCTTTGTGTTTCCGCTAAGGAGCATCAATATGGCCCCGTCCGTCGTGATCCGCCGCAGGCTCCGGGAGCGGGGTGCCCGCCGCACCTCGCCCTGGATAGCCCTGCTCCTCTCGGCGCTGGCGATCGTCCTCGCCGCCATCAGCGCCGTGGCAGCGGCCGGTGCGGCGGCCCTGGTGGCGGGATATCAGTACTTTGCCAGGGACCTGCCGACCGCTGAGCAGTTCGAGCAACTGGCGCTCAGCAACTTTGAGACGACCCGCATCTACGACCGCACCGGTCGCCACCTCCTTTACGAGGTCATCGACCCCCAGGGCGGCGACCGCATCTGGGTGCCCTTCAGCGAGATTCCCGAGCACATGCGCAACGCCATCGTCGCCCTCGAGGATAAGACCTTCTACACAAACCCTGGAGGAATCAACGTCGAGGGCCTCCTGCGCGCCGCCTGGAACAACATTCGAGGCCTGCCCGTCCAGGGCGGCAGCTCGATCACGGCCCAGCTCGTGCGCAACGTGGCGATGGACCCGGAGGAGCGCTTTTCCATCAGCTATGAGCGCAAGATCAAGGAGGCGATCCTCTCCTACGAGTTGACCCGCCGGTACCCCGGGCCGGAGGGGAGAGACCGCATCCTGGAGTGGTACCTGAACACGGTCCACTTTGGCCGCCTGGCCTATGGCGTTGAGGCGGCTGCCAAGCTCTACTTCGGCAAGCACGCCAGAGACCTGTCCCTCGCCGAGGCAGCCATGCTGGCCGCTGTTCCCCAGTACCCGGCCAAGAATCCCCTCGATGACCCGGAGGCTGCCAAACAGCGCCAGCTGCTGGCGCTGCAGGCGATGGTCCGAGAGGGCTACCTCACCCAGGCGGAGGCCGATGCAGCAGCGCGTGCACCGCTCGGCCAGCCCAAGCCCCAGGAGAAGGTCCAGATGGAGGCACCGCACTTTGTGACGTACCTCCTTCCCCTCCTGGAGCAGCGATACGGCAGGCGGGCGCTATATGGCGGAGGGCTCCGGGTGATCACCACGCTCGACCTCGACCTCCAGAAGGAGGCCGAGCGCATTGTCCGCGAGCATGTCGAGAAGTGGGAGCCGAGCTGCAACGCCCGCAACGCCGCTGCAGTGATCATCCGCCCTTCGACGGGCGAGATACTGGCCATGGTCGGCTCGGTTGACTTTCACGACGAGTCCATCGACGGGCAGGTGAACATGGCCGTGTGGCCCCGGCAGCCGGGCTCATCCTTCAAGCCATACACCTACGCGGCGGCCTTCGAGCAGGGCTACGCGCCGGCTACACTGGTCTACGATGTGCGCACCTCCTTCCCGATCGAAGGCGCTGCCCCCTACGTGCCTGAGAACTTTGACCGAAAGTACCACGGGCCGATGTCGCTCCGCAGGGCCCTGGCCTGCTCTTACAACATCCCGGCAGTGAGCGTGCTGAGCCAGATCGGCATCGACAGCGCCGTAGAGATGGCCCACCGCATGGGCATCACCACCCTGCGTGACCGATCCCGCCTCGGCCTGAGCCTGACGCTCGGAGGCGGCGAGGTCACCCTGCTGGACCACACCTTTGCCTTCAGCGTCTTTGCCAATGGCGGCGTGATGGCAGGCACGCCGGTTCCCCCGGAGAGGCGGGAGCCGGGCTTCCGAGAGCTCGATCCGGTGAGCGTGCTCAAGGTGACCGACAGCCGCGGCAACGTCCTCGATGAGTTCAAAGGCCCGACGCTCAAAGAGGTGCTCAGCCCGCAGGTCGCCTATCTGATCACCCACATCCTCTCGGACAATGCGGCGCGCGCGCCCGCCTTTGGCGTTGAGAACGCCCTGAAGCTGAGCCGGCCCGCCGCCGCCAAGACGGGCACGACCAACAACTATGTGGATGCCTGGACGGTCGGCTACACGCCGCAGCTGGCCGTCGGCGTATGGGTGGGCAACAGCGACTATACGCCGATGCAATCCATGTGGGGCAGCCGGGGTGCCGCACCCATCTGGCACGACCTCATGGAGTACGGCCATAAGGACCTGCCCGTGGTCGATTTTACCGAGCCACCTGGCATCGTGTGGGTCACGGTCGACGCTGAGTCGGGGCTGCTACCGGGGCCGTACACGCGTGCGACGGTGAAGGAGCCCTTCATCGCCGGTCGGGAGCCGACCAGGCGCGATGACCTCCACAAAGAGTTCGCCATCTGCCGCGCGTCGGGCAGGCTGGCGACTCCCTACTGCCCGCCCGAGGAGGTCGAGCGCCAGGTCTTTGCCATCTATCCTCCCGAGGTCGAGGACTGGCTGCGGGCCACAGAGAAGCCGCATGCCCCGACGACCTACTGCGACGTGCACGGCCCGAACCTGCGTGCCGCGGAGGCTTCCATCACCTACCCTGGCATCTACGAGCCGGTGCACGGCGTCGTACAGATCACCGGGAACGCGCGGGTCTCGGGGTTCCGCGAGTATCAGGTCGAGTACGGGGAAGGGCTCGAGCCGGTGCAGTGGTTCCCCATCGGGGGCACGCACTATAACCGGGTGGATAATCAGGTGCTGGAGATGTGGGATGCTACCGGGCTGAGCGGTCTGTACACCCTGCGGCTCACGGTGCGCGGCGATCAGGAGCATCGCGTGACCGTGCCGGTGACGGTGGATAACACGCCACCGGAGCTGACCATCATCAACCCCGCAGACGGCCAGTTCTACATCAAAGAGTACGACGACTATGTCAACATCCAGGTCTGGGCCATGGACAACATGGCCATGGACCGTGTCGAGTTCTATGTGGACAGCCAGAAGGTGGGCGAGAGTCGGGTGGCGCCCTACAGCCTGCCCTGGAACCTGGTGATGAAGGATGCGGCACGCTCCATCGTGCCACCAGTGCCCGAGATCCCCGGGGGCGAGCTGCTGACGATCGAGGACGGCCAGCCGGTGACCTGGCGCCGCAACACCTACCCGGATCGCACCGAGTACATCCGCGAGGTTGTCGCGGGGGAGGCAATCAGCCGCACCATCATCGTCCGCTACCCGGAGGGCGTAGCGGTCGTCTTCCCCGACGGATGGGGGGCATCCTGGGTGGCGAGCGCCGGCGGGCAGGAGTACCGCGAGATCCACACCCTGTACGCCGTAGCCTTCGACGCGGCCGGGAACCAGACAAAATCCGACCCGGTCACCATATACGTCATCCACAAGAAGCCCGACCGGCAGGCCGCCGAGGCCCCGGCCCCCGCACCCGGCGAGCCCACGGGCTGATGGCAAGCCCGCCGGATTGGGCGGGCAGCGAGCCTCACCGACATAGCTGATGCATGCCAGGGCCCGCCCGCCGGGCGGAGTCCCAGTCGGAGGAAACCTTGGCCTCAACACCACGAGCCGTCATCTGGGATATGGACGGCGTGCTCCTCGAGAGCGCCGACCTGCACTACCAGTCCTGGGTCGAGGTGCTCCAGGACTATGGCCTCACCATGAGCCGCGAGCAGTTCGAGCAGACCTTTGGCATGAACAACCGCAACCTTCTGCGGGCCATCTTTGGCGAGCGCCTGAGCGAGGAGCAGGTCGCCGAGATCGGCTCCCGCAAGGAGGCCCGGTATCGGGAGCTGGTGCGCGGGCGAGTACGGGCGCTGCCGGGGACGCGCGAGTGGCTTGCGCGGCTATCTCGGGAAGGCTGGCGGCAGGCCGTCGCCTCGTCCGCGCCGATGGCCAACATCGCCGCCATCCTTAACGAGCTGGAGCTCTGGCCAGAGTTCGACGCCGTGCTGAGCGGCGGCCGATTGCCCCTCTCCAAGCCGGACCCGGGTATCTTTCTGCAGGCCGCGGCAGCCCTCGGTGTGCCCCCCGGACGCTGCGTGGTCATCGAGGATGGCACCGTGGGCATCGAGGCGGCCCGGCGGGCCGGCATGCGCTCCATCGCCGTCACCACCACCCATCCGGCCGAGGAGCTCCGCGCGGCCGACGTCGTCGTCGACCGGCTCGATCACCTGCCTGAGGATGCCTTTGAGGGGCTGGTGGAGGATCAGCCTGGGTGACACCGCCGTGCGTAGGCAGGGCGCGTTCGTGCCGCCAGTCTCGCCTTGCGAATGGGCGGGGGCGGCGCCGCCCCGGCCCTTTCGGAGCCGGTTACCCCACCCCCAACCCCCCATGGGCGCTAACTTGAGGAGCTGGCGCTCCCATCGATCGGGCGCGACCGAGCCCCGTAGCGGGCGCTGTGCACGGCTCACTCCCTTGAACCGTCGCCCCACCCCCCGCCCCGCCCCCGCCGCGGCGGGGGCGGGGCGGGGGGTGGGGGCACCTATGGGGGGCAGCACTTCGGCGGCCCTTAAGTTAGCGCCTATGCCCCACCCCTGCCCCTCCCTCTCGCGGACGCCATGCGTCCGCGAGAGGGAGGGGCAGGGGTGGGGGTACTCTGAGGAACCTATGAACGTGCTCCGCCCGTTCCCTCCGGCCAGGAGACACAGACTATGCCCGCAGCCACTACCAGGCCACCGACCACAAAGCGCCAGCCCAGGGCCTCGTGCAGCACCAGCCACCCCAGGAGCGCTCCGACGACCGGCTGCGCAAAGAAAAAGATGGCCACCAGGCTGGCATCCGCGTACTCGATCCCCTTGTTCCAGAGGTACCAGGCCAGGGCGGTCGCGCCGAGGCTGAGGTAGAGCACGGCCGCGGCCAGCCCCGGAGTGATAGGCCCCGCTGGCCGCGCCCGCAGCTCGAGGGGGATGAGCAGGGCGAAGAAGGGGGCACTGGCCAGGGTGCTGTAGGTGGTGGTGTACAGAGCCCCCAGGCGACGCACCAGCGGCTTGCCGGCCACGGTGTACAGACCCCAGCAGAGGGAGGCTCCGAGGAGCAAAAGGCTTCCCGCTGCGGCGCGCCAGGAGCCTCCTGCCAGCCCTCCCACCTGCGGTGCAATGATCAGGAGCACCCCTGCCATGGCCGCCGCGCTCCCCAGCACGGTACGCGCCGTGAGGCGCTCCCCGCCGATCGCCCAGGCCAGGAGCAGGGTGAAGGCCGGGGTCAGCGTGGTGATCAGCGCGGCCTGCGAGGCCGTCGCCAGGTCGGTGCCGAGGTACTGAGTCCCGAGGGCCACGGCCACGATCAGCCCCAGGCCAAAGAGGCCGCGCCGGTCCGGCCCCTTGGGCAGGGGCTCGCCGCGGGCGAGGGAGAGCACGGCCAGCGCCCCGCCCCCCAGCAGAATGCGGATCAGGCAGAGGGTGAGCGGCGGGACCTGGGCAAAAGACTGCTTGCTGACCACATACATCACGCCCCAGGCGGCCGAAGCCAGCAGGGGGAATGAAGCCCACAGGGGGCGACGGCCTTGGGGGCGCCTGGCTGACAACGCGGTACCCTCTCGCATGTGTGCATTCCGGACTATGGAGGTCTCTTATCGTGGGCGGAGTGTCCGCGGGCGTTTCGCCTCGCGCGGACACCCCTGCTCGGACTCCCCGCACCCACGCCGCGCGCGGTCCGGGGCTTGAGGGTGTAGCTCAGTCCGGGGGCAGGCTCTTCTGCGCTGCCGGCAGGGCCCCCCACCCCCGCGCGCCCTCCCCCGAGTCGGCCTGCGGGCCGACCCGGGGGAGGGGCCCTTTCTTTGTGGGGTGTTTTGCGGCGGCGCGCTACGCGCGCCGCCGCAAAACACCCCACTCTACGCATCTCCCCTCCCCAGGCGGACGCCGCGGCGTCCGCCTG
>DYEI01000291.1 GCA_020725765.1 Anaerolinea sp. | reverse complement strand
GCGAGGCCACTTGTGGGTAATGCATAGCGCGCCGGGGGGGCGGGGAATCAAGAATAGGGGGGGGTGTTCGCGGGCCGCAAAGCAGCCCGCGAACCCCCCCTCCATCACATAAGACGCCCCCTTCCCCGCCGCTTGCGCGGCGGGGAAGGGGGGTGGGGGATGGGGCAGAGCCGAACAGGAGCAACCGCTGGGGTCGGAGATAAGATACCACGCCGACTGCAGGGGCGGCGCTCTGGATGGGACATCCCTCGCGGCACGACAAAGTTGGCGCCTATGCCCCCCTCCCCCTGTCTCCCTCCCCCACACAGGCGCCTGCGTGGGGGAGGGGAGCGGGGTGGAGGGCAACGCGTGGCAGCCGGCGCCGCCCGGAGGCGAGACCGAACAGTTACGCTCTGAGGCGGGTTTCACCCTGCGGCAGGCTCACCTGTGCTGCTGGGGCCCTCACGTCCCCGCCACCGGCAGGCTGAAGGAGAAGGTGCTCCCGACGCCGACCTGGCTCTCCACCCAGATGCGCCCCCCGTGCGCCTCCACCAGACGCCGCGTTATGTAGAGCCCCAGCCCAACCCCCTCCCCTCGCTCCCGACCCGCCGCACCCCGAAAGTAACGCTCAAACAGCCGCGCCAGCTCCTCCGGCGGAATGCCCGGACCCCGGTCCGTCACCGACGTGACTACCCAGCCATCCTCCGTACGCGCACTCACGGTCACACGGGTCCCCGGCGCCGAGTACTTGAGCGCGTTCGACCACAGATTGGTCAGAATCCGCTCCAGCCGCGCCGGGTCCGCCCACACCTCGGGCAGATCCTCCGGTACCTCCACATCGATCCGATCCACATCGAGGGCCGGGCTCAGACGCTCCCTGAGACCGAGGGCAAAGTCCCGCATCCTGACGGCACGCCGGTCGAGTCTGATCAGCCCCGCCTCGGCGCGCGCAGCATCGACAAGGTCCTGGATCATCACGTCCATGCGCCGCGCCGCAGCGATGATGCTCTGCAGGCCCCTCCGCGCCTCGTCTGGCTCGGCCCTCTCCAGGCGGCGCTCGGCAAGCTGCGCCTGCCCCAGCACCGCCGAGAGCGGGTTCCGCAGATCGTGAGACACCGCCCGCAGCAGGTCCTCCCGCTGCCGCTCCAGCTCGCGCAAAGCCCGCACCTCCCGCACCGCCGAGATGTCGGTAAAGACGGCTACGCTGCCGGTCATCCGGGCATCCTGGTAGATGGGCGCTGCACTCGCGGCCACCCAGGCGGTGCGGCCATCAGGTCGGATGACGCGCAAAGCAACCGGCGACACGGTCTCTCCGCGCAGCGCCGGCTCGATCAGGGATGGCACGATGGGATAGGGCGCCCCCTCGGCGGTGAAGGCCTGCACCGCCTGCAGTCGCTCGCGGGTTGTCTGCCCGCGCTCGTCCACGCCGAGCAGGCGCTCCGCGGCCTGATTGGTGCGGAGGACCAGCCCCTCAGGGTCACAGAGGATCAGCGCGTCAGGGATGGCACCAAAGGTTGCGTCCAGACGGGCAATCTCCCTCTGCAACTCCTCGCCGTAGGTGCGCAGGGCAATGGTCGCCATGGTGTCCAGCACACTGTCTGTGTTCGCCGCCAGAGCATAGGCCCGCGCGCTGTCGAGGGTCGCCACGTACGCCCGGATGCCCCCCCAGATTTCCTGGCGAAGGATCTGATACTCCCGAACCAGGTCCTCCAGCCGGATGTTGCGACGCAGGCGCTCATGGGCGTGCTCTACAGCAGCGACCGTCCACCGTGCCTCGACTTCCTCCGGCTGGCCGCGCCGCAGGGCCTCGGCGACGCCCCTGACCACCCCAGGGAGGTTGTTGCGGATGGCGTCCACGCTCAGGTCCGGGCGGTCGGCAAAGACGTTTGCCCGTACCCGCTCGAGCCAGCGGGCGATGACGGCGCCTGCCGACGCGTCAATGGCGTCGGCGGCGCCTTCGAGGGTCACCGTGTCGATGCCGGCAACTGCTCCGGCACGGCCTGCCCTGGCAGTGACCGGTTGCTGTGCCATCTTTACCCTCCAGCAAGCGCTCAGCTATTCGCGGTGCTCCTGTGTGCTCCGGAGGACCTGCTGCTCCCGCGCCACGGGAAGGCTGAAGGAGAAGGTGCTTCCGACGCCGACCTGGCTCTCCACCCAGATGCGTCCGCCATGCGCCTCCACGAGACGCCGGGTGATGTAGAGCCCGAGCCCGACACCTTCGCCGCGCTCCCGACCCAGGGCCCCCCGAAAGTACCGCTCAAACAGCCGCGGCAGCTCATCCGGCGGGATGCCCGGGCCCCGGTCCGTCACCGACGTGACCACCCAGCCATCCTCCGCGCGCGCGCTCACGGTCACACGGGTCCCCGCCGTTGAGTACTTGAGCGCGTTCGACCACAGGTTGCCGAGGATGCGGTCGAGGCGGCCGGGATCCGCCCAGACCCGTGGCAGGTCCTCCGGGATCTCGATGTCGATGCGGCCTGTCTCAAGGCCCGTCGCGAGGCGCTCCTTCAGGGCCAGAGCCGACGCACGGAGGTCCACCGGCCTGCGCTCCAGCCTGATCTGCCCGGCCTCGGCGCGGGCGGCGTCCACGAGGTCCTGGATCATCGTGTTCATCCGCTCCGCGGCTGCGATGATGCTCTGAGTGCTGCGGCGCTCCGCCTCGAGCCCCGCTTTCTCCAGCCGACGCTCGAGGAGCTGCGCCTGCCCCAGCACAGCCGACAGGGGGTTGCGCAGATCGTGTGAGACGGCTCGCAGCAGGTCCTCTCGCTCCTCCTGCGCCTCGTGGAGGGGCGTGATGTCGCGCAGGGCGAGCACCGCGCCAAGAATCTCCCCCTCGGCACTGCGCATGGGCGCCGCACTGGCGGACACCCAGATCGTGGCCCCATCCGGCACGGTGACGACGAACACCTCACCCTCTACCACCTCGCCGCGGAGCGCCCGCACGTTGGGCAACTGCTCAAAGCGGACCGGTCGGCGTTCGGCCGTCTCGACACGCAGGAGGGCGACGCGCTCGGACAGGGGGCGAGCCATGACCTCGGGGGTGTAGCGAAGGAGGCGTGCTGCGCCAGGGTTCGCACGGACGATATCCCCCTCTCGGTCGTAGATCAGGATCCCATCCGGAATGGAAGCGATGATTGCGTCCAGCTCGGCCGCCCGTCGCTCGCTCTCGTCTCGCGCCTCGACGTGCTGCAGCCCCAGCGAGGCGATGGCCGCGAGCTGCCGCAGGAGGGCTTCGTCCTCGGCGGTAAAGTCTCCCTCGTGCTTGTCGGTTGCCATGATCACGCCGTTGGCTTCCCCGCCATGGCCGACCATGCGGGCACCGACGAGCCCCCTCAGTTCCCCATGGCCAGGCGGCAGGCCCCACCAGTGGGGGTGGCGGCGCATCTCCTCATCGGTAAGCCGGATGGATTCGCGCTCGCGCACGAGGTCAAGGTACACGCCCCCGCGCTCCACCCTGAACTCCTGGCCAGGAGGGCAGGCAAAGGCGCCGGGGGCGTGGGAGGCGGCGCCCACGCGGAAGCGGCCGCTGATGTAGCCGTGACCGGCGATGGCCACGCGCGCGCCGGTCACCTGCCGGGCGGCGTCAGCGACCGCCTGCAGCAGCCCCTCGATGGTCGCCTCCCTCAACACGGCCATAGTGACTCGGAAGAGCGTGCTGAGCCGCTCGATGTAGCGCTCCCGGCTCTCCGCCTCGCGCCGGGCCTCCTCCAGGAGCCGCTCACGCTGCTCCCGCAGGCTCGTCTGCGCGGCTTCGCCGGGGGTGCAGCGCTCACCCTCGGGGCGCGCAACCCGGCCCGAGACGTCCTCCGCGGACGGGCGACCTCGCTTCATGGGCTTTCCTCCGTGCGCGGCGAAGGGGGATCGCAGGCCATGCCTGCGCCGCTATCCGTCAGCAAGAGATGGGCCAGGAAAGGCAGGCGGGGCGAGTCACCGCACCACGAGACGGCTCAAGGGCGGGTAGGCCGTGCTCTTCCTCCCGTCGGAGGGGGCCGGGGCGCATCGCGCCTGGAGTGCTGGAAGACGCGTTTCGTAGCGGCGGGGCGACCCCCTACCGTTCCCCCGACACGGGGGAACAGGAGGAGGCTATCGCCACGCGCAAGCTGGCCGCAAGGACAGACAACCTATCCCCCCGTTGCTGGGTTCAGGGACGGACAGGCGCTGTCTGGCGAGGCCGCCGCAGAGCTGTCATGCAACGCCAGATCGCATCCTACCCCGTCCGTGCGCGAGCTCCCTCGGTGGGTGCTTTCGCCTCGCACAGGTCCACCTGTCCGCCCCCTGCCCCCGAACCCGGCCCTGAAGGGCTTCCGCGTAGGTTCTTCCGGGTCGCGTTGCAGGGCGGAGCTTCACCATAGCGGCGAACAGGCCAAACTCGAGGAGAACGGGAGGCAACACCGCTCTGGCAGGCCGGGCTGCCAGTATGCGAGCCTGAACAGTCACGGCCGCCGGATCGGTTCTATCTTGTGTTGGCACAATGCAGGCTTGTGGGAGTGCTCGGCGCCGCCCGCGCTCTAACGAGGCTGGCGACTGAAGTCGCGTTGCGCGCGCTCCGCGCGCTAGAGGCGCCTTCGGCGCCAACCGCCCGCCT
>DYEI01000290.1 GCA_020725765.1 Anaerolinea sp. | reverse complement strand
GTCCCCGGCAGGCTGCCTGACCGCGAATCTGCTGACCGATCTTGGATGCACCCATCGCCAACACATTATTGACAGTCCTCTCCAGGCCCGGTATACTCTTCCCAGCGTAGATCGGAGCATGACCATGTGGCCTGTTTTCCCCTTCACGGCCATTGTCGGCCAGGAAAGAATGAAGCGGGCGCTCGTGCTGAACGCCGTCAGTCCGGAGATCGGCGGCGTTCTGATTCGTGGCGAGCGAGGCACGGCCAAGTCGACGGCAGCGCGGGCGCTGGCTGCGCTCCTGCCGGCCATCGAGGTGGTCGAAGGTTGCCCCTTCAACTGCGACCCGGAGGATACGGATCGCCTCTGCACCAACTGTCGGGAGTGGCTGGCGCGCGGCCAGCGCCTGAAGAGCGTCCTTCGGCGCACCCGCTTCGTGGACCTGCCGGTCAGTGCCACCGAGGACCGCGTCGTCGGCACGCTGGATATCGAGCGCGCACTGCGGGAGGGCGAGCGGCACTTTGAGCCGGGGGTGCTCGCGGCAGCCAACCGGGGTCTATTGTATGTCGACGAGGTCAACCTGCTGGATGACCACGTCGTCGACCTCCTGCTCGACTCGGCAGCCATGGGTGTGAACGTAGTCGAGCGCGAGGGCATCTCATTTGTCCATCCCGCGCGCTTTATCCTGGTCGGCACCATGAACCCTGAGGAAGGGGAGCTCAGGCCGCAGCTCCTCGATCGCTTCTCGCTCTGTGTCGAGATCCGCAGCCTGACGGACCCCGAGGACAGGATGCTCGTCCTCGAGCGCTGCCTGGCCTATGAGGCGGACCCGGAGGGTTTTGGCCGCGCCTGGGCTCCGACCGAGCAAGACCTGTCGCGACGGATAGCCGAGGCGCGGGAGCGCCTGCCTCAGGTCGTGCACACGCCGCACGACCTGCGCCTCATCGCCGAGCTGACCGCGGCCATGGAGGTCGATGGCCACCGGGGCGATATTGTGATCCTCAAGACCGCCCGGGCCAACGCGGCTTTCGAGGGCCGAGTGTACATCTCCGAGGCCGACATTCTGCAGGCAGCCGAGCTGGCCCTGCCTCACCGCCTCAAGCGACAGCCTCTGCTGGAGGGCGAGATACAGCCCGAGAACCTTGAGGTCAAGCTGCAAGAGGTCAGGGCGCGGGTCGAGGCGGCGGACCTGGCCGCAGGCGCTGTCGACGGAAAAAAAAAGACCTGAGCGAAGAGGACCCGCCTGAGGCGGTTACCCCCGGCTCGGGCATGCCCCTGCGCGGTCACAGCGCCGCGCCGATGCCCCTGGCGTACATCCGCCGGGCTGACCTGCCGGTGCCGACCGGCCAGCCCTTCCGCCCCCGCCGGCTGCAGACTCCCCTGGACCGTCTCGCCCGGCGCACCGGCGGCCGACGGAGCTTTACGTATACGACCCGTCGGAGAGGGCGGTACGTCTCCAGCAGGCCGAGCCGGGAGGTTACCGATCTGGCAGTCGATGCGACCCTGCGCGCCGCCGCCCCGCACCAGCTCGGCCGCGGCCGCCAGAGGGGTGAGCCCATCCTTTTGGCCAGGGATGACTACCGGCGCAAGGTGCGCGTGCGGAGAGCGGCAAACCTGATCCTCTTCCTGCTCGATGCCAGCTGGTCGATGGCGGCGGCCGAGCGCATGGTCGCGACCAAGGGTGCGATTCTCTCCCTGCTGGTCGATGCGTATCAGAAGCGCGATCGCGTGTGCCTGGTCGTGTTCCAGAAGGACCGGGCCCGCATCGCCCTGCCGCCGACCAACTCGGTCGAGCTGGCAAGGCGCCTCCTGGCGGAGCTCAAGGTCGGAGGGCGCACGCCCCTCAGCCATGGCCTGCTCGTGGCCTGCGGGCTGGCACTCAGGGAGCGGCGCAAGGACCGCGAGGTGCAACCGTTGCTCATCGTGCTGACCGACGGAGCGGGCAACGTCTCGCTCACTGGCCGGCCGCCGGAGGAGGAGGCGCTGCGGATTGCTGCCCTGATCCGGGCCAGGGGCTTTCGTTCGGTGGTCATCAACACCGAGCACGCCTCGCTGGACCGGGGCCTTGCCGCGCGCCTGGCCGCAGCGCTGGGTGGGCCCTGCTACACCCTTGCTGACCTGCGCGCGCAAGAGCTGTACTGGACGGTGCGGGGTGAGCTGCAGGCGCAGGCCCCATCCAAAGGAAGCACGGTGGCCTGACGCGATCCGGAGGCGCCTCGCACAGCAATATGGAGCACACTGCAACTGGCATGCCCAGAGAACGAGATCGCACATTGACCCAATCTGGCGTTTCCATGCGCCGGCGCTTGGCGGCGGACCTGGCGCTGCTGGCCGTCACGGCCATCTGGGGAAGCACCTTTGTGCTCGTGAAGGGAGCGGTCGCGCGCTACCCCGTCCTGCCCTTCCTCTCGGTGCGGTTCGCCATCGCGGCACTGGCGCTCCTCCCGCCGACCCTGGCGCGTCGCCCGGCCGTGCGCCGGTCGGACCTTCTGGCGGGAGTCTTTGCCGGGGGGCTGCTCTTCGCCGGCTATGGTTTCCAGACGGCCGGGCTGCAGCACACTGAGGCGGCCAAGGCGGGGTTCATCACCGGGCTGTCGGTGGTGCTTGTGCCCCTGTTCGTGGCCGTGCTGTGGCGGCGGCTGCCCTCCTGGCAGGCGCTGGCCGGAACGGCGCTGGCCACGGTCGGGCTTGGCATGCTCTCGTTGGGCGCGGACTGGTCCATCGGCCGCGGGGACCTCCTGGTGCTGGCGTGCGCCTTCTCCTTTGCCGGGCACATCACGGCGCTGGGGGCGCTCTCGCCGGGGCGTGACCCGCGGCTGCTGACGCTGGTACAGGTGTCTACGGTCTCCGCGCTGAGCGGGGGGCTGGTGCTGGCCCAAGGCCCCTTCCCCGCCATGCCGGGGCCGGTGTGGGGAGCCGCTATCTTCACGGGGGTCGCAGCTACCGCTGTCGCCTTCCTGGTACAGACGGCGGCGCAGCAGTTCACGACAGCGGGCCACACGGCGCTGATCTTTGCCGCCGAGCCGGTGTTCGCGGCGCTCTTTGGCGTGCTGGTGGCGGGCGAGAGGATGCTCGCCCGCGGCTGGGCGGGCTGTGGCCTCATCCTGGCAGGAGTCATCCTTGGGGCACTGGCACAGGCTGCCGAGCCGGCACCGGCAGACGCAGCGCGCCTGCAGGGCACAGGAGCCATGCGACGGCACTTGAGCGAGGAGGTACAATGATCGAGGGCGTAGTCGTCCGGGAGCTGCGGATGATCCCCGACGAGCGGGGCTACCTGATGGAGATGCTGCGCTCGGACTGGCCCGAGTTCGAGCGCTTTGGGCAGGTCTATGTCACGGCCGTGTACCCGGGCGTGGTCAAGGGCTGGCACTATCACAAAATCCAGACGGACCACTTTATCTGCGTCAGCGGGATGGCCAAGGTCGTGCTCTATGACGACCGGGAGGGCTCGCCGACGCGTGGCGAGGTCAACGAGTTCTTCATGGGCTGGCAGCGACCGCGTCTGCTCAAGATCCCGCCCGGAGTGCTTCACGGTTTCAAGGGCATTGGCGAGGAGATGACGCTCATCGTCAACATCCCGACCGAGGTCTACAACTATGAGCAGCCGGACGAGTACCGGCTGCCGGCGCACACCGACAAGGTGCCGTACGACTGGTCCCGGAAGGATGGCTGAGACGGGCGCCTTGCACCGCCCCGGCGTGGAGAGCGTGCGAGGCCGCTACGGTGAGCCTGTGCCTCCCAACGTCTCTCGCCTCCGGAAGAGCAGGGCCAGCAGGGCGGTTGCGATCGGAAAGGTGATGGACCACACGCCGAGGCTCGCCAGCACGAGGGGATGCCAGGCATCCGCCGTGACCAGGTATGCCAGGAAGGCGACGCCGGTCGCGACGCCGTTGAGGACAAAGATCCATCGCACCCAGCGCCCGAGCCCAGCCGGGCCAAAGAGGGGGGCAAGGAAGAGCAGGCCGAGGACGTGGAAACCGTAGGAGAGCACCTCTAGCGCCCAAAACACCGAGCGCGGGTTGCCCAGCACGAGCAGGCCTAACCCCTGGCCCTCCCCGCTGAGGATGAGTCCGCGCACCCAGGCCATCTGCACGAGATAGTTCGTGCTGACTACCGCCGCGTACACGATCGTGAAAGCCAGAGCGATCAGGCTCAGCAGCTTCCTCGGCCCGACCACCGCCGTGTGGATTGCCGCGACCAGCACGACCAGGGTCGGGGCCAGCAGGAACGACAAAAGCACCGGAGGCACGGCCTGGACCGGCCGGTAGGAGGCCAGATAGTCGTCAATGCCGCGCCACTCCCCACCCGGGAAGGCCAGGGCGAGGGCAACCGCCACAATGGCGAAACCAGCAGCCCACACCGTCGCCAGAACGGCAGCCCAGAAGCCGACACGGCTGACCAGCCTGCTCATCCCCGCTTCACCTCCATGAGAAACCGGTCCAGGACGCCCCGCCTGGAGCGTCGCGGACGGGTCACGGCTTGGCCTGTGCGGCGACGCGCTCTACAAGTGCTCGGGCCCATTCCATGGCGCGGGTCAGCTCGCCCTCAGCAAGGGGGCCTTCCGAGCGCACCACCACAAAGCTCTCTGGAGGGAGGACCAGCCTCACCCCCATGCGCTCTACAGTCTTGGCCAGGGAGCGCGCGGCCGAGCCGGTCAGAACGCGTATACCGCGCAGGCGTGTGTCGAAGACGGCCGCAGGGAGGTTCCGGAGCGAGCCTTCCGGCAGCCGGTCGAGGAACTCGCGCATGGCCGGGGTCGGGCGCCAGCCATGGGTTGGCGAGCCCAGCACCAGCAGGTCGATCCCCGCGAGGTCCAGCCCCGCAGCCTCGCTGACCCGCACGAGGCGCGTGTTGGCGCCGGTGCCGAGCACGTCCGCCACGGCCCGGGCGACCTGCTCCGTGTTTCCGTACACCGTGTCATAGACCACAAGGGCGTTCATCTTGCCTCCTCGGAGAGGGCCGTCTGCGCGAGGGTCACCCTCAGCACCAGGTCGCCCTCGGGGCGCGGGGTGCCCCGTCCATCCAGGTTGCTCGTGAGCACAAAGAAGCTTCCATCTGGGCTCTCGACCACGTCCCGCAGCCGGCCATAGCGCCCCTCCAGATATCGCTCGAGGCGGAGGACCCGGCTGGGGTCCGCCGGATCGAGGACGACACGGAAGAGGGTCTGGCTGCGCAGCCCGGCAAAGAGGAGCGAGCCCGCCCAGGGCCCGCGCGTCGCAAAGGCTGCGCCGCTGGGCGCCCAGGTGTCGCTCGCGCCGCTGGAGAGGATGGGCGGCACCGTCCCCTCCCGTGTTGCCTCGCCCCTCACCAGAGGCCAGCCATAGTTGCCGCCGGCCTCGATCAGGTTGACCTCGTCATTGGCCTGCGGGCCGTGCTCCGTCGCATAGAGCCGGTCCGTCTCGGGGTGCCAGGCCAGGCCCTGCGGGTTGCGGTGCCCGTAGGAGTAGACCGGCGAGCCGGGGAACGGGTTGTCATCCGGAACGGACCCGTCGGGGTTGAGGCGCAGGATCTTGCCGTTGAGGGCGGCCACGTCCTGCGCGCGCTGCGGGTGCTCGGCGTCGCCGAGGGTCCAGTAGAGCCTGCCATCGGGGCCAAAGCGCACCCGGCCGCCGTCGTGGAGAGTCGCGCCGGGCGCGCCGTCCAAGAGGACCCGGTCGATGGCGCCCCGGCCGGTCCCGGGGTCCTCACGCAGGCGGAGCAGGCGGTTGCGCAGGTTCCCGTCGGCACCCCGATAGGTGTGGGCGACATAGACCAACCCGTTCCGGACAAAGTCAGGGTCAAGGGCAAGGCCCAAGAGGCCACCCTCGCCGACCTCGGCGACCTCCAGGGTGAGCCAGGGCTCCGGGTCGAGCGTACCCTCGCGCACGACGCGGATGCGCCCCGGCCGTTCGGTCAGGAAGAGACGGCCGTCGGGGGCCAGGTCGAGCGCCCAGGGAGTGTCCAGACCCTGGGCGATCACCTGCACCTCGAGGCTGACGGCTGTTGGCGGAGCCACGGTAGGCGTGCCCTGTTGCACGCCTGCCCGGCGCGACGACGCGGGCTCCCCGGACCGACAGCCAACCAGGACCAGGAGCAAGGCCGTAGCCACCCCCGCCTTCAGCCCCATGCACTCCACCTCGGGCGTCTCTTGCGCGCCGCGGCGCGTGAGGAGATGGTAGCGTATTTCGGCCCGGGGGGCAAGCTGGAAGCGAGGGGCTACTCTGGTGCACGACTTGACAAATCGGACCTGCGGTCGTATCATTTACAAACAGCGCAAAGAATGCATAGTTCTGGCCCGTCCGGGGTCGCGGTCCTCCCTTTCGGCGGGAGGGCGGGGCGTCCACGGAACCGCGCCGGCAGCGTCTTCTCCGGCCGGTGCGGACCGCCCTCCCCCGACCGGATCAGCGATGGAGCACGGCGCCCAGGTCCGCAGCGGGGCCGAATGGTGTGCTCGTCTACCGATGGGGTGGGGCACGTTGCGAGGGAGCAAGGCCCGGATTGAGGGAACGCGAGTGATCTTCCCCGGCGTCCTGCCCGCGCTCATAGCCTCGGCGCCGGAGCGAGTGCGGGCACCTCCCCGAGCGTCCGATCGCTACACCGTTGGATTGCGTCTCGCCACACATCGTTGCGACAAGGAGCCCAACAATGCCTCTGAAACGGTGGATGCGACTGCTGATCGTAGTGGCTGTGGTGCTGTTGGCAGCCGGGCCGTGGGCGGGGCTGGGGGCGGCAGAGCCCCCGGAGCCGCCCGAGGTACGGGTGAGGGAGAGCTGTCCTCCGGGCGTGCCCTGCCCGCCGGGGGAGGAGCGGCCCGAGGGGCCGTTCTTGGCGAGGGAGACCCCTGCTCCCCCCGTCGGCGCGGGCGTGGCGGCGCAGGCGACCGGGGGCCCGGACGAGTTCGGCTACACCTGGGACGACAGCGAGACCTACGCCTGGGTCGACGCAGTCGCACTGGGTGTGAATAGCGGCCTGTATGGCGGCGATGTGTACACGGGCCCGGTGGATATCGGCTTCACCTTCCCCTTCTATGAGAACGCCTACACTCAGCTCTACTTCAGCACAAAGGGCCTGGTCAGCTTCGGGCAGGGTGGGATCTGGTACCTTAACGCCCGTATCCCGACCGCCTCGCCGCCCAACAACCTGATCGCAGCCTTCTGGGACGATCTGGGGATGTACGCGGGAGCCCGTCCCGACGCCGGAATCTACTGCTATGGCGGTGGCACGGCTCCGAACCGCTACTTTGTGGTGGAGTGGTGCCGCGCCGACGCCTACTATGGCTCGGGGACGCTCGACCTGACCTTCGAGATCATCCTCCATGAGAATGGGGACATCGTCCTGCAGTACCAGAGCCTGACCGGCAACCTCCAGAGCGCCACGGTCGGCATAGAGGACAGCGCCGGCGATACGGGCCTCCAGTACCTGTACAACGCCCCGGGGCTGCGCAACGGCCTGGCGATCCGCTTCCGGCGGCCCGCGCCTGCGGCGAGGGTGGCGGTCACGCCGCTCCGTCAGGGCGGCTTCACCCAGGCCGGCGAAGCGACCTTCCAGGTCGCCATCCGAAACACGGGGGAACTGGGCGCCGACACCTACGACGTCACCTGCGCCTCGACCTGGGGGGTATCCCTGTACCGTGAGGACGGGACGACGCCGCTCACGGATACCGATGGCGACGGCACGGTCGACACCGGCAGCCTGGCCGAGGGCGCGAGCGAGGCCGTCGTGGTTCGGGTGAGGGCTCCCGCTGGGGCGCGGGTCGGCGATGCCGATGCGGTGGCGGTGACCGCACGCTCCTCCCTCGATACTGCAAAGAGCCGCGCGGCCTACATGCAGGTGGCGGTCCCGGCGACGTTCGCGCAGGTGTACCTGGATGATGCCGACGGGGCCGAGAGCCTCCTGCTGGTCCGACCCGGGAGCCAGGTGGTGAGGAAGGCCACGGAGGACTGGCACTGGGGTTCCCAGCCGGCCGTAGCCGAACTGTCGGGCGGCGGGTTTGTGTACCTGTGGAGCGAAAGTCGCGCCCTCCCGCCTCCCCTCGACCTATGGGTAGGTGAGCTCGAGTGTGTGGTTCTCGACCGCGAAGGCAACGTGGCGCGTCCGGTGAGCCGCCTCACCGACCTCAGCTCTGTGACCCTGCCTACGTACGACGTGCAGCCCGCCGTCGCCGTTGCCCCCAACGGGCGCATCGGTGTCAGCTGGTACCGCTACACTTGGGATCAGGGCACCTCGCAGTTCAACTACAACGTCTACTTCGCCGTACTTGATCCCTCTGGCAGCCTCGTCTATGGCCCTGCCAATCTGACCAACAACGGTGGCTGGGGCGACTGGGATGACCCTGTGCCGAGGTTCTCGCAGCCGCGCATCGCAGCGACGGACGACAGCCGCTTCGTGCTGGCCTGGACGAGAGAGATTTGGGAGAGCGCGGGCTACGTCGACGATATCTACTATGCGGTGCGTGGCTCAGACGGCACCTCGGTGAAGGCCATCACCCGCCTCACCAACGATACGCCGGGCGGCTCCGGCTACTTCGACCCGGCGCTCGCCCGGGTCTCGGGGAGCAGGGTGATCCTCTCCTGGGAGAGCCGGGCTGGGGGGAACGACGACGTCTACTACGCGGTCCTATCGAGCAGCGGCGCGGTTGTCAAGCCTGCGACCGACCTGTCCGTGGACGAGTCGGTCGTGGACTGGCGCAACTTTGACGTGGCACAGCTGCCGGACGGAAGGATACTCCTGGCCTGGGAGGCCTGGGGGTGCTTTGGGGACGAGTGGGTCCCCCGCATCCGCTTCGCCATCCTGGACTCCGCCTTCAATCGGGTCGCCGGGCCGACCTGCCTGGGCAGGGCCCCCGCGGCCTCGACCGGCGACACCGGCGTGTCCGTCACCGCGGGAGGAGGCGGCTACGCCGTGCTCACCTGGATGGATTACGACTACAGCTACCGCCCCAATCTGTACTACGCCCTCGTGGGGAGTGACGGCAGGGTGCTCACCCCGCCGATGATCTTCCGCAGCGGCGGGGCTTCGTCGCAGGGGGGCAGCCCCTACATCGCCACCAGCTCCAGTGGCTACGGCAACACTACCTACCATCCGGTGGGCGTCTACCTGCCGCTGGTGCTGCGCTGACGGCTGGCGCTGCGCGCGCGGGCCGAGGAGCGCACGTCTGATCATGGACGGCCTTCGCCCCTGAAGGGTGCAACGATGGGGGTCTTGCCATGCGGAGGGCGGACCCCCCACCGTCCCCCCGAAAGAGACTGTTGCATGGATCGACTTGCGCACATGACACACTTAAGGTATAATGGC
>DYEI01000289.1 GCA_020725765.1 Anaerolinea sp. | reverse complement strand
GTGAGGGGCGAGGACCTCAAAAGGCCAAACTCCACCCCTTACGGCTGGATTGCGCGCCCCGGAAGGGGCCGGGGCCGCCCATCTGCCTCCCGCCTGGCTGGCCCTCCTCTTGCTGTGCCAGCATCAGCACGCACCGCGGGGAGGCGCCATGCTGTTCGAGCGCATCACGTCCGAGGGGCTGGCCCACTACTCGTACCTCATCGGCGATGGCCAGGAGGCCACAGTCATCGACCCCCGCCGCGACGTCGAGGTTTATCTGGAGGTCGCCTATCGCCGGGGCATGCGGATCGCCTGCGCCGTTGAGACCCATCGCCACGAGGATTTCGTCTCGGGCTCGGTGGAGCTGGCAGCCCGCACGGGGGCGGCCATCGTGCGCTCCGGCGACCTGGCCTACTATGGCCGGCCGGTACAGGAGGGCGAGTCGCTATCCGTCGGGGCTCTGCGCCTGCAGGCGCTGCACACGCCGGGCCACACCCCTGGCCACATGAGCTACCTGCTGCACGACGCGCAGGGCGCACCCTGGGCGCTCTTCAGCGGGGACGCCCTCTTAGCCGACGAGGTTGGCCGGGTGGACCTGTTCGGCGCCGGGCGCACGGAAGAGCTTGCGGCTCAGCTCTACGACAGCCTCTTCTACCGGATTCGCCCCCTCGGGGATAGCCTGCTCCTCTGCCCCGCACACGGGGCCGGCTCGCCCTGTGGGGCGGCCATTGCCGACCGGCCGTGGACGACTATCGGCCTTGAGCGTCAGCTCAACCCCCGTCTGCAGTACACGCGCCGGACCGAGTTTGTTGGCGCCATGACCCAGCCCCTGGAGTACCCGCCCTACTTCCGAACCATGGACCGGCTCAACAAGGACGGCCCGCCCGTCCTCGGGCAGCTCCCAGCGCCGCGGCCCCTCACGCCGCGGGAGGTCGCCGTTCAGGCCGACCGCGCGCAGGTCCTGGATACGCGCATGGTCACGGGCTTTGCGGCCGCGCACATCCCCGGTGCCCTCTCCATCTGGGAGGCGGGCGTGCCCGGCTTTGCCGGCTGGTTTCTCTCCTATGAGCGGCCGATTCTCCTCGTCGTAGAGGGCGACGATGTCTCCGGGGCGGTGCGTCACCTGATCCGGCTGGGCTTGGATCGGATCGAGGGCTACCTCTCGGGTGGTATGCTCTCCTGGCACAAGGCCGGCCTGGAGAGCGCGCACACCGACACGGTTACGGTGCAGGAGCTCTGCCGGCGCCTCGATCATGGGGAGCCCGTGTGGATTCTCGACGTCCGGTCGGCGAGCGAGCTGCTTGAGGAGGGCAGGATCCCGGGCGCCCATCACATCCATGTGACCCAACTGCCAGGGCGACTGGGCGAAGTGCCGAGGGACGTGCCCGTCTACATCTTCTGTGGCTCGGGCCTTCGCTCCATGATCGCGGCCAGCCTCCTCGAGCGGGCCGGCTGGCAGAGGGTGAACGTTGTCCTCGGCGGCTTTGCCGGGTGGCGCTCGGCCCGGTTCCCTATCGAAACGGCCGAGGCGGTGCCGGTGCCCGTGGCCGCCAAGGCGGCCGGGCCCGCCGATCTCCGCTGATCGGGCGAGGCCATTGGGGTGGCGCTCAGAGGCCCGGGCCATGCAATCAGGGTGCATCCAAGATGCGTCAATGCGTGGGCTGCAGCCGGGTGTCTTGCTGTGCGGCAGCCCGGCCCTCTAGCCCAGGATGGGGTTTGGGGGTTGGCGTCTGGCCGCCCACAGGGCGGCCAGACGCCAACCCCCAAACCCCTAAGAAAAGGTTTTGCACCGGGCTCCAGCGAAGCGTTGAGCCCGGTTGCCGACAGGGCACCCCCCCCTGGCTGCCTGGCTGCGAATCTGCTGACCGATCTTGGATGCACCCTGCAATCGTCTTCCCTTGACACCCCCGCCCTTCTTCTGGATAATGATACTGCGTGCCGGGCGCGGCACCCGGCATCGGCCTCCTCTCCTCCCGGCACATGGTATCGTTGACCCCGTCCCCAGGCGAGGCAGGCCATTTTGCCCCGACCTGTCTGGCATGTTCCTCTTGTAACCTGCAAGGAGGCGCACCATGGCGAACGGCTACACCGGCAAGGTCCTGCGGGTGAATCTCACGGACGGGCAGATTGCCGTGGAGACTCCGCCCGAATCCTTCTACCGCCGCTATCTCGGCGGGCACGGGTTCGTCGGCTACTACCTGCTGAACGAGGTCCCGTGCGGTGCAGACCCCCTCGGGCCGGACAACTTGCTCATCTTTGCCGGCGGCGCGACCACGGGCGTGCCGGTTGCGGGCGGGGGGCGCAGCTCGGTCGGCGGCAAGTCGCCGCTCACCGGCCTGTACGGTGAGGCGGAAGCGGGCGGCTTTTTTGGCGCAGAGATGAGGATGGCCGGGTTCGACGCCATCGTGATCCGGGGCCGGGCGCAGGAGCCGGTCTATCTCTGGGTGCACGATGGAGAGGCCGAGATTCGTCGGGCGAAGCACCTCTGGGGCCTGACGACGCTGGAGTGCCGGCGCGCCCTGCAGCAGGAGCTCGGCGACCCGCGCGTGCGCCTCGCCATGATCGGCCCGGCCGGGGAGATGCTCTCGCCCCTCGCCTGCATCATGCACGACGTCAAGCATGCCGCCGGCCGCACCGGCATGGGCGCCGTCATGGGGTCCAAGAACCTCAAGGCCATCGCCGCCCGAGGGCAGACCGCTATCCCCATCGCCAGCCCGGACGATCTCAAGGCCCTTGCCCGCTGGATGCGCGACAACTGGCGCAGCAAGGCCGAGCGCCTGCACGACTCTGGCACCGCGGGCGGCGTGATGGAGCTGAACGACTTTGGCGCCCTGCCGACGCGCAACTTTCAGGATGGGCGTTTCGCCGGTGCGGAAAAGATCTCTGGCCAGACCATGCGGGACACCATCCTGATCGATCGCGGCGGCTGCTACGCCTGCCCGATCCGCTGCAAGCGCGTCGTCTCGGTTGACGATGCCGAGTACCACGTTGACCCCGAGTACGGCGGCCCGGAGTATGAGACCATCGGCGCCGTCGGCTCCAACTGCGGCGTCGACGACCTCCGCGCCATCAGCAAGGCCAACGAGCTGTGCAACGCCTACGGCCTCGACACCATCTCGACCGGCATGATGGTCTCCTTCGCCATGGAGTGCTACGAGGCCGGGCTATTGACCCCTGCGGACACGGACGGGATAGACCTGCGCTTCGGCAACGCCGCTGCCATGGTCCAGATGATCGAGCGCATCGGCAAGCGGCAGGGACTCGGCGACCTGCTGGCACAGGGGCCGCGCGTGGCCGCGGCGCGCATAGGCCGGGGCGCCGAGCAGTATGCCCTGCACGTCAAGGGCCAGCCTCTGCCCATGCACGAGTGCCGCAACCGGCACGGGCAGGCGCTCGGCTACGCCGTCTCCCCGACCGGTGCCGACCATATGCACAACTTTTGGGATGAGTCGATGCGCCGCGAGCCCGTCGACCGAGAGCTGCAGGCCTTTGGAGTCTACACGTCGCTCCCGCCCAACGAGCTGAACGTCGACAAGGTCCGCGCCTACGCCCACGTCTCCAGCTGGACGTGGCTGGACAATCAGCTCGGCATGTGCATGTTCGTGCCATGGACGGTAGACCAGCTCGTGCAGCTCGTCAACGCGGTCACGGGCTGGCAGACCAACGTCTTTGAGCTGCAGCTCGCCGCCCAGCGCGCCCTGACAGTCGCGCGAGCCTTCAACCTGCGCGAAGGGCTCACACGTGCGGACGACGCCCTGCCGGCCCGCATGGCCACGCCATTCAAGAGCGGGTCCATCAACGAGAGGCCGGTCGATCCCGCCGTGCTGGACCGGCACATGAGCGTCTTTTACGGGATCATGGGCTGGGACCCGCAGACGGGTGTGCCCACCCTGGCCACCCTGCAGAGGCTGGACCTGGAGTGGGTGGCCCCGCACCTCGGCCTGTGAGCCTACCAGCGCTCATAGTGCACTCTGGACTCGTCGTACTGCGTGCGCGGCTCCTTGTGCTCCGCCGGGTAGCCGATTGAGATGAGGCACAGCGGCGTGTACTGCGGCGGAATGCCAAGGACGTCGCGCACGGCATGCTCGCGCTCCTGTCGGGGATGGACGCCCAGCCACACCGAGCCGAGCCCCATGGCGGTTGCTGCCAGCAGAACGTTCTCCGTGGCTGCGGAGCAATCCTGGACCCAGTACTCGTTCTGATGGTCGCCGCAGACGGCGATACACAGTGGCGCGTTGAAGAGCATCTTCCCATGGGGGTGTGCCTCGGCCAGTCTGTCGAGGGTGCCGCGGTCGGTGATCACCACAAAGTGCCAGGGCTGCCGGTTGCTCGCCGACGGGGCCGCCATCGCCGCCTCCAGCAGGCGCCGGATCTCGTGTGGCGCGACGGGCTGAGCGGTGTACTGGCGGATGCTCCTTCGGGCGAGAATGGTCTGAAAGGCCGCGTCGCTCATCGTAGCCTCCTCATGATGTGTGACATGTCGGGGAGAAGGATAGAAGCGCGGGGGCAGGCTGTCAAGCGGGTGAAGGTCCGAGGGCGTAGTTCTGTTTCGGGGCATCTCGCACTCTGCCAGCGGTCATCAGCCCCTCCCCTGCCCCCTCCCCAGGCGGACGCTGCGACGTCCGCCTGGGGAGGGGAGATGCGTAGAGCGGGGTGGAGTTTGGCCTTTTTGAGGGCCTCGCCCCTTACTATTACCTCCATCGCCTGTCAGCAGTCGTGTGGCGCGGCTCCTGCTGTAATGCCCCCACCCCCGACCCCCCCCCCCAGCGGGCACGTCGTGCCCGCCCGGGGGGGGGGGCATTCCC
>DYEI01000288.1 GCA_020725765.1 Anaerolinea sp. | reverse complement strand
TGGGTGTTTTGGGCTCCGCTGGCGCGCCGCGGCGCGCCAGCGGAGCCCAAAACACCCTCTAATGTCTTCCCCCTCCCCGTGACGGGCGCCGCGGCGTCCGTCATGGGGAGGGGGCAAGGGGTTCAGGGGCGGACAGGCCGCCTTAGCCGCCGTCCCTCGGCCCCTGCCGGACGCTGCCCCATCCCCCCGCCCCCCTTCCCCGCCGCCGAGGCGCGGGGGCGGGGTTAGGGTTGGGGGTCCCTCGATGGGTCATGCCCGCGCCCTACGACCGAAGAAGGCTGTCCGCCCCTGAAGAGGGCAGGGGTGGGGGCAAGACGTGGTGGCCGGCGCTGTCGGGATGCGAGTCTGCACAGTTACAGGGCTGCACCTGTGATCGATGGGGCCTGCTCGGTGCCTCTTGCATCATCGCGAGCCGACGCACAAGGCCGCTGAATCGAGCGCCGCCGGTGTATCTGGAGCGCCGATGTCGGGCTCTATAGTAGTGAGCAGGTTACGATATGAGGGAGGGTAAGGAGGTTACGCATGGGATCGCGACGGGCGTGGGTTGTTGCATTGATGGTCATCCTGGGGATGCTGCTCATGACTGTGAATGCGGGCTCGACTCTGGCAGCAGCGAGGGCCGTCAATGGGGACGAGGTCTCCGAGGCTGAGGAGATCGAGTTCACCGGCACGGTGGAGGCGGTCGACGAGGAAGCCGGCACCCTCGTCGTGAGCGTTGAGACGGAAGATGAGGGCGTCGTTGAGTACACCGTGTATCCGCCCGAGGGCTTTGACTGGACGACCATCCGGGAGGGCGACCTGGTCGAGGTAGAGGGCACGCTCGACGAGAACGGAGACGTCCTCGCCAGCAAGGTCAAGGTCGAGACCGACGATGAGGATGAGGAACAAGAGGACGAGGACGACGCCGACGAGGAAGAGGACGAAGACACGGAGGACGAGGACGAGGACGACGGGGATGAGGCACTGACGGGCGGCTACTTCTGCCGGAACCCCGAGGCCGTCCATCCCGTCGGCGCGCGCCTCGCCGACCTCTACGGCGTGCCCTATGAGCGGGTGATGGAGTGGTTCTGCGCGGGCAAGCAGGGTTTCGGCCAGATCATGTTGGCTCTGCGGACCGCCCAGGTGATCAGCGGGACCGAGAAGATCACCGATACGACCAAGACCGATCTCGCCGACATCGCTGGCGTGTGCCTCGAGCAGAGAAAGGCCGGCCTCGGGTGGGGGCGCATCTGGAAGCAGATGTCGACGGTCGGCAGGCAACTCCCGGGTGAGGACGATGAGGCTGAGCAGCCCGAGGGGACCACGGAGGAGACCGACGGGGGCTCCGAGGTTGCCGCTCAGGCCCAGGTGACCAGGCAGACAGGCGGCGGCTCCCAGGGCAAAGTAAAGGTGCAGGGCACGAGGCAGAAGGGGGAGCCCCAGCTGTTGCCCCGCGGAGCCTCTGGCGGGCGCAACCTACGCCCTGACAAGGTGGACCGGGTGACGCCCCCGGGCCAGTCGCGCGGCGGAAAGGTGAAGTAGCGACAGGGGCAGGGGGACCGTGGCACAGGGGGTGTTGGCGGGCGGCGAAGCCGCCCGCCAACACCCCCTTCCATTCTGGGTTCCCCGCCCCAGCGCCGCGCCATGCATTACCCACAAGTCGGGCTGCACAGCATCATGGGGCATGAGATAGCGCCTCGGTGCCCATTCCAGCGGACTACCCGCCGTACACACCGCTGCTCGGGACACGCCGGGCG
>DYEI01000287.1 GCA_020725765.1 Anaerolinea sp. | reverse complement strand
GTAACGGATAGCGCGCCGCGGGGGCGGGGGCAGGGGCTGAACCTCGCTTTGCTAAGAGGGCAAAGCGGGGAATGCCCCAGGGGTGGGGGTCCCTCCACAGGCCATGCCCTCGTCCTACGACAGAAGAGGGCTGTCCGCCCTTGGACTCAGGCCGTCTGTGGGCAATGGATGGCGCCGCGGCGGGGGGTCCAGAAAGAAGGGCCCGACTCTGGCCCTCCCGGGGCGTACCGCTTGATGGCGCGCAGAGCCCGTTGCGATGGCGCTCAGCGGCCCTGCGTTCGAGAACCCGCTCCTCCAGGCAGACGCCGCGGCATCGGGCTGTAGGGTGCAGATACCTGAAGTGGGGCGGGGGTCTACCCATCGGCGGCAGCAGCACAGATCGGCCTGCCCCCAGGCCGAACCAGACCTGCAGGCACCAGCAGAGCGTATCTTTCCGCAGTTCACTGCGTCTAAAGATAGACAGGAAAAGCGTACGCAGGCGAGGGTTGCGACATACCCGGTGTGATACTGAGGTTGCACCACATGAGCCCGAAAGCGGCGAGGCGCAACTGGCCATGCATTCGCTCTATGCCCGGCCGGCTGCGGCTGCTCGCGTTCCTGGCGGTGATCCTGCTCGCGGCGCTGGGCAGCGCCTTCCCACACCAGGCGAGAGCGACTCGCCCTGCCACACCAGGCCTTACCACGCTGCGGATCGTCCCGCAGGTCACGGCCCTCTCCATCGGGGACACGACCACGGTCGAGGTGCAGGTCGTCGACGCCGAACCCCTCGCCGGCGTCGCGCTGTACATCGACTTTGATGCAAGCCGCCTCCGAGCAGTCGAGAGCGCCCCGGGCGTCACCATTGCCAGCACGTCTTTCTTCACCCCAACCTTCGTACGCATGAGCCAGGTCGACAACACCGCCGGCCTCATCGCCTACGAGGCGGTCCGCTCCTCTGCCCCCTATCCTTCCGGGACCGGCCCGCTCATTCGCCTCAGCTTCCAGGCGGTGCAGTCAGGAGAGGCCCAACTGCGCTTCCGTGTCGAGGACACGACGCTCATCTCGGCCGACAGCCTCGTCCTGCCGCTTACCCTGGAGGATGGCTCGCTGGCCATCGACACGTCCCTCTCATGTGCACAGGTGCTGCGCAATCCCGGCTTTGAGGAGGGCACCGCACCCTGGGTGCTGGGTGGCAGCACCCAGGTATTCGACCAGATGAGCCACACCGGTACCCACAGCGCCTGGCTCGGCGGCTACGAGACGGGCTACGACGGCTGGACCGACTCCCTCTGGCAGGCGTTCAGCATCGGCAGCGAAGCCGTGCACGCCGAGTTGCAGTACTGGTACTGGGCCCACTGCGAGGGTACAACGTGCTCCGGCGATACCCTGCGGGTCGACCTGCTGGATGACCGGGGCAGCCTGCTGCAGACCCTGCATGCCCACAGCGGCGCTGACGCCGATAGCGCCTGGTATGCGTCTCCCGTGATCGACCTGGCAGCCTACAGAGGGCAGACGGTGAGAGTCCGCTTCGAGCTCGCGGGCAGCGGCACGGCCTCCTTCATGGTCGACGACGTCTACGTCAACATTTGCCCTCCACCCAGCCAGCCGCCCGCGCTGTACACGGTGCATCTGCCGCTGGTACTCAACGGATCATCGACGCCATGACGGCAGGAGGAGGAATGCTGAACCGGGTACTCAGGCTCCTGCTCGCTGCCAGCATCCTGCTCGCAGCAGCTGCCTCAACCTCGACGGCACGCCCGCAGGAATCGCCCGATCACAGGCCTGCAGGTCCTGCCTGGCCGTCCAGCGCCGGGCAGGCCTCGATCAGTCCCCGCATCGCCGGGCGCCTCGCTGCGCAGGCCGGCGGGCCGGACCTCAGTGCCTCCGAGATGACCGTAGCCCCGACCTCCGTTCGCGCAGGGGACCCTCTTGCCTACACGGTCGTCCTGCGCAACACGGGGGAGACCGACGCGACAGCAGACCTCAGTGACCCCATTCCCGCCGGCACTACTTATGTCGAGGGCTCGGCGACGGCGAGCTCCGGGGAGATCGTCTACAGTGCGGCGACCAATGCCCTCATCTGGCAAGGGACCATCGCCCCCGGCGTGCCGGTCACTCTGACCTTCTCGGTGCGCGTGCTCCCCGGCACCGCAGCCAACACGCCCATCACCAACACCGCGACCGTCGACGATCACGTCAATCCGCCGCTTGCCCTCGAGGCGACCGCCCTCGTCGCCGATGCTGCCAACCTCACGGGCACCACCAAGGCCGTCGACCGGAGCAGCGCGCTGCCAGGCGACATTCTGACCTACACGGTCACGCTCCTGAACACAGGGAACCGGGCCGCGCTCGTCTCCCTGAGCGACCCCATTCCGGCACTCACGGCCTACGTGCCCGGCAGTGTGGTCAACGGCAGCTATGACTCGGCAACCAACGCCATCCGCTGGGTCGGGACGCTTCCCGCCACTGCCTCCCGCGTGATCACCTTCTGCGTGCGCATTGACGATTTCCTGAGCCACGGCACGGCGATCACCAACACGGCTTCGATCGTGAACGTGTCGCCGCGCATAGACCGCAGCGCCGTGACCGTCATCACCGCTGGACCATGGCTCGATACCTCGGTCAAATCTGCAGAGCCTGCGGCCGTGGCCAGTGGGGACCTGATCACCTTCACCGTGACGGTGACCAACACCGGCCCGATCGAAGCGACGGCATCGATCACCGACCCCGTGCCCCTCGGTACCTCCTTTGTGATCGGGTCGCTGGCCGCCTCGGGTGGCTCCCCGGTCTACGACGCGGCCAGCAACCGCGTGCTGTGGACGGGACCGGTGCCCGTTGGCACGCAGGCCTGGGTCAGATACGCTGTACAGGTGACCCTCCCCGAGACGGCCACAGGCGCGATCACCAACACTGCCATCATTGCCGACGGTCACCATCCTCCCATCGAGCGCTCGGCCTCCGTTGCGGTGCCTCTGCTGTGGCTGTCGTGCCCCGGCGGCTCCTACTACTCCGGTGATACTCTGGACGCTGACCTCCGGATCAGCAACGTCCCCGGTCTGCAGGCGCTGCAGGCGCGCATCTCCTTCTCGAGCTCGGTCCTGGAGGTTGTGGGCGTGTCAGCGGGGTCATGGTTCACCCCGTCGGTGTGGTCCACGACCTGGGATAACGCAGGCGGAACCATCGATCTCTCGGCAGCGCTCGACTCCCAGCCGGCGGGGATGAGCGGCTCCGGCGTCCTGGCCACGCTGCATCTGAGGGTCAGGGAGAGTGGCACCTCCACGCTCACCATCACCGACTCGGCCCTCTCTTCAGCAGCGCCCCCTCTCCAGGTGCCCATCGCCCACAATCGGGCCCACTGCCAGGTAACGACCGGGGCCCGGATGGTCTCGGGAAGCGTCATCCTTCAGGGCGCGGAGGCCAGCCCAGAGCGCTACGGCGGCGTTCAGGTCCTGGCGGACGGAAAGCTGGTCGCCACGACAGATACCGACGGAACTTTCAGCTTTGCTTCGCCTTCAGCGAGCTTTACCGTGACGCTCTCACTGCCCGGCTATCTGCGGGCCGAGCGGAGGGTGACGGTGGGGTCCGAGACGTCCGTGACCCTGCCCCCGGTGACGCTGCTGGGCGGGGACGTCGTCGGCGGCAACGCGGTCGTATCCCGGGGTGCCGGGTGCCCGGGGGGCGCTACGGTCACCATTCCCGGCCCGCCCGATGGGGCCATCGACCTGCAGGACCTGACCTTCGTGCTGAGCCGGTTTGGCATGCGGAGCGGCGACCCTGGCTGGGGCCCCGACCCGTGCTACATCTGGCACGCCGCGGGTGACCCGCGCAACTTTGGCCTCGGGCACCTCGCGGACATCAACCGCGATGGCATCATCGATATCCGAGACCTGGCGATGGTCAACATCAACTATCGCCGGAGCGGCCTCTCGCCGTGGCCATAGCGGGGCCCACGCGCGGGCGCACAGTCAGGGTGACAGGCACAGCATCGAGGGGCGGCTCTCTGAGCCACCGGGGTCAGGCTTTCAACCGGGTTGCCAGGCGCCGGGCCATCTGGCCACAGCGTAGGCCACGCTGGAGGTCCAGCTCACCACCTTTCCCCAGAGCTGTGCCTGGTACAGGTCACGCACCGCCGACACCTCGTCGGCCGTGAGGCTGGCGAGCAGCCGCATCGCATAGCTGGGGCGCCGGCCAGAATGCTCGAGGGCGAACCAGTGCGCCAGTTGCTCGCCGCTGATGCGCTGCGTGGCCGTGTGCCTGAGCACCTCAACGCGCACCTGCGCAAACCCCGCCTCCCGCAGCGCGGCCTCGAGGTCCGGAGCATCCCAGCGCACGAGCGGATCGTCCGGATCGCTGTAGATGGCTTCCTCCGCGGCCTGCAGCCGCCGCGCCAGCTCCTCTCCCAGCGGGGAAGGGTCCACCAGCCGGTACAGACGCTGCCCGTGCCGCGGCACCGCCTCGGCGAGCACCAGCCTGCCGCCCGGCCGCAGCACCTGTCCGATGGCCCGTGCGGCGGCCACCCAGCCTTCGGTGCGCGTGAGGGCGTTGCGTCCGATGGCCACATCAAAGCGCACCCCGCCCTGCCCCTGTGCCTCGATCAGCGCGGGAAGCGAGTCCAGAGGCCCCACCACGATCACGGGTCGGGAGAGCGCCTCAATCCGCTCCGCCTGCTGACGGAGCGAGGTCGCCACCCGCTCATCGCCTGCCAGAGCCCACACGCCGCCCTCAGGGGCTCGCCGGACAGCCTCCCAGGTCAGGAGCCCCGTAGTCGCGCTCAGGTCCAGCACCAGGTCCTGTCGGTCGATGGCGGCGAGGGCCATCACCCTATCCCGCAGTTCGGCCAGCTGCTCGCCAACGCTGCTCAGGGTCCGCTCCAGCCAGCGGCTCGAGGCCGGCGGCCCGGGCGAAGGCTCCGCATCGTATAGAGCCTCGGCATCAGCCAGCGCCGCCAGCGTCGCCTCCCGCCGGCGGGCGACCTCGTCGCGGATCTGTGCCTCATAGCCCAGATCGCCCGGCTCGTAGAAGACCCTTCCCTGCAAAGCATCCGGGAGGTACTGCTGCGGCAGCCAGTGGCCGCGGTAGGCGTGGGGGTACTTGTAGCCGTCGCCATGGCCCAGACCCTGCGCATCCCGGCTCGCATCCTGCAGGTGCCGGGGCACCTCGGTCTTTCCTTCCTCTTCCACGGTCGCAAGGGCGCGCCAGTAGGCGCCGCAAGAGTTGGACTTGGGAGCCGTCGCCAGGTAGAGCGTGGCCTCCGCCAGGTGATACTGCCCCTCTGGCAGCCCGACCCACTCCAGTGCCCGCGCGCAGGCGGCCGTCACGGCGATGGCCTGAGGATCGGCAAGGCCGATGTCCTCGGCGGCCAGGATGAGCAGGCGGCGCATGATGAACTTGGGATCCTCGCCGGCATAGATCATCTTGGCCAGCCAGTAGAGGGCCGCGTCGGGGTCCGAACCCCGCACGCTCTTGATAAAGGCCGATATGGTGTCGTAGTGGGCATCGCCGTCCCGGTCGTACAGGACCGCTCGGCGCTGGATCGATTCCTGCGCGACCTCCAGGTCGATGCGGATGACGGCATCGCTGCCGGGCGGGGTCGACTCGACCGCGAGCTCCAGAGCGTTGTACGCCACCCGCGCGTCACCTCCGGCGATGCGGGCGAGGTGCGCCATCGCCTCATCCGTCACCATAATCCTGCGGTCGCCATAGCCCCGATCTTTATCCTCCAGCGCACGCTGCAGGAGCAGCCTCAGCTCCGCCTCACCCAGAGGCCGCAGCTGGAAGACTCGCGAGCGGGAGAGGAGGGCGCTATTCACCTCAAAGTAGGGGTTCTCGGTCGTCGCGCCGATCAGGGTGACGGTGCCATTCTCAACGTGCGGCAGCAGTGCATCCTGCTGCGCCTTGTTGAAGCGGTGAATCTCATCGACGAGGAGGATCGTCCGCTGTCCGTGCATGATTCGGCGCTCTCGCGCCTCGGTGACGACCCGACGGAGATCGGCGACGCCCGAGAGCACCGCACTCAGGGCCTCAAAGTGCGCCTGTGTCCTCTCGGCGATGATCATGGCGAGGCTCGTCTTGCCGGTTCCCGGGGGACCCCACAGGATGATGGAGGAGAAGAGCCGGTCGGCCTCAATGGCGCGGCGGAGGAGCCTGCCCGGACCCACGATCTGCTCTTGCCCGACCAGCTCATCGAGGGTGCGCGGGCGCATACGGGCAGCGAGGGGCATCTCCCGTCTGATCTCATCCTGCCGCGCATGCTCGAAGAGGTCCATAGTGCTCGCCCACCTCCGCCAGGCGGATACCTCATTCTACCCGCCCGACGGAAGCCGGTCAAGCACCCCGAGGGGGGTGTAGTTCACCCTCGGGGGCAGACTCACCTGCACTGTTGGCAGGGCTCCCTCTCCCGGGTCGGTTCAAGGGCGGACAGCCTTCTTCGGCCGCAGGGCGAGGGCATGGCCGGTCGCGGCACCCCCACCCCTGACCCCGCCCCCGCGCCGCGCTATGCATTACCCACAACTCGGTCTGCGGAGCATCACGGGGGATGCGATAGGGCGCCGGCACCCATCTCAGCGGACCACCCGCCGCGCACACTACTGCTCGGAACACGCCGAGCGGCAGTCGCGGTGCCCGGCAACTGCGGAGTCGCCCCCTCCCCCTCGCGGACGCCGTGCATCCGCGAGGGGGAGGGGGCGACTCCGCGAGGTGCTGCGCAGGCCGCGGGCGCCTGCGCTCCCCCCAAATCCCTTGTGCGTAATGGATAGCGCGCCGCG
>DYEI01000286.1 GCA_020725765.1 Anaerolinea sp. | reverse complement strand
GAAGGGGGAAACTTGCTGAACGGGGGTGTCCGCGGGCGGCTCCGCCGCCCGCGGACACCCCCGTTTCTTGTATTTCCTCGCCTCTGAACCCATACGGCACTGATCCGCTTGACAGGGGTGAGAGAATGCTGTACAATGGATACAGACTAGTCTGTACCACAAACCAGTCTGTGAGGGTCGGGGGTGGCGGATGGAGGTCGAGATCGACCGTGTCGTGCAGCGCACGAAACGCTACTGGTACGACGACGGCCTCGCCGAGATGGCGGGTGGCCTGATCTTCCTCTGTGTGGGGCTGCTGTTCCTGGCGGAGGGCGTCCTGGAGTCCCGGGGCGGGAGGGAGCTCTCTACCCTCGGCCTCCCGGTCGTGCTTATCGGCGGCGGGATGCTCAGTCGCTGGCTGCTGAGCGTGGCCAAGGCCAAGCTGGTCTACCCGCGAACTGGCTACGTGAGCTATCGCCGTGCTGGCAAGCGGCGGGCGCTCACAGGGGCATTGGCGGGGGCCACGGCAGGGGCGCTGGGAGCCGTGTTGCCCCTCCTAACAGGATCCCACGACTGGTTGCCGGCTCTGGCGGGGGTGCTGATCGGCATCGCCTGGGCGTGGCTGGGGCATGCCGTCGCGGTGAGCCGCTTCTATCTTCTGGGTGTGGTGTCGGCAGCCATCGGCCTGGCGGCCGGGTGGGCGCACCTCGGTGAGGTCTGGGGCGGTGCCCTCTACTTCGGCCTGCAGGGCCTGGCCACGATCGCCTCAGGGGCCCTCGCTCTGCGCAGCTACTGGCTGAAGACCCGACCGGCGGAGGATGACGGTGAAGCCAGTACCCCCTGACCTGCGGAGCCTGGCGGATCTCGACCGCGTCATCCACGAGCCGGCGCGCCTGATGATCGTGACCATCCTCAGCGTCGTGGATGAAGCCGACTTTGTGTTCCTGCTCCATCAGTCGGGCCTTTCCAAAGGCAACCTCTCGGCGCACATGGCCCGGCTGGAGGAAGCAGGCTATGTCCGCGTGAACAAACGGTTTCGTGGCAGGGTCCCGCAGACGGTCTACAGGCTCACCGAAACGGGACGCGCAGCCTTTCGCGACTACTGCGAACGCGTGAAACGGATGGTCGAGAGCCTCAGCAGGGACTGAGCCGATGCCCGCCGTGGGACCGGCGCTTGAGAAGGCCTTGCCGGGCACTCCGAAGGATGGTTGCGCTGGACTTACCGGAGACTGATTTCTGCTGAGAGGAGGGCACGTTGAGCGACCTGGTTATCCGCACGGAAGAGCTATCCCGACACTTTGGCAGCGTGCGAGCCGTCGACTCCCTGTCGCTCGAGGTACCGGCGGGGATCGTTTTTGGCTTCCTGGGACCCAATGGAGCCGGAAAGACGACGACGATACGGCTCCTTCTGGGGCTGCTCGAGCCGACGGGCGGTCGGGCCTGCGTCCTGGGCTTTGACACGCGGAGGGAGTCGGACCGTATTCGCGAGCAGTGTGGCGCGCTCCTGGAGCACTCGGGGCTCTATGAGCGCCTGAGCGCGGAGGACAACCTCGAGTTCTACGGCCGCGTCTGGCGGATGCCGCCAGCAGAACGGCGGAAGCGGACGCAGGAGCTCCTCGCCCACCTGGGCCTCTGGGAGAGGCGCCACGAGCTGGTCGGGACCTGGAGCCGCGGCATGAAGCAAAAGCTCGCCCTGGCGCGGGCGCTCCTGCATCGGCCGCGCCTGATCTTCCTGGATGAGCCTACAGCTGGTCTGGACCCGGTCGGGGCGGTCGCCGTCCGCGAGGATTTGGCGAGGTTGACGGCGAGAGAAGGGGTGACCGTGTTTCTGACCACCCACAACCTTGCCGAGGCAGAAAAGCTCTGTCAGCAGGTTGGCGTCATCCGTGAGGGCAGGCTCCTGGCGGTCGGCAGCCCTGACGAACTGCGGACGAGGACGGGCGCCCCGCGGGCGCAGATCGTCGGACGCGGGTTCGACGAGCGCGTGCTGGAGCTGCTGCGTGCGCGCCCCGAGGTCACCGATGTCCGGCTTCACGACGGTCAACTCTCTCTGGAGCTGCGCGGCGACGGTGACACGGCCCCGCTCGTGAGCCTGCTGGTCAGCGTGGGGGCGCAGGTTGAGGAAGTGCGAAAGGGTAAGGCCAGCCTGGAGGAGGTCTTCCTGACGCTGATGGAGGAGGAGCGATGATCCCCGACGTCCTGACGATCATGTGGAAGGAGTGGAAGGAGGTTCTCCTTCAGCGCTCCGGCATGCGCCGCGGCTGGCTGAACGTGCTGCTCATGGTGGCCGTCTTTGGCGTGTTCCTGCCGCTGCAGGCCGGAAAGGACTGGGTCACCTCGCCGATCGTCCTGGGCTCCTGGGCCTGGGTGCCCATCATGCTGGTGACCAACATCATCGCCGACTCCTTCGCGGGTGAGCGCGAGAGGCATACTCTGGAGACGTTGCTGGCCTCGCGCCTTCCCGACACGGCCATCCTGCTTGGGAAGATGCTGGCAGCGGTGGCGTATGCCTGGGGGGTGACGCTGGCGTCGCTGACCCTGGGCGTCATCACGGTGAACCTGGCACACTGGGAGGGCAGGCTGGTGATGTATTCTCCTCACCTGATCGCCGGCGGAATCGGAATCAGCCTGCTGACGGCGGCGCTGGCGGCGGGGGTGGGGGTGCTTGTGTCGCTGCGCGCCTCTACTGTACGGCAGGCGCAGCAGACCCTGGGCATGGCAACGCTGCTCGTGGTGTGGGTTCCTATCCTGGCCATGGGCGTGTTGCCCGCATCGTGGCAGCAGGCTATCGGCCGTGGGCTCCAGGCGGCGGACAGCATCAGCGCCCTGCTGGGAGCCATGCTCGCCCTGGCAGCGGTGGACGTCGTGCTCGTGGCGGCTGCGCGGGCACGCTTCAGAAGGGCCCGCCTCATCCTGGACTGACGGACGGGCGCGGGCGGTACCCTCTGACATGGACGGGGCTCGCCGGAGACACGGCATCCGGCGAGCCCCGTACTGTCCCTAGCCGGACGGCGTTGCCGCTGGAGTCGCCGTCGCCTCGGGCGTAGGAGTGGCCGTGAGCGTCGGCGTTGGAGTGGGACGGATCGGAGGCTGGTCCAGCAGGTCCCGCAGCGAGGTGATGAGCCAGGCTGGCAAGAGGTGGACGTCCGCGGCCCCCTCGACCTGCGCGTAGTAGGCCGTCTGCTGCGGGTTGGGCGCTCCGACCCGGAGCGTTTGCGTGCTTCCATCAGCGAGTTGCACCGTGGCTTCGAGGGAGGGCTGCATAAGGCCGTACTCCTCCAGGAGGCCGGCGACCTCGGTGAAGGTTCGGGTGGGGTTCATGGCAGCCAGGTTGCCCAGCACCCGGTCGATGCGCTCCTCGTCGGCCGGCTCCGGTGTGCGGGCCTCCAGCCTCCATTCGCCTTCGGTACTGCGGACGAGTCGCGTCTGCTTTTCGCCGCTGCGGATCGTCAGGCCCACGACCTGATCGGCTGCGAGGCTCCATACCCGCGTGGGGGTAGGGGTGGTCGGGGCAGGCGTCGGCCGATTCAGCTCGCCGAAATAGACATAAGCCAGCAAGGCAAGGAAGACGGCTACCACGATCAGCGTGGTTCGTGGTTTCATCTTCCACCTCCTAGCGCCGCTGCCACCAGACCCAGATGCCGGCGACCACGACCGCCCCGGGCAGGAAGATCAAGGCCGTCAGCATGACCAGGCGTAGTTGGGGTGGCGTCAGGTAGACGGTGCGCGTTGTCGGCGACTGAGGCCGGATCGAGATCAGGCTCTCTTCCTCTGCCAGCCAGCTTACGGCGTTCAGGAACAGGTCCTGATTCCCGAGGCCGCCCTGGATGGAGCGGAGCAGGTCGTTGGCGACCAGATCAGCGTCGCCAAAGAGGACGAGGCGAGCATGCTTCGGATCCGTCTCGTCGCCCTCGATCGGAAGCTCGCGCGTCGCAGCAACGGCGAGGTTGAGCGGGCCGGGCGTGTCCTTGCCCTCGTCCAGACGTACCTGACGGGCCTCGCGATCGGTCTCCCCCCAGCTGTCGGACGTGGTTGTAACCAGGGGGCTGACTTCGACACCCTCGGGCAGGGGATTCTGCTGGGCGATGGACGAGGACACCGGCAAGATGGTAGTCAGGCCGAGCAAGTCCTTGGTGATGTCGTGATAGGGGAACCGTGTGATGAGTGGCGTGGCTACATCGCCGAAGAAGCTACTGGCCGGGTCGATAACCACGTCGGGCCGCACGCTTACACCCCAGCGTTCCAGGAGGGAGTCGAGCGTGACATCGCTCGTCGGGTCGGCGAGAACGAGGAGGCTACCTCCGCGGTCGACGTAGGCATTGATGGCATCGATCTCTCTGGCCGTGGGCGTGGCGGTTGGCGCGGCGATGATCAGGACGGCCGCGTCGGCCGGCACGGTATCGGTGATGGCGAGGTTGAGGGTCCGTACCTGATAGTTGTCGCGCTCGAGCGCCGAGGCGATCTGCTGGTAGCCCGCCTCGGCGCTATCCTCCGGGTCGCGCTCGCGATGTCCGGTGAGGAAATACACCGTCTTGGCCTCGGCGCGCGTCACCTTGACGAGGGCGCTGGTGAAGGCCTGCTCGTCATAGCCGAGTGTCTCCTGTCGTCTGTCGCCGGCCTGGAAGACGACCGTGCCATCGCGGGTGACTCCCTGCTGCAGCGCCAGGCTGGGGCGCTGCTCGAGGTCAACTACCTCGAAGCGGAGCTTGTCGGTGTGGTAGGTGTACTCCTCCAGCAGGTCCTCGACTTGCTGCCGTCCGTAGTACCGGCCTGTCATAAAGGCCGTAGCGGTAACCGGCTCCTTCAGGCTCGAGAGGACCTGCAGGGTCTGCTTCGAGAGCGAGAACTGGCGCTCCGCGGTGAGGTCAAAGCGCTTGTGGTGCCGGGCTGCCAGGATGTTCACGAGGACGAGGATGCCCACGACGGCGAGGGTCAGCACGGTGGCATTGGCACCCTGCCTGGCGGCCCGGCCTGACAGGGCGGTCCAGACCCGCTGTGGCTCGAGGGCCACGTATCCGGCGATGGCGGCCAGACCGACGATGAGGGTGATCTCACCCTCCAGGCCGGCCCGCCCACGGATCAGACTCCAGAAGAGGCTCCAGAGCAGGAGGATGGCCCCGCCGGTCAGCAGGAATGGAGCGTATCTGCGCACACGAGCGGTCATAGCTTCCACCTCCGGGCCTCCAGCAGCCGGGTCGCCACAAAGAGCGCTCCGAAGATCAGCGACACGAAAAAGATCACATCCCTGGTGTCGATGACACCCTTGGCAAAGTCGTAAAAGTGCGTCGACATTGAGAGGTAGGAGAAAAAGCTACCCAGGGAGCCGCTGGCGATGCCCTGCAGCGCGTCGGTCAGCCACAGAAGGAGGCTGAGCCCGAAGGCGACCAGCGCGGCAATCACCTGGTTGGAGGTGACGGTAGAGGCGATCACCCCGAGTGCGAGCACCGCACCTCCAGCCAGCAGGAGGCCCAGATAGCCGGAGGCGACGGGCCCGAGGTCTGGGTTGCCCAGGAGCTTGAGGAGCACCGGGTAGACCAGGGTCATGGCCAGCATCAGGGCCCAGAGCCCGAGAGCGGCGAGGAACTTGCCGGCGATGACCTCACCATCGCGCACGGGCGAGGTCAGCAGGAGCTCGATCGTGCCGGTGCGGCGCTCCTCTGCCACCAGGCGCATGGTCAGGGCCGGGCCGACCAGCAGCAGCAGCGTGGTGACATTGTAGAAAAGGTAGCGCATGGTCGCTTCGCGCGAGTAGTAGAGGATGACCCAGAAGAGGTATCCGGCGACAACCAGGAACACAGCCGTGACGGCGTAGGCGATGGGCGACGTGAAGTAGCTTGCCAGCTCGCGCCTGGCGATGAGCCACGTGTTCTTCATCGGCCTTTACCTCCTTGTCGACGAGCCGCTGGCGCGGCCTGTGCAGGCGCCTGGCCCGCCGGCTCGGCGGCGTCTTCCGTCGTCAGGGTCAGGAAGATCTCCTCCAGGCTCATGCCGACGGGCCGCAGCTCAAGGAGCCCCCAGCCGTGCTGCACGATGGCCTCGGCGATCCTGGGCCTCGGGTCCCCATCGAGGGCCGACTCGATCTCATAGCGGCCATTGTCGTGCTCGTAGACCTTCAGCACTCCCGGGATGCCCTCGAGGATGGCGAGGGTCTCACGTGCCGGGTGCGCGACCTGTACGGCGAGCTGCCGGGCACCGCGCAGACGGGCCGTCAGCCGCTCGGGCGTGTCCTCAGCGACGAGCCGGCCCTTGTTGATGATCATGACCCGCTCGCAGACCTGGCTGGCCTCGGGCAGGATGTGGGTGCTCAGGATGATGGTACGCCTGCCGCCGAGGCTCTTGATCAGGTTGCGTACCTCGATGATCTGGCGCGGGTCGAGTCCGATGGTGGGCTCGTCGAGGATCAACACCTCGGGGTCATGGATCAGCGCCTGGGCAAGGCCGACCCGCTGCCGGTAACCTTTGGAGAGCTTGCCGATCAGGGTATCGTGGCGGTCAGCGATGCCACAGGCCTCCATCGTGTCGCGGGCAGCCCGGGCCGGCCGGGCAACGCCTCGGAGCGCGGCCATGTACTCAAGGTACGCGCTGACGGTCATCTCGGGGTACAAAGGCACCGTCTCCGGGAGGTAGCCGATCCGCCGACGGACCTCGAGCGAGCTTTCAGAGACGTCATAGCCCGCAATGCGGGCCGTGCCAGCTGAGGGCGGCATATAGCCGCTCAGGATGCGCATGGTGGTGGTCTTGCCGGCGCCGTTCGGCCCCAGAAAGCCGAGGATCTCGCCCCGGCGGACGGTAAAGCTGAGATCCTCGATGGCTGTCAGGTCGCCATAGCGCTTGGTCAGATGCTCAACCTCGATCATGCGGAACCTCCTGTGCCTGCCAGGGGTAGGCTGGCGGCGGATTCTACCCGCTGGCTGCGGCTGAGTCAAAAGGGCGGCAATCCGCAAGTGTTCAGGCTCGCGTTCAGCCTTGGGCGCACCATAGGGCGGAGTTCTACCATAGCGACGAAAAGGCCAGACTCGAGGAACTCTCTTTCTTGGGCGGTTTCGGGTGGTCGAGCGCGCCACTCCGCGCTCGACCACCCGAAACCGCCCATCTGTCATCACCCCCCCCCCAGGCAGGTTCACGGGCGGACAGGCTGCTTTGGCCGCGGTCCGTCGGCCCTTGGGCCACTCCGCCACCATCCACCCAGATCGGACGAGCACCCGTCT
>DYEI01000285.1 GCA_020725765.1 Anaerolinea sp. | reverse complement strand
TCGCCCTACGACCGAAGAAGGCTGTCCGCCCCTGAACCGGTGGAGGGGCAGGGGTGGGGGCCTTACCGCGCGGCGCGCCACACGACGGCGGAGGAACAGAACGTGGAACCGAATCCCGGACCACGGGCGTTTTACGAACGCAGTACAGCTTGCTATAATAGGCGCTCACATGGAGGGCCGGTATCATGCTAAAGACTCATAACTGCGGAGAGCTGAGGGCCTGCGACGCAGGCTCGACGGTCACGTTGGCAGGCTGGGTGCACCGCAGACGGGACCATGGAGGGCTGATGTTTTTCGACCTGCGCGATCGCTCGGGCATCGTGCAGGTCGTCTGCGACGGGAGCTCGCCTCCGGAGGTGCGGGAGGCCGCTTCGACTCTCCGGCCGGAGTACGTCGTACAGGTCAAGGGCCGGGTGCTGCGCCGCCCCGAAGGTCTCGAGAACCCCGACCTGCCGACGGGCGAGGTCGAGGTAGCTGCCGCGGAGCTGACGGTGCTGAACCCCTCGCGCACGCCGGTGTTCTACATCAACGAGGACAGCGAGATCGACGAGGCCCTGCGGCTCCGCTATCGGTACCTGGACCTTCGGCGGCCGCGGCTGCAGCGCAACCTCATTCTGCGCCACCGGACGGTCAAGTTCATCCGCGACTTTTTGAGCGAGCGCGGCTTTGTCGAGATTGAGACGCCCATGCTCATCCGGTCTACGCCGGAAGGAGCGCGCGACTATGTGGTGCCGAGCCGGCTGCATCCGGGGTGCTTCTATGCCCTGCCGCAGTCGCCGCAGCAGCTGAAGCAGCTCCTGATGGTCGCCGGCTTTGAGCGCTACTTCCAGATCGCCCGCTGCATGCGAGATGAGGACCAGCGGGCCGACCGGCAGCCCGAGTTCACCCAACTTGACCTCGAGATGTCCTTCGTCGACCGCGAGGATGTGCTCGAGCTGGTGGAGTCGCTCTTCACGGCGCTCGTCCCGACCGTCTCGGACCGACGCATACTTCAGGTGCCTTTCCCCCGGCTGAGCTATCAGGAGGCCATCGCCCGGTACGGGTCCGACAAGCCGGACTTGAGGTTTGGCCTGGAGCTGGTCGACCTGACACCGCTGGCTGCCGAAAGCAGCTTCCAGATTTTCCGCCAGGCGGTGGCGGCAGGCGGGGCGGTCAAGGGGATGCGGCTGCCCGGCTGCGCGGGCTACTCGCGGAAACAGATTCAGGAGCTGACGGACCTGGCGGTGAAGAACGGGGCGAAGGGTCTGGTGTGGATCGCCCGCACCGCTGATGAGGTCCGCTCGCCCCTATCGCGGGCGGTAGGCGAGGGTGAGATGCAGGCGCTGGTGCAGGCCCTGGCCCTGGAGCCGGGCGACCTGGGGCTGTTGGTGGCCGACGATGCGCGGGTCGCGAGCCTGGTGCTGGGTGCTCTGCGATCCGAGCTGGGCCCGCGGCTCACCGCCCTCGATGACCGGGTGCTGGCCTTTGCCTGGGTGCTGGACTTTCCACTCCTGGAGTGGAACGCCGAAGAGGGGCGGTGGCAGGCCGTGCATCACCCGTTCACGGCACCCCTGGATGAGGACCTGCCCTATCTGGAGACCGATCCTGGACGTGTCCGTGCCAAAGCCTATGACATCGTGGCCAATGGGTACGAGGTGGGCGGGGGGAGCATTCGTATCCATCGTCGCGAGGTACAGGAGCGGATGTTCCGCGTCCTCGGCCTCGGCGATGAGGAGGCGAGGGCACAGTTCGGGCACTTGCTGGAGGCGTTCGAGTTCGGGGCACCGCCCCATGGAGGGATCGCCCCGGGGATCGACCGGCTGGTGATGCTTCTGGCAGGGGAGCCCAACATCCGCGAGGTCATCGCATTCCCCAAGACGCAGCGGGCCGCCGACCTGATGCTCGGTGCGCCGGCTCCCATCTCGGAGCGGCAGCTCGAGGAGCTGGGCCTGCTGGTGAGGGTTGAGAAGAGGGCCAATCCGGCGTAGCCTTCTGGCTGCAGTTCAGTATTGAGGCACTATTGGGGGCAGTCTGCACTCTGCCAGCCGTCACCAGCCCCTCCCCCGTCGCCTCCCCGAGCAGACGCCGCGGCGTCCGCTTCTATGCATTACCCATAAGTCGGGCTGCAGAGCATCACGGGGCATGAGATAGCGTCCTGGAGCCCGTCCCGGCGGACCACCCGCCGTACACAGCGCTGCTCGGGACGCGCCGAGCGGCAGCCGCGATGTGC
>DYEI01000284.1 GCA_020725765.1 Anaerolinea sp. | reverse complement strand
GGATTGCATGCGCCCTCTGCGCCGCATTCCGCAGAATATCCATGCGTCACATTAGACCGAGGTCAGTTCGGCGGGTGCGGGGGTCGGGCTTGCTGCCTGCCCCTCCTTGTAGAAGACGAGCCTGTTCTCTTCCACGTCCACGACGATGTGATTGCCGGCGGCAAACTCACCGGCGAGCAGCCGCTTTGCGAGGGGGTTCTCCACCTCCCTTTGCATGACGCGCCGCAGAGGACGCGCTCCGAAGGACGGATCGTATCCTCGCTCGGCGAGCCACTCGCGCGCCGCGTCGGTCAGGCTGATAGTCAGCCCCTGCTCCTCCATGCGCTCGGCGATCTCCCGCAACTGCAGGTCGACGATGCGGACCATATCGGCCTTGCTCAGCGTGCGGAAGATGATGACCTCATCGATGCGGTTCAGGAACTCGGGCCGGAAGGTCCGACGCAGGCCCTCTTCGAACTCGCGGCGTTGCACGGCCTCGTTGCTGGTGTCCTCGTCGGCCGGCACGCGGAACCCGAGGGGACCGCCCCGGCTCACGTACTGCGTGCCGATGTTCGAGGTCATGATGATGACAGTGTTCCTAAAGTCCACCACGTGGCCCTGCCCATCGGTCAGGCGGCCATCCTCGAGGATCTGCAGCAGCGCGTTCCAGACGTCCGGGTGTGCCTTCTCGATCTCGTCGAAGAGGATCACCTGGTAGGGCCGTCGCCGCACCGCCTCGGTGAGCTGCCCGCCCTCATCGTAGCCGACGTACCCGGGCGGGGCACCCATCAGGCGCGAGACGGTATGCCGCTCGCCATACTCGCTCATGTCGATGCGCAGAAGCGCCTCGTCGTCGTCAAAGAGGAACCCGGCGAGCGCCTTGGCGAGCTCTGTCTTGCCGACGCCGGTCGAGCCGAGGAAGATGAAGGAGCCGATGGGCCGACGCGGGTTCTTGAGCCCGGCGCGCGCCCTGCGGATGGCGTCGGACACGGCAGCGATCGCCTCATCCTGGCCGATGATCCGCTCTTTGAGGCGCTCCTCCATGTGCAGGAGCTTTTGCGTCTCCGCCTCGAGCATGGCGGCTACCGGAATGCCGGTCCAGCTCGCCACGACCTGGGCGACGTCCTCGACGTCGACAACCTCATCGAGGTTCTGCTCCTTCATCCACTCGTTCTTGCCTGCCTCGAACTGGGCCTCGAGCTTGAGGCGCTCGCTCTTGTAGCGGGCTGCGCGCTCATAGTCACGCGCCTGCCAGGCTCTCTCCTCCTCGGCGTTGAGCCGCTGCAGCTCGAGCTTTTGCCGGCGCAGCTCGGGCGTGAGGCCGTAGATGGTGATGCGCAGCTTGGCCGCCGCCTCGTCGATGAGGTCGATGGCCTTGTCGGGCAGGTGCCGGTCCTTGACATATCGGTCGGACAGGCGGCTCGCGGCCACGAGGGCCTCATCGGTGATGCGCACCTTGTGGTGGCTCTCGTAGCGATCTCGCAGGCCCCGCAGCATGGCGATGGTCTCCTCGACCGTGGGCTCGTCGACAAAGATCGGTGCAAAGCGCCGCTCGAGGGCGGGGTCGCGCTCGATATGCTGCCGGTACTCGTCCAGCGTGGTTGCGCCGATGCAGCGCAGCTCACCGCGGGCAAGGGCCGGCTTCATCATGTTGGAGGCATCGATCGCGCCCTGGGCCGCGCCCGCCCCGACCACGGTGTGCAGCTCGTCGATGAAGAGGATGATCTCGCCCTGCGCGCGCTGGATCTCCTCGAGAGCTGCCTTGAGCCGCTCCTCGAACTCGCCTCGGAAACGCGATCCGGCCACCATGCCGGCGAGGTCGAGCGATACAACGCGCTTGCCGAGGAGCGGCTCGGGAACGTCCCCGGCCGCGATCTTTTGGGCGAGGCCCTCGACGATGGCGGTCTTGCCGACGCCGGCCTCACCGATAAGGACGGGGTTGTTCTTGGTGCGGCGCGAGAGCACGCGCAGCACGCGCATGATCTCCTCGTCGCGGCCGATCACCGGGTCGAGCTTGCCCTCGCGGGCCAGCTCGGTCAGATCTCGGCTGTACTTCTCAAGGGTGCGATAGCGGCTCTCGGCCTGCGGGCTCGTCACCCGCTGACCGCCTCGGATCTCGGGCAGCACTCTCAGAATCGCATCGTGCGTGACGTTGTAGTCGTTGAGGGTCCGCGCGGCGGGTCCGTCACGCTCGGCGACGATGGCCAGCAAGAGATGCTCGGTCGAGATGAACTCATCTTTGAGACGCTGAGCCTCGTCGTTCGCCCGTGTGAGGACGCGCTGGACCCGCGGCGTGATGTAGACCTGGCCGCCGGCAAGCGCCGGGCCATAGCTGCGTGGGCCGGATTCCAGCGCCCGCTCGATCTCGTGCCGCACGGCCTCCGGGTCCACACCGAGCTTCTCCAGGATGGCGGGGACCACCCCATCGGGCTGTTCGAGCAGCGCGAGCATGATGTGCTCCACGTCGAGCTGGGCGTGGTTCATGCGCTGCATGATCTCAAACGCGCGGGCCGCGGCTTCCTGGGCCCGCTCCGTGAAACGGTCGAAACGCATCATCTAATCTATTACCTCTCTACGTTGCACGCAACAACCAGTGCGATAGGGCAATCGGCCAGAACGCGCAAGCCGATCCGGTCTTGCGCCTAAGGTTGAGTCTCATCCTGTCAAGGTTAATATACCACAAAGGCCATGCGTTTTCCAGCGCCTCAGCCCGCCGCCGAGGGCCTCGTTCAGCTGTCGGCGCCTGACCCCCCACCGTCCCCCCGAAACGGGGGGATAGGTCCTCTCTGCGCTTGCGGCCAACTGCCTGCCGGCGATAGCTCCTCCTGTTCCCCCGCGCTGGGGGAACGGTAGGGGGTCGACTTCCCCGTCGTGACGGCGGCAGCGGAGCTCGCGCCTACTCCTAGGGCGCCGCTTCAGCAAGGGTTGTTCCCTCGATCGCGGGCACCCGCTCGAAGGTGAGCCGTCCGTCTCTGGCATCGACGCGGATCGTATCCTCCTCCTGGAACTCGCCGCGCAGCAGGCGCATGGCCAGCGGGTCCTGAAGCTCGCGTTGGATGGCCCGCTTCAGCGGCCGCGCGCCGTAGACCGGGTCGTAGCCGATCTCGGCCAGATGCTCCTTGGCCGCCCGTGTGACCTCGAGGGTGATATGTCGCGCTTCGAGAAGCTTTTGCAGGCGCTGGAGCTGGATGTCGACGATGCGCACGAGCTGCTCGCGGGTCAGGGAGTTGAAGATGATGATCTCGTCGACCCGGTTCAGGAACTCGGGTCGGAAGTGCTGTCGCAGCGCCTCCATGACGCGCGAGCGCATGGCGGCGTCATCGCGCCCGCCGAGGTCACGGATCCACTCGCTCCCGATGTTGGAGGTCATGATGATGACGGTGTTGCGCATGTTGACTGTGCGGCCATGCCCATCGGTCAGGCGCCCATCGTCGAGGATCTGCAGCAGCACGTTAAAGACCTCGGGATGGGCCTTTTCGATCTCGTCAAAGAGCACGACCGAGTAGGGCCGCCGGCGCACGGCTTCGGTCAGCTGCCCGCCCTCCTCATAGCCCACATACCCGGGCGGAGCACCGATCAGGCGCGCGACGGTGTGCCGCTCCTGGTACTCGCTCATATCCAGGCGGACCATCGCGTCCTCAGAGTCGAAGAGGAACTCGGCGAGGGCGCGCGCCAGCTCGGTCTTGCCGACGCCGGTCGGGCCGAGGAAGATGAAGGAGCCGATCGGCCGGTTCGGGTCCTGCAGGCCGGCACGGGCGCGGCGCACGGCGTTGGCCACCGCCTGCACGGCCTCATCCTGCCCGACCACGCGCTGGTGCAGCCGCTCCTCCATGCGGATGAGCTTCTCCATCTCGCCCTCCAACAGCCTGGAGACCGGTACGCCCGTCCACCGGGACACGACCTCGGCCACATCGTCCTCGCTGACCTCCTCCTTGAGCAGAGGTGAGGCGCCCTGCAGCTCGCGCAGGCGCTTCTCCTGCTCGGCGAGACGCGCCTCGAGCTCCCGCAGGTCTCCGTAGCGGAGCTTGGCCGCGCGTTCGAGGTCGGCGCGGCGCTCGGCATCCTCGATCTGGACGCGCGTCTGCTCGATCTGCTCCTTGGTGGCGCGGATGGCCTGGATGGCCTCCTTCTCCTGCTGCCAACGGGCGGCGAGGGCGTTGCGTCGCTCCTCGAGGTCGGCGATCTCGCGCTCGATTCGGGCGAGGCGGGCGCGCGAGTCTTCGTCCTTCTCCTTGCGCAGGGCCTGCGCCTCGATCTGGAGCTGCATCAGGCGGCGCTCGACCTCGTCCAGCGCGCTGGGCATGCTGTCGATCTCCATGCGCAGGCGGCTGGCCGCCTCGTCGATCAGGTCTATGGCCTTGTCCGGCAGGAAGCGGTCGGTGATGTAGCGCTGGGAGAGGACCGCTGCCGCAACGAGGGCCGCATCCTGTATGCGCACGCCGTGGTGCACCTCATAGCGCTCCTTCAGGCCGCGAAGGATCGAGATCGTCTCCTCGACGGTCGGCTCGTCGACCATGATGGGCTGGAAGCGGCGCTCGAGGGCCGCATCTTTCTCGATGTACTTGCGGTACTCGTCCAGCGTGGTCGCTCCGACGCAGTGCAGCTCGCCTCGCGCCAGCATCGGCTTGAGCATGTTGGAGGCATCCATGGCCCCCTCAGCCGCGCCGGCACCGACGACGGTGTGCAGTTCGTCGATGAAGAGGATGATCTCGCCCTGGGAATCGGTTACCTCCTTGAGGACGGCCTTGAGCCGCTCTTCGAACTCGCCGCGGTACTTGGTCCCCGCGACCAGGGCGCCGAGGTCGAGCGCCACGATGCGCTTGTTCTTCAGGCCCTCGGGCACGTCTCCGCGCACGATGCGCTGGGCGAGGCCTTCGGCGATGGCCGTCTTGCCGACGCCTGCCTCGCCGACGAGGACCGGGTTGTTCTTGGTGCGCCGCGCGAGCACCTGGATGACGCGGCGTATCTCTTGCTCGCGCCCGATGACCGGGTCAAGCTTGCCCTGTCGGGCGAGCTGCGTAAGGTCGCGCCCATAGCGCTCGAGGGCCTGGTACTTGGCCTCCGGATTCTGGTCTACGACGCGCTGCGAGCCGCGGATCTCGGTGAGGGCGCGCAGGATGCGCTCGTGGGTGATCCCCAGCTCCTGCATCAGCCGCGCGACATCGCCCGTCCGCTCGCCGGCCGCGGCCAGCAGGATATGCTCGGTGGATACGAACTCGTCCCGCATGGTCGAGGCCTCGGCCTCGGCGCGGGAGAGGAGCTGGACCGCCTCGCGAGAGAGCCCTATCTGCACCGTAGGACCATACGCCCTCGCGCGGCGCTCGAGGACGGCGCTGAGGCCATTCTCGAACCTCTGAGGGGGTACACCCATCTTGCTCAACACCTGCGGAACAACCCCATCCTGCTGCCGCACGAGGGCAAGCAGGATGTGCTCCGGATCGATCTGGCTGTGGCTGTACCCGGTGGCCAGCTCCTGTGCCTGCAGGATAGCCTGCTGTGCCTTCTCTGTGTACTTGTTGATGTTCATAGACGCCTACCCTGGAACCCATACGCCGAAAGGGTGCGACTGTGCGCCGGGTGTAGGCCGTCTCCGGTGCGCCCTGCTCGCACCCTGGAGCGCCCCGGTTCCCTTCAGGGCGCTCCGGCTCCAACGCCGCCCGGGAGCCCGCCCACAGGGCCCCGGACCCGCCGGGGGCCGGCCGCGCGAGCCGGGGCGGTGATGCCTCGGCTCGCTCCTCATCGGCCGCGGACCCTATCTGAGCGGCGTTCCCGCTAGTATCTCAAGAAAGCGCCGATATGCCCTACCCTGGCCAGGGCCGGACTCTCGAGCACGGTTTCGACTCTGGCTCCCTGGAGGTAAGCCTTGTGCATTGCCCGCTCGACGACGTTGCGCACGCGGCGCGCCTCCATTGTGCCGCAGAAGAGGCAGCGCTGGCTCTCGTCGATGTAGAGATAGTCGCAGCTCGGGCACACAAAGCCCGGCGCGGTAAGGCCCTCCTTAACGACGAGGGTCAGCACACGGCCCTCCTGGAGGGCGAAGAGCGTGTCGGGAAGGCCAACGACGGCCGGCCCCCCGCTGAGGGCGGTGGTGATCAGGTTGTCGATGAGGCCGCGCTCCTCCTCCTCTTCGAGCTCGTGCAGGATTTCCTGCGAGCGCTGCACGATAGCCGGCACGCGGGCCCCTGGCTCCGCCGGCATTGTCGCCACGACCGCCCGCCGAAGCTCGGAGGGCAGGAAGCCCTGGAAGCGGGCCACGTTGTCGTCGGTCCCGGCAAGCACGAGACGCGAGCAGCCGTAGGCCTCGCAGAAACGTCCGAGCGCGGCCACCGCCGCCCTCATGTTCCGCTCTGCAATCTTGTCTTCGTGCCGCTGAAAACGGGCGGCGGACCAGCCTCCCTGCTTCTGGCGCTTGATGGGCTCGCCGATGGCCTCCTCCTGCCTGGCGATGCCGCCCATGTCGATCAGAAAGAGCCTTGCGCCCTCCTGGTCCACCAGAGCAACCACGTAGGGCGCGTACTGGTCGAGCAGGTTGCTCAGCGGCATCAGGTAGGGCTGGTCCCCCACAAAGACGGCGTTCCGGACCGGCACGGGCAGGGGAAACGGTTCCCACAGGCCCTCGGCCTGGCAGGAGAAGGCCACGAGGCCGCGCCCCCGCCAGTCGTAGCCCACGTCCACAAACCGGGCAAGTTGCTGCACGTCCTCTTCTCTGGCCCCGGCGGCGCGGGCCTGCTCGGAGAGGTCCCGCACCACCAGCTTTACCTGGTCCTTCTGCTGCTGAGAGAGATCGGTGTTGAGGTACACGCTGAGCACAGGCGCCTTCATCGCGGTAAAGCGGGCCAGCTCGCGCAGATCCGTCTGGGAGATCACGACTCCTCCTCATTTCGTTCACCTGCCAGGCGACCGCTGGGTAGTTGCCCTCGGAGAACGGTCGGCAGGTTACGCGATCTCTCGTCGACCAGCCGCCGCAGACGTTCGACCTCAGCCTCAAGGGCGGCGCGCATGGCCTCCATCTCGCGCTGCATCTCTTCCATGCGCTCCGACATATTGAGGATGACTTCGACCCCGGCCAGATTCACACCCAACTCGTTGACCAGGCGCGCGATGCGCTGCAGCCGCTCGATGTCTCGAGGCGAGTAGAGCCTGACCTTGCCGCGAGAGCGCGACGGTACGACGAGGCCGAGGCGCTCGTAGTAGCGCAGGGTCTGCGGGTGCATGCTGACGAGCTTGGCGGCGACGCTGATCACGTAGCAGGGCTCGTCAAGGCCGGGCTCTTCGGCTCTGTCTCTCCTGGCTGACCTTGCTGACATGGACTATCCTCTCCAACCCCAGTTCAACACTCTTCTCTGCCTCAGGCAGCCGCCGGCTCTGGCCTCACGACCGCTCGATGAGCTCGACCGATAGCACAAGCTCCTGCCCGTTGCGGAGCACCGTCAGCTCAACGACCTGACCGACCCGCGTCTGCAACTCGAGATACCGATCGAGGTCGCGCGTGCTGGTCACAGCCTGATCGTCAATCGCGGTGACGATGTCGCCACCCGCCAGCACCCGGTAGTTGCCGACCCGTACCTGCCGCGTGGCCCCGTGCAGGCCGGCGCGCGCTGCCGGGCTGCTCGGCGCCACGCGGGCCACGAGCACCCCTTGTTGGACCGGAAGCTTCAGGGCCTCGGCGAGGCCGGGCGTAATCGAGTAGCCCACAAATCCCACCCAGGGGTGCCGGTACCGGCCGTGGGTCAGGAGCTCGGGAATGACGCGGCGCACGGTGTCGACCGGCACCGCAAAGCCAATGTTCTCGGCTCCGCTGCGGATGGCGGTGTTGACGCCGATGACCCGACCGCCGGAGTCGAGCAGGGGGCCGCCCGAGTTGCCGGGGTTGATGGCCGCATCGGTCTGGATGACGTCATAGATGACCTGATTGTCGATCTCCAGCGGCCGGCCCAGCGAGCTGATGACCCCCACTGTCAACGTCCGGTCGAGCCCGAAGGGGTTGCCGATGGCGATCGCCCGTTGGCCGACCCTCAGGCTGGCGGACTCGCCCAGCTCGACGGGTTGCAGCTCTTCGGGAATGGCCTCGACCTTGATGAGTGCCAGGTCGTTCCCGGGGTCCGTCCCGATGACGTCCGCCGGGAGCACCGTGCCGTCGGCGAGGGTTACCTCGACGCTATCCGCGTTGGCGACGACGTGGTGGTTGGTCACAATGTGTCCCTCTCGGTCGATGATGAATCCTGACCCGGTGCCCTCGCTCGGCATCGGCCCGAAGAAAAAGTCCATCTCGATGACGCGGCTGGTGATATGCACGACAGCCGGGCTGACCCGGTCGTAGATGTCGGCGACGAGTGCCTCCTCGGCGCGGACGATATCGGCAAGCGAAAGGCCCTCAAGGCCCACCACCAGCGGCCCGGGCGTGGGCGTCGCTATCACTATGATGGGGGTCTGCGTCGGCCCAGCGGTCGGCGGGGCCGGGGTGGTGCGCGCCGTCTGGCCCGTGAAGCAACAGCCGGCCAGCGCCACGGCGAGCGCCGCCACCACAGCAGCGATCAAGCCAGGTTTCCGCATAGTACCACACCCCTCCTGGGGCTCGCGGGTGCCCGGACCTCAGTTGCCCCTCACAGGCCATAGCGGGCCCGGGCACCTGCCCCATCCAAGCCAGCGCATGTCAGGGAGAGAGCGCGCGTGTGGCCGGAAGCTCTTCGCCATCTGGCCTAGTCCCTCGGGCGCTCGCCAAGCTGCACCTCCACGGTCTGCGGAGTGCCGTTGCGCAGCACGGTGAGCTTGAGTCGCTGCCCGACGCTGGCGCGCTCGATCAGATAGACGAGCACATCGTCGAACTGCCTCACTGGCGTGTCGTTGATGGCGATGATGACGTCGCCGCCGATGTCCAACTGCGTATCGTGCACCGTGACGGTGCGGCTGGTGCCGCGCAGGCCGGCTCGCTCGGCAGGGCTTCCCTTGATGATGTCCACGATGAGGGCCCCGCGGCGCTCGGTCAGGCCCATGGCTTCGGCGATATCCGGGTTCACGTCGCGGCCGGTTACGCCCAGCCACGGGTAGCTGTAGCGTCCCTCCTTGATGAGCTGGGGCACAATCCTTCGGATCAGGCTTACCGGCACGGCAAAGCCCACGCCAGAGCTCACTCCCTCTCGGGCGTTGATGGCTGTGTTCACGCCGATGACGCGACCGGAGGAGTCGAGCAGGGGGCCCCCCGAGTTCCCGGGATTGATCGCCGCGTCCGTCTGTATCATGCGTGGGATCGAGAAGCGCCCTCCGACGGTAGTCGACTCCCGCCCCAGAGGCAGCGTGCGCCCGACGGCGCTGACGATACCGGTCGTCAGGCTGCCCTGCAGGCCAAACGGGTTGCCGATGGCGATGGCCAGCTGGCCGACGTGCACCTCGTCGGACTCGGCCAGCTCGAGCGGCTCCAACTCGGGCAGGTGATCGGCCTTGATAACGGCGAGGTCACTATCGGGGTCGGTGCCGACCACAGTGGCGCGGGCCTGATCGCCATCGCTGAAGATGACCAGCACCTCCTCGGCCCCTTCGACCACATGATAGTTGGTAACGATGTGCCCCTCCCGGTCGATCACAAAGCCCGAGCCCTGTCCGCGTACCAGCTCCTCTGGTGGCTCGCCCGCCTCTGGCTGAAAGCGAAAGCCGGCATCGGCGTGCTTGGTGACACGCAGGTTCACCACGGCCGGTCCGGCCCGGCGGTAGAGCTCGACGAGCAACTGCTCCTGCTCGCGCAGGGAGCCGGCAGGGCCGGGCGGCGCGACCTGAGCAGTCGCCGACGGAGTGACCTCCGGGGAGCGGCGTGCCGTCCCCACTGGTGCGCCACAGGGCACACACGACAACAGGCCCAGCACGAGCACCCCTGCAGCCACAAGGGCTCGCAGCCTACTCCTCATGAACAGTCTCCTCTCGGAGCCAGGGTACGGAGTCGTGGAGCAAGGAACATGCCGCTGCAACAAGGTTACGCCGCTGGACTGTTGGCGCCGGTCGCTGGCGGGTCACCGCGCCCGCCGCGAGCGGCTAGCGCCGCCGGAGCTGAGCGAGCTGGCGAAAGAGCTCCCTCTCCTTCTCGCTGAGCTTCTGTGGCACGTCGATTTTCACCTCCACGTACAGGTCGCCGCGTGAAGAGGGGTCCCGCAGCCGGGGCATGCCCTGCCCGCGGAGTCGGAACACCTGCCCTCCCTGCGTCTCGGGCGGGATCTTGAGCATCACCTGCCCCTTGAGCGTTGGCACGGGCACCTCGCCCCCGAGGACCGCCGTGTAGAGGTCGACCGGGACCTCGATGCGCAGGTCGTCGCCATCGAGCTTGAAGCGAGAATGGGGCAGGACCTCGATCACCAGGTAGAGGTCGCCGCGGGCGCCGCCGACGCGGCCCGGGCCGCCCTCGCCAGCAATCCTGACGCGCGAGCCAGTGCGGACTCCGGGCGGTATCTTGACCTCAAGGGTGCGGCCGTCGGTGCGGACGAGGCGTGTGGTGCCTGCGAACGCCTCCTCGAGCGTGATCTGGACCGGGTATTCAACGTCGCGGCCTCGTGTGGGACCCGTCCGGCGCTCAGCGCCGGCCATGGTCGGGCCCATACCGCCAAAGATGCTCTGGAAGAACTCGGAGAAGCCGCCGCTGAAGAGGTCGCTGAGGTCACCGTACTCGACGTGGATCCTGCCGCCGGCCGGGCCTCCCGCCATCCACTGAGTCCAGTCAAAGTCACTGGGGCGGCCCCCCATTCGCTCCCACTGGCGGTAGGTGGCCCCGAGCTCGTCGTACTTGCGGCGCTTCTCGGGGTCTGAGAGCACCTCGTAGGCCTCGTTGATCTCCTTGAAGCGCTCTTCCGCCGTGCGGTCGCCCGGGTTGACGTCGGGGTGGTACTTTCGTGCGAGCTGTCGGTAGGCTCGCTTGATCTCCCTCTCGCTGGCGTTGCGGTCAACGCCGAGAATCCTGTAATAGTCCTTGTACTCCATTGCTCAACCCCTGGCTGCCACAGTCGGCAGCGTGCTCTCGGTGTCAGTCCGGCTCGCCAGCAGTGACGCGCACATGGGCCGGGCGCAGGAGGTACTCACCCTGGCGGTACCCTCGCAGCTCCTCGGCGACGACCGTGCCCGGCGGCTCCGGGCCCTCCACAAGGGCGACCGCTTCGTGCTCCGCAGGATTGAAGGGCTGGCCGAGGGCCTGTATGGGCTCCACGCCGTAGCTGCGGAGCAGGTCCTGAATCTGCCGATAGGTGAGGCGGATCCCCTCGACGAGCCCTTCGCGGGCCTCTTGATGGGCAAGGGCGCGCTCGAGGTTGTCGGCAACGGCGATGACCTGGCGCAGGAGGCTCCGCTTTGCCTCCCCGAGGCGCTCCTCGTAGAGGCGCTCGAGGCGCTTGCGGGCATTCTCCCTCTCGGCGAGTGTGCGCAGGTAGAGGTCGCGGTACTCTGCGGCCTCGCGCCTGGCCTGGGCCAGCTCCTGACGGAGGGCCTCTTCGACGGTCTCGGGCTCTCGCTCGGGGAGCCCTTCGGTTGGCTGCCTGGCACCCTGGTTCTCTTTCATCGATTCACCCACATCTGCAAGCGGAGGCGCTTTGCTGGCCATGGTTCATGCGGCCTGCAAAGCGTGCCGCGTCCTGCCTGAGCAACCCCATTATAAACCTTGAGCCTGGCATTGTCAAGATGACTGAGCCTTAAATTAAGAGCAAACCTTCCAAAAAAGCCCTAAAGGGTATTGACAATGGCTGGAACCACTGTTATAATGGAGGCGTAGGGCGGCAGGGTTGATGATACGCACTGTGCCCTTTCAACTCAAGTTGAGGAGGTGTGCGATGAGTATCACCCGTTGGGAGCCCTTCAGCGAACTGATGTCTCTGCGGGACGCAATGGACCGGCTCTTCGAGGAGAGCTTTGTCCGGCCAGGCCGCCTGCTGGGCCTGCCCGCCGCCGGGACCGTTCCGGTGGACATCTACCAGCAGGACAACAACCTGATCGTCAAGGCGGCCATCCCCGGTGTGCGGCCCGAGGACATTGACGTCTCCGTCGTTGGCAACACCCTTACCATCAAGGGTGAGACCAAGGAGGAGAAAGAGGTCAAGGAAGAGAACGTCATCCGCCGTGAGCGTCGGTTTGGCGCTTTCAGCCGCTCTTTGACCCTGCCGAACCCTGTTGACGCGAACAAGGCAAGCGCCACCTACGAGAACGGCATCCTGACCCTGACCCTGCCGCTGGCCGAGGAGGCCCGCCCCAAGGGGATCAAGGTTCAGGCCAAGTAACGGCGTCCCCGCGGCGTGGCTGACGCCGCGCCGCCCGTATCCCGGGCCCTGCGCACCGTCGCAGGGCCCGGCTGCACGGAGGCAACGATGAGTATGGTCACGAGAGAGCCCTTTGATGAGTTCTTGAGCCTGCGAGACGCGATCGACCGGCTGTTTGAGGACTCGTTCGTCCGTCCCCTTCGGCCTGGCTACGCCGAGAGGGGCTACTCACTGCCCGTCGACGCCTATGCGACCGATGGCGAGCTGGTGGTCATGGCCAACATCCCGGGGGTTGACCCCGATGATGTCCACATCACCATCGACGGCGACACGCTCACCATCAGGGGTGAGACCAAGCCACCTATCGAGAACGTGCAGTACCTGTTCCAGGAGCGCCGCTTTGGACCCTTCTATCGCCAGCTCCGGATCAACGTGCCGGTCGAGGCGGACAAGGCCGAGGCCACCTTCGAGAAGGGGGTGCTGACCCTCACCATTCCGAAGGCGGAGGCGGTCAGGCCCAAGCAGATCAAGGTCAGGGCGGCTTCGTAGCCCCTCCATGTCGTGATCATGCAACAGGGGGCGGGCCACAGACGTGGCCCGCCCCCTGGCTTTGCCGGCCTGCCTCGGCCCTACTCGTTGACCTCTTCGGGCACCAGCATATCTCGCCCCTCTGGCTCCTCCGGCTCACCGTTGCCCTCCCTGACCCAGGCGAACTTGGTCCGCAGGGTGCGGGGGTAGTATGCCTCCAGCACGTCGTAGTCGACTGTCTGCCCCCAACGGTAGTAGACGCGCGGATCGATGTACGACTTGAGGCTGGTCCCGAGGTTCCAGGTGCGGGCCTTGGAAGCCATAGTCGCCTGGCTGTTGAACCGGTCGAGCGCCTCTTCGGCGCGGCGGAGCCTCTCGCGGGCCTGCTCCAGCTTTTTCCGGGCCTTCTCTATCCGCCGGGTGGCAGCTGCCGTGGCGCGCTCGAGGGCGACCGGAGACCTGGCCTTTGCCTGCCGCTCTCGCGCTTCGGCCTGCACTGCAGCGAGCGCCTCGGACGCCGCCCGGACCTCTTCCCTCACCTTCGAGACCCGGTCGGCAAGGCGCTGGCGTCGTGCCTGCACCTTCTCGCGCCGTGCCGCCCAGTTGGCGGGCGCCTTCTTGTAGTGGTTGCACAGCGTGGCCGCGGCGAGGTTGGCCCGCATCGCAGCCTCGCGCTTCTTATACTCGGGATCTTCCGCCCTCACTCTCGAGGCCGAGAGGCTCTCCTGTACCGCCGCGGTGGCATGCCGGGTTCGGAAGACCTTGGCTGTGAGCCCGGGCAGTGCCTCACCGAGGAAGGCGTTAACGTCGCGGCTCGCTATGTCCGGGAAGAGCTGCGGCTTGTTGGCTGCGGCGTTCTCCCGGCTGGTGCGGCTCGGTCGGGCATTGCGACAGAGCTCGGCCAGATTCTCCAGCACCTGGGGCGGAAGGCTGACCCGCTTGTGCCACAGCACCGAGTCCTTGCCCAGGAACCGCAGCTCGGCCGTGCCATCCTCATGCAGCGTGATGTGCTCCGGCCGCAACGTGGTGGCTCCGACGGTGTCGGCCTCGTCGGGGTCCTTCTCGTCGCCTACTCTCAGACAGAGCCGGTCGATGAGGTAGCAGGCGGTAGCCACCATGCGACGACGCGGGTCCGGGTCCGCCAGGCCGGCCTCGATGTGAGCCCGCACGCGGGCCAGGTTGGCATCGAGCGCGGTCGCCTGGTCGAACTTGAGCGCCTCTTTACGCTGCTTGATGGAGGCCGAATCGCCCAGCCAGATGTACTTGGTCTTGCCCGACAGCTTGTCCTTCCAGCGGGCGATCCACATCGAATCGGGCTCCCAGACGATCGCCTGCCACTCGCCGGGGGGTCTGGGCGCATCGGGGCTCAGGTTGAGGGTAATATCGCTCTCTTTGGGTCCGGGCTTCCACCTTCCGCGCAGCGGGTGCCTGCCTCGCCCCATGAAAATCCCCGAGGGCTCCACGAGATAGGTGGCCAGCTCGGTTCGCACGCCATCCACGATGGCGTACCCGTAGATCTCGCGCAGGGATTCGCGAGCGGCCTTTCGCTGCGCAGCAAGGACTTTGCGCTCCTCGCGGCTCAGGGCCTCGCGGGCAGCCCGCTCGGCGGCGATTACGGCTATGGCCGGGCCGAAATCGACCTCCTCGGGCTTCAGAGGTGGCTCGATTCCCAGGGCCGCGCTCAGGTCGGCCATAAAGTTGCGCGCAAAGACCGCATCCTCTGCATAGGGGGTGCCCACCTTCCTCGCCCAGGCGAGCGCCATCTCCTCCTGCTCTGGCGTGAGCGCGATCCTCTGACCGCGGATCGTCAGTATGAGGTTGTACGGACCAGGCGGGGTAGGAACAACTACCCCATTGTGTATCAGCTGCCTCAGCAAGGTCGATCGAGTCTCCTGGACAGGGTCTGAACCGGCACGGCGGCACGGACGTGCTATGTTAACTCAGGCGACGCCGTTTTGCAAATGCCTGAGGCACGCGTAGGTGTTCAGCCTCGCGTTGAGCGCATGGGACGGAGGTAGGCTGTCGCGAGCCCCGCCCATCGGGGTGGGCATCCCGGACGCAGCATGGCTGGAGGTCATCTCGGCGAGTTCTGG
>DYEI01000283.1 GCA_020725765.1 Anaerolinea sp. | reverse complement strand
GGGGAGGGGGCGAGGGGGAGGGGGATCTCGGACGCAGCATGGCTGGAGGTCATCTCGGCCAGTTCTGGACGGTACCGCGGGTCGCGCCCCGAAAGGCCAAAGTCGAGCCCATCCATAACATAAGACGCCCGCTTCCCCGCCGCCTCGGCGGGGAAGGGGGATGGGGAGATGGGGGGCAGCTCCGCCTTGCGGGCGCGCAGCGGGGGCACAACGGGCTACGGCGGCGCTCCGCCCCCTGCGGCATCCTCCCCCGGCAAGGGCGCAAGGAGCGGCGCCAGCCTCGGGAACATGTGATCCGCCTTCACGTCCCGCTCTGCTGTCTGCGTCGGCACCTGCAGATGAAAGGCCTCGGCCGGGAGTATGCCGCAGCCCCCATACCGCCGGGCAAGGAGCAACTGCGCCAGGACCTCCTCACCTGAATGGTTGGGTGGCAGCTCCGTCCACCAGCCAAAGCCGCCGACGCTCAGCAGCTTCTCACGGTCGTAGAGAGTGTTGGCCCCCACCCACACCACTTTGTACCGCACCGTGCGGCCATCGGCGGCATACAGCCGGGTGAGGTGCCAGGGGTTGTCGCGGATGTGCAGCCGATACCGCTCCCAGGGGATCGTCTCCCAGGTGTGAGGTTCCGGCTGCACCGGGCCCTCCCAGGGCTCGAAGGAGTCCAGGTCACCGGGGCGCAGATCATCGAGATGGCGCAGGCCACTCACCCCCGCGCCGACAAATCCGCACCCCTCGCTGCGCAGCACCTGCACCATCCGCTCCAGCATCGTCGGCCCGAGGAGCACATCGTCGTCCAAAAAGTGCACATAGGGCGCGCGGGCACGCTCCAGCAGGAACTGGCGCTGCTGCGCCATGCCCCGGCGCGGCAGGTTGACCAGGGTCTGCACGGCGTGGCCCCGCAACTCGAGCGCGAGGCGGAGAGAGCGTATCTCGCCGCTCTCGAGGTAGGGCTCATCCTCGGTCTGATCCGCGATGAGCACCGCAAAGTCGCGAAAGGTCTGTGCCAGCAGCCCGGTCAGGGTGATGGCGAGGGCGGTCTTGCGGCCACAGGTTGGGATGAGGATTTCGACCTGAGGCATGACGGTGCCCCTCAGGTCGGGACCACACGCACGGCCGTTGCTGGCACCGGGATGAGGCCCGCCAGCAGGTCCTCATAGACGCTGGCGGTGCGCTCGGCCACCTTCGCCCAGGTGAACTCGCGCTCGACCCTGCGGCGCGCCGCCCGGCCAAGGCGCCGCCTGAGGTCGGCGTTGTCGAGAAGAAGGGCCAGCTTCTCGGCCAGTGCGGCGTCGTCGCGTGGCGGAACGAGCAAGCCCGTGACCCCATCGACCACCGTGAAGGTGATGCCCCCAACCGCCGAGCCAACGAACGCCCGACCGCAGGCCTGAGCCTCCAGGGGAGTCAGACCAAACGGCTCATACCAGGGCACGCTGACCATAATGTCGGCGGCGCCATAGTACTCGGCAAGCTCGTCCGGCTGCCGCTTCCCCACAAACCAGATGTGCCGGGCGACGCCCAGCATCTCGGCGAGCCCCTTGAGCCGCGCCAGTTCCGTGCTCGTGTCCTCTTCCGGATTGCGACACTCCCCGCCGACGATCATCAGGCGGAGCGGCGCGCCCGGCCGCTCCGCCACCAGCCGGGCAAAGGCGCGGATGAGCGTGTCGACGCCCTTGCGCGGCACCATGCGGCCGATGTAGCCAACGACCTGCTCCTCCGGTCCGACGCCCAGCCTGGCCCGGGCCCGGCTCTGCGGCACGACGCGGAAGCGTCGGGTGTTCACCCCCGAGGGTACAACGCACACGCGGGAGAGGTCGCCGCCATAGTAGCGCTTGAGGTCCTCAACCTCTGCCGGGCACTGGGCCAGGATCCGGTCGGCCTCGCGCAGGATGCGCCGCTCCACACGGAGCCGGTCGCGAGGGCTCGTATCCGCGCGCCCCTGCTCCAGTCGTTTGATCGCACCGAGCGCATGGAAGATGTGCACGACGGGCAGCCCGAGCCTGAGCTTGAGCCCACACGCCACCCAACCGCTCATCCAAAAGTTGCTGTGGATCAGGGTGTAGCCCCGGCGCTGACCCACCATGTAGGTGTAGCACCCCTCCATGAAGGCCGGCATGTGCTCCCACAGATCGTCCTTCCGGATAAAGGCCGGTGGCCCCGCCGGAACGTGCACCACGCGCACCCCGGGCCCGAGGCGCACCACCTCAGGAGGCCGAGGGTCGTCCCGCCGGGTGAGCACGTCCACGCGGTAGCCCAGCCGGGCGAGCCCAAGGCTCAGCTCGTAGACGTAGACGTTCTGCCCGCCCGCGTCCTCGCTGCCCAGGAGCGACAGAGGGTTGGCATGCTCACTGATCATGGCGATGTTGCCCCGGTACCTCATCGCCCGCCCTCCCACCCCGCCAACGCGTACAACCGACGCGCATCGGCGGTGGCCCGCAGGACCGAGTCCCAATCCCGCACAAAGCGCTCGATGTTGTACCGCTCCTGAGCGAGGCGCTGCCCGTTCCGGCCGATCTCCGCGGCCAGGCCGGGATCGCGCAGGAGAAGGTGCATCCTGTCCACAAGCTCCTCCACATCGTTGGAGATAAAGCCCGTGACCCCGTCCTGAACCACCCGCGGGTGCTCGGTGACGGAGAAGCAGAGCACCGGCAACCCCACCATCATCGCCTCCAGCAGAGCGAGGCCCAGGCTCGTGTAGCGAATGGGATGCCAGAAGAACCGATACCGTGCCTCAACGGCGTGCAGGGCCCTGTGGGCGACCTCACCCAGCCCCCCCAAAGCTTCGGTCCCCATGCCGATCAGGTCGAGCGGCACGCGCTCCCGAACCCGGAGGACCGCGTCGTACCCCGAGATGCGTGGCCGGCTCTGCAGGCCGTTGACAACCACGACGCCGCGCTCCAGCTCCCCGGTGTAGCGGACGCCGGCAGGCACCTTTACGCCGTGCTCGATCACCGTCGTGGGTGTGCGGCCACAGTTCCACATCAGCCGGTTATAGTGCGTGACGTGCACGATCAGGACCTCTGGGTCATCGACCGGGTGCAGGCTGGAGACGGCATGCGGCCGCGGCACGTTGTGCTCCAGGTAGATGCGCGGCAGCCGGCGCTGCTCGGGGCTGAGGATCTCGTACTGGTCCTCCGTATAGTTGGCGATGCTCTGGAAGATGATGAGGTCCAGGTCGAGCCGCCGCACCTCCTCAGCCGGCACCTCGATGACCCAGTCCGGCCAATCGAAGGTGCGGCCCCGGCCTCCATATCCCGGCGGACCGCCCGGCTTGACTGGCAGGTACCAGTTGTGCTCCGTCTGGCAGAGATTGTTGAGGTAAGAGCCGTGCACATGCCAGGTCAGGATGTTCAGGCGTGAGCTGTCCATTCGCACCTCCGGTACCCCGCGCCGATCAACCGCTCGTATATCCGCAGGTGCCGCTCCGCAATGGCGGACCAGCAGAACCCGGCGGCCGCGGCCCGCGCTTTGGCGGCCAGGTCGCTCCGCAGACCCGGGTCGTCGATCACCCTCAGCAGCGTCCCCGCGAGGGCCTGCGGGTCGCGCCGGGGTACCAGGATGGAAGCCTGCCGGAGCGGCGGCTCCACCAGCGGTGGCTCGGTCGCCACTACGGGCAGACCGTGCGTCCACATGGCGAGGAGCGACCCACTCTTGAGCGTGACGCCGCCCGTGAACGGCAGCACTCCCGCATCGGCACCGGCGAGGTGTTCCGAGACCGTCTCGTCAGAGAGGTACCCCGTGAGCCTCACAGCCTGCTCCAGGCCCATCTGAGCGATCAACCGGCGGAGCGTCGCCTCGTATCGCAGCCCGGCGTCCCCATCCAGCGCCAGGCTCTGGCACCCCCCGGCCAGGATCAACCGCGTCTGCGGCCGCACGCAGAGCACTCCCCGGAAGGCCTCCAGAAGCACCTCCAGGCCCTTCACCGGGTGCAGAAAGCCAAAATAGGCGAGGACTGGTGCGTCTGCCTCCCATCCGTAGCGTCGTCGCAGCGCGGCGCGAGCAGCCTCTCGCTCAAGGGCTACCTCAGGAACGTTCGCTCCGATCGGGACGTGCTCGATCCGCGGTGCAAGCCGCGGAAGACGGTCAAGCAGCACCTGTACGGCGGCCTTGTGTGTTGCAATCACCACGTCAGCGCCGGTGAGCAGGGCGCCATCCTCCCGGTCCCAGAGTGCCCTCGCCTCGCCCCACGGCCCCAGACGGCGCCAGGCCCACTCCAGGAGCCTGGGGCGCCACTCCCACCAACCATACTCGTGCGCCGTCACCGCCAACCGCAGCCCGGGTACCGCGGCGCGCAGCACGGCCGGGAGCCATAGCACCGGGCGCCGGTATCCAAAGCTCCCCGCCGCGTGTTGGATGTGCAGCACATCCGGCCTGAGGCGCACGAGCTCGGCGGGAAGGGCCACGAGCAGGGCTCGGCCCCAGTCGGCAGTCACGCCGATGACGTCCGGCCGGCCGTGGTGTCGGGCCGCCCCATGCGTCGTCAGCACGAGACACTCCACGCCGCGCCTGGCAAGCTCCGCCATCAGCCGGCTGGTATAGTGAGACACTCCGCAGCGGTCCGGACGAAACGTGCCCGGCAGGAAAGCTACCCTCACGCGCCACCTCGCTGCCGATGGAATCGAGCCAGCATCTCGGAAGCGGCCAGCCACACCCGAGATATGTCCAGTTGCTGAAGGTCACGCTGCGGGCTTACTACCGGTCGGTGCAGCTCTCCATCGAGGGGCGCCCAGCGCGCCGGATCCGTCGGGCCGAACAGGACGACTGACGGCACGCCACGCGCCCAGGCGACGTGGGAGGGGCCGGTGTCGTTGGTCACGAGCAGGTCCACCCGGTCCAGCAAGGCGGCCAGGCAGCCGATTTCGGTCTTGCCTGTCAGGTCGAGGATGGGCGCGTGGCAGGCTCCGGATACGGCCCCGTTGAGCGAAGCATCTTCAGCGGTCCCTGTGAGGACAACCTGGCAGCCATAGGCCTCCCAGAGCCGATCGGCCAGGGCGGCAAAGCGCTCTGCCGGCCAGCGCCGCCTCGGGTCGCGGGCGCCAGGGTGGATCGCGACCACGGGTCGGCGCCGATCCAGGGGCTGGAGCAGTCTTTCGGCGTCTTGCTCCTCTTCCGCTGTCACCGGCAACTGGGGGCGCGCGGCGGCCGTCGCCCCGATGTGGGCCACCAGGCCCAGCCACTTGCGCACCTCGTGCACGGAATCACCTGGATACGGCACGCTCTTGGTAAGCGGGCCCGGTTGCCCGTGTGGTGTGTAGCCGAGGCTCACCGGAGCTCCCAGCCCAGCCACAAAGGCGTTGCTTGCGGGCCCGCTGCCATGCATCTGGATGGCCAGGTCAAAGCGCATGTCGCGCGCCCTCGCCAGAAAGGCCTCGGTGGCTGCCGGGTCATAGGGTGCTTCCTCGATCCCCTCGCATCCCGGAAAGGCGAGGAAGTGGTCCACACAGGCGTATCGGCGAAGGAACGGCTCAATCCAAGGCAGCCCGATGAAGGTCAGCTCTGCCAGCGGAAAGCGCGCCTTGAGGGCGCGCAGCGCCGGCTCGGCACAGAGGAAATCGCCAAGGAAGAGTGCCCGCAGCACAGCGATGCGCCTTACCACTCTTGCACTTCCCCCGGTTCCAGCGGTCTGCGGAGCCCTTCGGCCTCCAGGAGCTCCATGGCGGCCGCCGCGACCTCCGCCGGCGGCAGGTCCAGGCAGGCCAGGCCTCGGGTGCAGGTGAGACGAAAGCAGGGGTGGCAGTCGGTAGGCCGGCGCAGCAGGCGGGCCGGCCCGCTCCGCGGCGCCCACTGCTCCTCCAGCTCGGTCCCGGCAAAGAGCACCACCTGCGGCGTGCGTGTGGCATCGGCCAGATGCATCGGGGCGCTGTTGTTCGTCAGCACCAGCCGCGCACCCTCGACGAGCGCCGCCAGGTCGCCAACAGAGGTCTGACCAACAAGGTTGACCACGCCGCCGCCGATCTCCACAGCCAGGGAGTCTGCCATCTCACTGTGCCGCTGCGCACCGGTGACCACGAGCGGCAGCCCCGACCTGCGATGCACGAGCCGGGCGACCTCTGCGAAGCGGGTGTACGTGCGCGCCGGGCAGCTTGTCCATGGGCACAGCAGGACATAGGGAGCGCCAGGTGGTATGCCTCCCTTGGCCAGGAGCGCCTGGACATGTAGCCGCGCCTCATGGGGGACGCGTACCCGCAGCGATCGGTCGGAGGTGCGAAAGCCCACGCTCTCCACGAGGCGCAGGTTCCGCTCAACCTGGTGCGCGGCAAACTCGGTCACCGCCTCCGGCACATGGCTCAGGACCGCCCCGCCAAAGGCCTTCGGTTCGCCCAGCCGCAGCGGGATGCCTGCAAGGTAGCAGGCATAGGCTGCCGCGTCCGGGCTCTGGGAAAAGCTGGTGAAGATGATGGCTGCGTCAAAGCGCAGCGCCTGCAGAGTCTGTATCAGAGCAAACTCCCGGGAGGGGTCGAACGGCAGATCACCCATATCCTGCCAGAGGGCACGCCAGGCCAGCACCTGATCGACCGAGGGAAGCAGCGTCGCAGCCTCCCGCGCGCCATGGCTGACGAGGAGGGCGAGCTGCACGTCCGGCAGCGTCTCTTTGATCGCGCGCAGAGCGGGTCCGGTCATGACGACGTCGCCGATGTTGTCCAGACGCATGGCCAGGACGCGATGCACAGCCCGCCATCCCTCGACTAGCTCTGACATCTCTGCCTTCCTCACGCTATGGCATCCGCGCCGCCAGAGGCTTGCCCCACCAGGCCGTCATGGCGAGCAGGGAATCCGCCGCCTCGAGCACATCCTGCACGCGAATGCCCTCCAGGCACGTCCGCCACCACTCCAACGGGCAGCGACCTGTGTACCAGCACGGCTGCCGGGTAAAGTCCTCCTTGACGCGCACCGGGCACTCCGGGTAGCCCTGCAGGTTCACGTGCGGAGGCCTGTGACCGTAGCGGCCATGCCAGCTCGGGCCGAACAGGGTGATCGTCAGCGCGCCAATCGCCGCCGCAACCCGCACCGGCCCCGAATCGGCTCCGACGACCAGATCGGCATACGCCGCCGCGGCTGCGAACTGCCGCAGCGACCCAGACGGAAGGAGCAAGGACGCAGGCGCAAGCTCGGATACGATCTTTCGGGCGACCTCTCCTTCCGTGCCGATACCCTCCGGCACGACGACCCCGAGTCCGTGCCGCTCCTGAAGCGCCCGTCCGAGCGCCACAAAGCGCTCCGGAGGCCATACTTTGATCGGCATGCCCGCATGCGGGTGCAGGAGCACCCACCGGCCACCCCCGGGCAGGTTCGCCGCGGCCCACAGGCGGTCCCCCGCCTCAACCGCCAGACGCGCCCTCACCCCCAGCGTCCAGGGCTCGACCAGCCCCTCCTCGCTCAGAATCTGCAGGAAGCGCTCCTCGATCAGCTGATCGGGCGGGGGCTGGCGCCACAGGTTGGTGACCACGCGCGCCCCGGTAGCCTCGATGAGCCGGCCCATCTCCGCATAGGTCGCGTCGGTGACGATTACGTCAAATCTCTCGGATTCCAGCAGCCGCTCCAGGGCCCGCCGCGGCCGCTCCGGGTCACGGCGATCCCCTCGCTCCGCAGTGTAGACACGGCGGATCAGCGGGTCCGCCCGGATGAGGTCCGCCCCCGGCTCGAAGGTGAGCACCGAGACCTCGGCCTGCGGGTGCGAAAGGGCCAGCGCATGGATCGCCGGCAGTGCGATGACCAGGTCACCGACGCCGCCGAGCAGCTCCACGAACAGAATCCTGGTCATGACAGGCTTGCCACCCTGCCCGCGCGGGCCACAGATCCGGCCATCTTGCCATCGCGCCCGCCAACCTGGCCGACCCGGGTCTCTGCCAGGAGGCCTGCCGCCGCCTCCAGCACCTCCTCGGGAGGGATGTCCAGGCAGGCATGGTCGCGAGGGCAGATACGCTGGTAGCACAGCCGGCAGTCGACCGGCCTGGTCAGCAAGCGATGAGCGACGCGCCACGGCCTCCATTGCTCCGGCGGATTGGTCGCAGCAAACAGGACGACGACAGGCGTCTTGACTGCTGCCGCCACGTGTGCCGGTCCGGTGTTGTTCGTCACTACGAGGTCGGCGGCCTCTGCCAGCGCGGCAAGCTCGGCCAGGCCGCTGGAGCCGGCCCAGCTCACGGCGGGCATCTTCATGCGACCGAGAATCCTGGCGGCGAGCGGCACCTCATCAGCCGAGCCCGTCAGGACGACGTGCGCCCCAAGGCGCTCAACCAGGAGGTCGGCTACCGCTGCGAAGCGCTGCCAGTCATATGTGCGCGCCGGCATGGCACAGCCGGGGTGCAGCAGCACCAGCGGGCGGCACGGGTCGTATCCCTCCACGGCCAGCCGTCGCAGCACCTTCCGCCGAACAGGCTCAGACACCCGCAGGACCAACTCGGGGTTCTGCGTGCGAAAACCGACTGCTTCCACCAGGTTCAGCGCACGCTCGACCTCATGGTACAGTCCCGGCGGCCAGTGATGGCGCGTCGTCAGGAGCGAACCGGCGCCATCATCGGTCGCGCCCAGGCGCAGCGGAATGCCCGCCAGGTAGCAGAGCAGCGCCGCCGGGAGCGGGCTCTGGTGATAGCTGGTGAAGATGATGGCCCCATCGAAACTGCGCTTGCGGAGCGCTTGAACAAGCCGCATCTCCCGCTCAGGGTCGTGCGGTGCCTCCAGCCAGGGGTCGGTGAGCGGCGAGGCGTAGGCCAGCACCTCGTCCAGGTCTGGATTGAGCCCGCGGATCTGCGCGCCCACAGGGCTGGTCAACAGGGTCAGGCATGCAGCCGGCCGGGTCTCCTTTATGGCGTGGAAGGCCGGCGTCATGAGGAGGACGTCGCCGAGGCTGTCCAGCCGCACGAGGAGGATGCGGCGAGCGTCGGCCCAGGAGTCCAGGTAAGCCTGCTTACGTTGCAGCCAGCCAGCGATCCCCATGGCCACCCCTCAGCAGACCTGGGCACTCGAGCTGAGCGGCAGCGCCTCCACCGGGGCGACCTCGCCCTGCCCCCGGTCCGTAGTCGGGACCGGCACGGACTGCGACAGCCGTGCAATCTTGCGCACGATGGCCGTCGTCGATTTGCCCTCGACCAGCGGCAGGATCACCACGCGCCCGCCATACGAATGCACGATCCTGGCCTCAGGAAGGGATTCGACGGTATAGTCCCCGCCCTTGACGTGCACGTCGGGGCGCAGCTCGCTGATCAGGCGCTCCGGTGTGTCCTCCTCAAAGAGCACGACGTGGTCCACGGCCTCCAACGCCGCCAGGACCGCCACGCGGTCCGCCTGACTGTTGATGGGGCGCGTCGGACCCTTCAGGCGCCGCACACTCGCGTCCGAGTTCACGCCCACGATCAGCACGTCTCCCAGAGCACGCGCCTGCTGCAGGAAGGTGACGTGGCCACTGTGCAGGATGTCGAAGCAGCCATTGGTGAAGACGATGCGCTTCCCCTCGCGCCGATACCGCTCAACCAGCTCCCTCAGGTCCGCGGCCTCCGAAAGAGGGTCTCCCCGCTGGCTAAGCCGCTGCAGCAGCTCCTGCTGCAGGACACAGGCCGTCCCGGCGCGGCTCGCCGAGACCGCGGCGGCCTCCGCGGCAATCTCGGCCGCGACATGGATATCGCTGCCGGCATCGAGGGCAAGGCTGAGGGCGGCGATGTAGGTGTCGCCGGCGCCGACCGGCTGCGCATTGGGCACCCGCCGCGGCAGCACGCGGTAGTAGGACCCGTCCCGGCCAAAGACCGCCGAGCCCTCCTCGCCCAGAGTGATGATGATCCACTCCGTCAGGAGGCGGCGCATGAGCTGCGCACCGAGCTCCTCGAGGTGATTGTCGGCGCGCTCCCGGCGCCAGCCGAGGCTGGCCGCGGCCTCGAGATGGTTCGGCTTGACCACGCTCAGGGGGCAGTGTCGGAAGGCCAGCGGCCTCTTGGAGTCGAGCAGGACACGCTTGGCACTGCGGCAGTTCAACTCTGTGAGAGTCTCGATCAGGGCGGGGCCAACGATGCCGGAGTGATAGTCCGAGATCACAACCGTGTCGTGTTCTGCGAACAGCTCGCGGAACCGCTCCAGGAAGCGGCGACGCGTGTCACGCGAGAGCGGGCGGGAGTCGCCCTCATCATACCGCACCAGGTACTGGCCGTTGGCCAGTATCCGCACCTTGTGCACCGTGGACCGACCGCTATCGACCAGCAGGTACGAGTCATCGACCCCGCGCGCCCGCAGCTCGTGCCGCAGGACCCTTGATGCGTCGTCAGACCCGACGACCGAGAGGAAACACACCTGCCCGCCCAGACTGGCCACGTTGGCTGCTGTGTTGGCCGCGCCACCGGGCGCGAGGGTCCGGTACCGCGCCTCCACGACTGGCACCGGTGCCTCGGCACAGACCCGGGTCGCCTCGCCGTGCAGGTAGGCGTCAAGCAGCGCGTCCCCCACAACGAGCACCCGCCGGCCCGCGAAGCGGCGGACGGTGGCAATCGCACCATTCATAAGCTCCCCTCCAGCGCAGCCTGGATGGCCCACTGAGCGGTTGGGATCGGACTGGGGTCCCCAGGCCTCAGGTTTCCCTGCGAGAGCCGCGGTCGATCCAGTGCCATGAGTGGCAGGGGCTCGACGTGCTCACGGGAGTACCCGTCAGCAGCGAGGATCAGCCGTGCCGCGTGGGGGAGATTGCGCGCCACAAAGCTGGGAGTCTGCACGTGCTGGTCTGGAACCGGCTCGGTCCCCAGGTCGAGCAGCACCGTGCGGCAGCCCGCCCGGTTCCCCGCCTCGATATCGCCCAGCACATCGCCAATGTACCACGAGTGCCGCAGGCTGATTCCCCACTCGGCCGCCGCTCGCAGGAGCAGCCCAGGCTCCGGCTTGCGGCACAGGCAGCGACATCTGTAGCCGACCCTCAGCCCATCCGGGTGGTGCGGGCAGTAATAGATGGCCTGCAACGTCACACCCTCTGCAGCCAGCACCCGCCGCAGGCGGTCGTGGACCGCCGCCAGGTCCCGCTCGGTCATGTAGCCGCGCGCGATGCCCGACTGGTTCGTGACTACGATGAGCCCGTAGCCCGCCTGCGCCAACGCGCGCAGCGCTGCACCCACGCCGGGCAACAGACGAACAAGCCTTGGATCGCGGCAGTAGTGGTAGTTGTGGATCAGCGTGCCGTCACGGTCCAGGAAGACGGCCTGCGGACGTGCCTGTGGCCTCATACTAGCCCCCACATTCCCGGTTGCTGGGCGAGGCGAAGGCTTCGGAGACTTTGGCCGCGGGGCCCGGATGCCAGACTGTATCGAGTTGGTCTTCGTAACGTGTCGCCATTCACAGCGTGAAGTAGCAAGAAGCGTGCCATGTTCTTTCCAGGATGCGGGGCAAGATGCGCACAGGGGCAAGGGTGTGCAGTGCATGGGGAGAGGCATGAATCAGGGCGAGGGCAAGGTCGGGCTGCAGCGTCAGGCCGATCGAGCAGATCGGGTCTGGCCTTTCAGAGCGCACCCGCGTTGCGCCGCGCGGAGGCCGCCGGGATGAGGCCCGGGCGCTCGGGCAGTCGCCCCGCTCCTGCCAGCGGACGGCGTGCCGTACCTGCCTGCCCCTCGGCTCCGAGCACAGGGGCCGGTGAGGGCGCCGGACTGCAACACAGCCAGAGGCCGGGTCAGCCAGTGAACTCGGCCCACCTCACCGTGACCGACCGGTCATCGACCGTGACGACGTCGCCCTCTCTCAGCTTGCGCTTGCGGCGCGTCTCGACCTGCCCGTTGACCCGGACCTGGCCGGCCTGGATCAGCACCTTGGCCTGCCCTCCGGTGCCGACCAGGCCCTTGAGCTTCAGGAAGCTGTCCAGCTCGATCGTCCGCTCGGGATGCGCCACGTCTACCTCCTGCAGGCGCTGGCCTCCGTGGGGTGGGAAGCCAGTTTGCGACAGGGCCTGTTCGGCACCATTGCCGTCATTGCGAGCACCCCAGGGTTGCAGGATTCCTGTGCGGGGTCGGGAGACCTACCCGCCACTGTGCCCGGGCGGCAGCCAGGCACTGCGCTCCGCCGCCTCCCGGCGCAAGCCTCAGGCAGGCTGTGGTGGGCTGGCGCCGCGCGCAGGGCGGCGCCAGCCCACCACAGCCCAAACGGCCCCGCACCGGGTTGGCGCGGAGTATGCAGCCCGGTAGGAGCCTGCCAGGCCTGGCAGCTGCCGGCGGAACTTCCAGACAGCCACCCCTACAGGCTGGCGCAGCAATCTCACCACATCAGCACCTTTGGCCGGCTCGCAGCCGGGCCAGAAGCCCTGGACAGGCCCACATTCCCAGCCTGCTTCGATGCGTTGCGTCAGCGCTCGCATCCGATGCCATCCCCATCCCCGTCGAACCGGTGCGGGTCCGGCGGCAGGACGCGGAACCGCCGATAGGGAATATCGCCACAGTCCAGGTCGGGCGGCGGGGGCGGAATGCAGACGTCCGGATAGCTCGGGTCACACCCCACGCGGCCCGTTGGCGAAGGAACGGCCGTTGGCTGCGGCGCCCACAGCCCCCTCTGCGCCGCCCGTGCCTCGGCCTCCATCTCGGCAAACAACTCCTGATAGCGGACGTCCGGAGGGTAGGCCATCGCCCGTGCATACCCGAGGCGCACCATCTCCGCGTTGACCAGGAGGTCGCCGACCCACACATAGCGCAGCAGGCGGCCGTACCGGTCCGTCTCGGAGACATCCTTCTCCAGGAGGACGCCCCTGCCCTCGACCAGGCGGCGGTTGGCCTCGGCAGCCTCGGGGCCCGCCGGATCATCCGGCTCGGGCGCATCGATGCCGATGTAGCGCAGCGGAAACTCCTGACCGTGGATGACGACCCGGATCGTATCGCCATCTACCACGCGGGCAACCCGTGCGGCGAGGCGAAGCTCTTCAGTTGGCGTCGGGCGGGGCGTGGCCGTCGGCGTCGGCGCGGGGGTCTCGCTCGGCGTAGGACACGGGGTGGCCGTGGCGCCTGGCGTTGCCGTCGGCGAGGGCCATGTCGGCGTCGCGGAGGGCAGGCGTGTGGTGAGGGCGAGCGTCGGCCGTGCCGCGGGTGTCTGCGTCACGGTGCCCGCCCCGCGCTCCCCAAAGCTGAGGACAGCGCACACCGCGGAGACAAGCGCCACGAGGGCGGCGGCACCGCATCCTCCGCCTGCCACCGCCCACACCCTGCCGCGCGGGCTCAGGCGCTGCCAGGAAGCTGAAAGGGGGTTCATGGGGAGGGTATACGACTCTAGCTTTCGTCCTGTCAAATCGGCCGCGCCCTGAGTCGTGCGCTCGTCCCTGCCCATCTGCCTCGAGGCCGCGGCTATTGCGCTCCAGGAGCCTTGTCGAGATCTCCTTGCACGAGTGTGCGCCCCAATCCGCGCGGCGAACGCATCGGGGCGAGATTCATGTGCATACAGAGCTTGTGCGGAACTCCGGCCGACGACATCGAGCGGCGTGCCATTGCGCTCGACCCGGAATCACCGAAGATCCAACTCCAGAATCGAGTATGAGTGAGGTGCCAATTCCCACACGAAACTGGAGCCTAGCCCTTTAGCCTCCTGAGTGCGGGCTATTACGTTGTCAGGATTGGCAGGGGTATTCATGGCCATCGGATCCTCATGATAGAGGACATGGGCACACCCTTGCGAAGCCACAGCCAGGTCAATCAGACGGAAATCGACATCAATAGGTTCGTCACGGTGACGATTCACAAGGGACAGGTACAGCTTGCGCCGAGCTGCGTCGAGCGTCGCGGAACAGTCGAGGTAGTACAGACCTGACAGCGGCCGACGCTGTTTGACGACAGATGTATCCCGAACGGCAGGAGGTGGCTCGTCGAATCCGTCGCAGTCCACCCAAACGTCTAGTACGACAGGGCCACTATGCCTCACCTGCATCCAGAGGGGCCAGTAGATAGGCTCCCTCCACACGGCCTCTGCGGTCACCATGATCAAGCCAACCACATTGATCGTCTGCGCGACGTTCGCGAGCCGCACTTGGCGGCAATGGCGCTGCATGATGTTTATGAAGCTGGCGACGGCCAGAGCATCGCGCAAGTGGAATGTCGGGCCAAAGGGGTGGTACTGTGGATGATGTGTCATCATTCCATCATCCGGAGACGCATTCCACTCCGTCACAGCGATCGCGAGATCGCGACAACGCAAGTCCTTTCGTCGGGCGATGTTGATCGCCCCGCTAAGCACGTCTATGGTCTCTTCCGCGACATGTGGCCCCGCCATCACGGAATACCAGGAGTCTGTACTCCCGCCCGGGCGCCAGTACGTGTGGAAGGAAATGTAGTCAACATATGGCCCAACTTCCGGCACGACCAGCGGTGCCCAATCAGCGGCGATCATGTCGCCGCCACCTACAGCGATCAGAGCGATGGATGGGTCCAGACGCCGGAGAACCTTGGCCCACTCACGCGCCTCGGTAGCATACTCTGCCGCGGTGCAGTAGCCAATCTCCCAAGGCCCAAACATCTCGTTCCCGAGCTGCCAGTACTTGACGGCATGTGGTTCCTCATGACCATTCCTTCGGCGAAGATTCGCGTAGTAGGTGTCGAGGGTGCCGTTGCAGTACTCGACCCATGCCGCGGCTTCCTCCAGCGTGCCGGTGCCCATAGCGAGGTTCAGATGAGGCTCAGCCCCGATCCTGCGGCAGAAGGCCACAAACTCGTCGGTGCCGAACTCGTACCGTGCTGCCCAGCCGAAGTGGAGATCGATCTTCTTTGGCCGTTCACTACGCGGGCCGACGCCGTCCAGCCAGTGGTAGCTCGTCCCCGTACACCCGCCGGGCCACCGGATGATAGGAGGATGCAAATCCTGTATGGCTGCCACAACGTCTCGCCGAAGGCCATCCTTATCCGCCGCGGAGCTTTCCGGAGCATAAAGGCCCCCCTCGGACACGCCGGGACGGCGGCACATGAAGTGACCGTATATCTTCCTGTCGATCGTACCGAGCTGCCTTTCCGGATCGATCCTCACCCGCGCCTTCATACGCATCTCACTCCTCTTCCCGTCGATCCTGGATCGGGAGAAACGAATGGGGCATACGACCGTTCAGTCGTAGGCCTCCTTGGCAGAGACTCTTCGTTGCCCGGCCGCCCGCAATGGGGCCGGCTCGATCGTCGCGTCCCTCTCGCCGGCTTCAGCCATGCGACGGAGAAGGCGCCTACGCATGACAGCCGCGACCTCACGGTGCGACTCGAATCCGATCAGATTAGTTAACTCATACGGGTCCGCTTGAAGATCGTAGAGGCACTGCTCAACATAGTGCTCCGAAGACGCATGGTTCCACCCATCCTTGTCCGGCGCCGCCACGCCGTATTTCCAACGATGCGTCCGCACCGCGCGACCAACCTGCGACTCGCTGACCTGGATGAAAACTTCTTCTGGCCAGTCGGCTGCCTTACCTTTGAGCAGGGAGAGCATTGAGCGTCCCTGCATCGTCGGCGGTACAGGCAACCCAGCCGCGTCGAGAAGCGTGGGGGCAAGGTCCACTAGGCTCACAAGCTGCCGGATTGCTCCACCACCGTCAAAGCCCGGCCCCTGCAACGCCATGGGTACTCGAATCGAACTCTCGTGACACGACCGCTTGTATTCCTCATTTCGGGTCCTGAAGTGGCAGCCATGATCGGATGTGAAGAGCACAATGGTTCTCTCCAGAAGATCCAGACTCTTTAGCGCATCCAGGAGTCTGCCCAGTGCCTCATCAAGCCGTTTCACCATTCCGTAGTACCCGCCAAGGTGTTGAGGCGCAGAACCTCCCAGCGCTGCCAAGTCGGGAGGAATCCACTTTCCCGTATAGCGCTCTCGGTACCCATCAGGCGGGACATAGTCGTCGACGTGGTTCTGGTGGTGAGGCTCGAGGAATGAAAGAAAAAGGAAAAACGGCCGGCGCTGATGCTCGCTCACGTAACGTATTGCCGCGTCCGTGAATGCATCTACCCGATATCCCGGTAAGGGAACTGGCCTGTTGTCGGCATCGAACAGTACCGCTCTGTACGGCTCGGAGACGAATTCCACCAGGTTGGCCCCCAGCCAGAATTCGTAGCCACCCCTCTGGGTCGCAGGAACCGGGTCACACTCGGCAAGGTGCCATTTGCCTATGTACGCGGTGTCGTAGCCAGCGGCGCGAAAGTGGTGACCGAGAGTCTCCATGTTCGAGGGCAAGGGGATGCCGTTGCGGTACACGCCCGTTGCCGTCGCGTACAGCCCAGTCTGGAGCGAGGATCTGGCAGGCGCACAGACAGGTTGGCAGGTGAACGAGTTCACAACATGGGTCCCATAGAGGGCCATGCGGTCAAAATTCGGCGTCAAACCGAGGGGGTTCCCGTGCACGCCCGTAGTGTCCCATCGTTGCTGGTCGGTGAAGAACACGACGACGTTCGGTCGGTCCGGCATTCTCGCAACCACGTCAGCAGTCTCCCCTCTCTCAACCTTTAATGCCAGTGAAAACGATTCCTTGGATAAAGTACTTCTGCGCAAAGAAAAAGACCGCAAGCACCGGTATCATGCTTACAAGAGAGGCCGCCATGAGGAGGTGCCACGCCGTATAGTCTTGGTTCTGGAAAGAACGCAGCCCAAGCGCCAGAGTGTAGTTACTCTGAGAATGGAGGTAAATGAGCGGTCCAAGGAAGTCATTCCAGGAGGAGTTGAACATGAAAATCGCCACGGCTGCCAGAGCTGGCCGCGACAACGGAAGGATCACCCGCGAGTAGATGTCAAAGAACGAAGCCCCATCAATCCTTGCAGCATCATCCAACTCCACAGGAATCGTCATGAAAAACTGCCGCAGCAAGAACGTCAGGAAGGGCCCCCCAAACCAGTTAGGCAGGACAAGAGGCAGGTAGGTGTCGATCCAGCCGAGCTCACGGTACAGGGCAAACTGCGGTATTAGGGTCACTTGGGGCGGCAGCATCATCGTCGCGAGCATGAGCACGAACATCGCATCGCGGCCTCGCCAGCGCAGTCGCGCGAATGAGAAGGCGACGAGCGAGCACGAGAGGACCTTACCCACAACGTCGAGAACGGTGATGAAAGCGGTGTTGTAGACGTAGCGACCGAACGGCACGACCCGAAACACTTCGACATAGTTCTCCCAGTGCGGCGGATCGGGCACCCACTGGGGAGGTATCGAGAACACCGCTCCGAGGCTCTTAAGCGAAGTAGAGAACATCCACGCTAGCGGTATCATGAGAAAGACAGCTCCGAGTAGGAGTACGCCGTGCACGACGACTGCTGTGAAGGTGCGCCTAGCCCTGCGCGTCAGTCGCGGAGCCCGCCCGTACTTCTCTGCGCGCCGTCTCTCGATCGCCACACTCGTTCCCTTGCTCATGCCTCTACCTGCCCCTGACCTCGCCAACATAGAAGACCCAGAATCGCGAAGAGCGCACCACAAGGACCGTCAGCAGCAAAATGTAGAAGAAGAGGATCCAGGCAAGAACAGATGCATATCCCATTTTGAAGTAGTCGAAAGCATTGCGGTAGAGGTAGAGCATGAAGAATAGCGTGGCATTGTGTGGCCCGCCATCGGTCATGATCAGCGCTTGGGTGAATACCTGAAGGGCGTTGATAATGCCCGTCACAAGCTGGTAGAAGAGTACCGGCGTCATCATGGGGATAGTGATGTGCCAGAAACGCATGCCCCACGAGGCACCGTCCACCTCGGCCGCCTCATACAGGTCCGTCGGCACACCCTGCAGCCCGGCCAGGTACACAACCATGGGGCCGCCCACATGCCAGAGAGACATGCCGATGAGAGCTGGGAGAGCCCACCTAGAGTCGCCGAGCCACCCTGGACCCCTGATACCGACCGATGCTAGGAGCGAGTTGATAAGGCCAAAATCAGGCGCGTACACCCAGCGCCAAAGAAGTGACACTGCTACCCCTGACAGCACCGCAGGCAGATAGTAGACGGTACGGTAATACTGGAGACCTCGAATGTCTGTGTTTAGCAACAGTGCTATGGCAAACCCGAGGACGATCTGAAGGGGTACGCTTACAAAGGCATAGATCGTGGTCACCTTCAGGGACTGCCACACAAGCGGATCTCTGGTCAGTGCGCGCTTTATGTTATCGAAGCCAGTCCAGTGCATGGGCTGCATTATGTTCCAGTCAGTGAACGCAAACACTGCCGAAGCAGTCATAGGGCCTGCAGTGAACGCAAGGAAGCCCACAATCCATGGCAGGGCGAACAGCCAACCGGCCACCTCCTCTCTTCGTCGTAGAGAGCTGCGCTTGACCGAGCGCATATCTACCACCTTTCCCACCAACGATGACCACCCCGATGCGCGTTCAGGGGATCGACAACGCGATCCCCTGAACACAGCATACTTTGGTTCGCAAGCCACAGCAAACCCTGAACCTGGCGGACAGCCACAGCGTGCGCAACCCTCAGAGCAACTGATCGATCTCGGCGGTCATGTCTCTAGCGACCTGCTCGGCCGACTTGCTGCCATCCCACAGGTGATCAAGCTGAGTGTTGATCACGCGCAAGATCTCTCCCTCCTTGGGATACGGAGGCCAAGCTCGGGCCTCGCCGTTGAGCAACATCTGGGGGAATACCATGTTGACGTTCGTGCTGTGGCATCTATCACACTTGTAGTTCCTGTACCAGTCCTCCTGTACGAGCGATTTGCGCGAGGGGTGTGCATACCCACGGCTGATCCTTAGCCGCTGCCCCTCCCGGCTGCAGATCCACGCCGCGAGCTTGTAAGCTTCATCCGGGTGCTTCGTCCCCTTCCAGACCGAAGTCCATCCGATCAGGAGCCTAGTCACCCGCTTCCCCTTGTTGCTCTTCAGCATCGGCGCAGCATCAAAGTCAAAACTCTGAATCGACCGAAGAGTTCCCAACGCACCGCGGACGCCGTAGTAAGCGCCCAGCTTGCCAGTAGTGAACCTATCGGTCTCGCTCAACTCGCTGAGTGCTTGAGGCCCGGGCGACACTTTGTGCCGCACGACAAGGTCCTGCATCCACGTCAAAGCTTCAACAACCTCGGGGCTATCCAGCAGACACTTCTTGCCATCCTCGCTGATGACTTCCCCACCGTTGCTCCAGATGGTCTCTAGCCAGAAGGGATGGCCCACCCCGTACTGTACCGTGATGTCCCCTTCTTTCTTGGTGAGACGTGTCGCAGCCTCCGTCATCCTGTCCCAGGTCCAGTCCCAATTGGGGAACTCGATGCCCTCCGCTTGGAACAAATCGACGTTGTACCATATCGCTTCAGGAGCACCATCATTTGGCAGTGCCATCAGCTTTCCCTGGATTCGACATCCCTGGACGTGGTTTTCGAAGAAGTCTTCGAAGTCCGTTATTTCGGGATACGCTGCCACATAATCGTCCAGCGGAAGATAGACGCCCATCGCTCCCAGCACGCCGAACTTGCCGAACAGCGTCTTGAAAACGTCCGGCGCAACCCCCCCGGCAAGCATCGTCATCAGTTTCTCGTCGTACTCTGGCGTGTAGCCAGTGCCAGCGGGTGCGTAGACACCGTTGATGTCCGGATACTTTTCCGCAAAAGCGTCAAAGACCGGCTTGAAGTCGGCGTCTTCCTGCTGCGAACCCGGCACCATGAACTTGACGGTGACCTTCTCTTTGGGCGCCAGCGGCGTCTGCTCTGGAGCCACTTGGGTCGCCTTAGCCTGCTCCTCGACTGCCTTCGTGGGCTCCGGCTTCGAGGCAGGGCCACAACTCGCTACGGCGACGCCCACAGCACCCAGACTCACCTTAAGCAGAAGGGCGCGGCGGGTAAGTCCTTTTGACACCATCTTCTGATCTCCTTTCTTGTGCTATCCCTGACTGCCCGTCTCGCACGTGCGTGCGGCTTCCGGCCAGCACACGGCGGACCCCGTTCGGAGAAGGCTCGCTTGCATCAACACAGTCGTGCTTATATACTGGTGCAGAACAAGTGCGCGAGGAGGCACTTGTGTTCTCACGTCGCCCTGTTACGTTTCTAGCGGATTATACCGCATTACAGGGCCTACGTCTGTAGTTTTGGGGCACCGAAGCGGACAGGAAGCGGACATGTTGACCAACTCAGAGTTCCTTGGTTGGCTGAGAGACGCCCTTGACCACCTTTACGAACCCGATCGCCTGCGGGATAATCCACTGGCCACTCTGTTCGGCGTTGCCAATCGCCCCAACACATATATCGCTCTGCAGGATATTCTCCTTGAGGCCATCGACTCGCTGCGACCGGGCCCGCACGAACCACCGGAATCCGCTGCGTGGCTGGTCTACGCCCCCCTGTACCACCGTTACGTTCAGCAGCTGAATCAGCGCCAGGTTGCTCGACAGCTGGGGGTGTCTGTCCGCCACCTGAGGAGAAAAGAACATGCGGCCGTGCAGGTGCTGGCAGCACGACTCTGGAATCAGTTCGACCTCGACACCAAGCTCCACGATGAGGGGAAGAAACTGAGAAGGCCTGATGAGGTCGAGGGTCCCCGAATCGACGACGAACTTGCTTGGCTACGCGAGACGCCGCCCGAGAAACCAGCCAAGCTGAGCCAGGTCCTCCGCGACGTACTGGACCTCGCAAGACCTCTCCTCTCTCGCCACGGCGTCTGGGTTGACATCTCTGCAGCAGCGAACCTACCCGAGTTGGCTGTGCATTCACTCGCCCTGAGCCAAGCGCTGCTGAATCTGCTGAGCGCGGCCGTCTCTGAGACCCCCGGAAGACGAATTTCCATCTCGGTGACACCGTCACCCAGCAGCGTCGACATTCGGATTAGTGTCCCAGGGCCGCTGTCCCCCACGCAGTCAGCCGGCTCCGATCGCTCAGCCTGCCTTCGCATGGCAAGCCAGTTGGCAGATCTGTGCGGTGGTGAACTGCGTTTTTCGTGCCAGGCCGAGAGCTTTGACGTCACCTTGAGCATTCCACTCCTCGGACAGTTGCTGGTGCTGGTCATCGACGATAACGCCGACACGTTGCAGTTATTCCAACGATATGTTACAGGCACTCGCTACCGTCTCATAACCGTCCGCGACCCAGAGCAGGCCCTGGCTATGATGCGGACTGTATCACCTCGGATCATCGTGCTCGACGTCATGATGCCTCGAGTAGACGGCTGGAAGCTGCTCATGCACATCCGGCAGCACCCTCAGACTGCAGAGACACCCATCCTGGTCTGCACTGTTCTGCCACAGGAGGAACTTGCCCTCTCTATAGGCGCTACCGGCTTCCTGCGCAAGCCAGTCACGCGGGATGCGTTTCTATCCGCATTGGACAAGCAAGTTAGGCTGATGGCGCTAGGATCTCACTGAGTGCCTCAATAGAAGTCACTAGTTCCCGCACTGACATGCCCCCACTGCGCGTCGCAGTGAGCGCATCCGTGGCAATCGGCTCCCTAGACGGGTCCTTAGCCGACATGACGATCACTGGGATGTCCCGGACAGCAGGATCGCAGCTCTTTTGCCGCAGGACCTCGAATCCATCCACGCCTGGCATCACAAGGTCCAGGAGCATTACATCTGGCCGGCGCTTGCGCAGCAAGGTAAGCGCCCACTCCCCATTCCTCGCCTGAAGTACGTTGTACCTACGCTCTGGCGAGGAGAGCATGCGCGTAAAGAGCTGCAGCACCTCGGGCTCATCGTCTACGAGGAGCACCGTCTTCACCTCTTTGCCGAGCTCTTCCAGCGCCGATAGAAGTGCCTCGCGCACGACTGGCTTGACGAGGTAGCGCGCCACGCCGAGCCGCTTGGCAGCTTCTTCCTGGCCAGCGACCCAACAACTGAGCGCTGGCGTGCCATAGGGCAAGTCGCGCAGTCGGTCGACAGGGAACGACATCCCGGGCGGTTGGTTGACGATCAGAGCCCTCGCAGGAGAGCGGCTGATCTCCGAGATCGCCTGCTCCACCGTCTCTACAGAAACGATATCGTGTCCATGGAGGTAGCGACTCAGCAGCCTTGTCAGAGTGTCCCCCTCCTCCATGACGACATATCGGGATGCCGAGGCAGGACGAGGAGCTTTGGAGGGCCTGGTGCGTGGCTCGTACTGGGAGTAAGGGCCGAACCAGCGCCGTACATCACCGGCCTCAGGGAACTCATTTCCAGACGGCGGTTCGATTGGCAGGCTGAACGTGATAGTTGTGCCCGCCCCCAGCTCACTTTGCAGCCACATCTGTCCTCCGTGCATCTCGACAAACCGCTTGCTGATGCTCAGCCCTAGACCACTGCCACCATGCGCTCGGCGTATGGAATTGTCTAGCTGTTCGAATGGCTCGAATAGCCTTTTCTGATCCTCGAGCGCGATGCCGGGCCCCGTATCCGCCACGCTCACTAACACTTTGTCTCCCTCGGGCCAAGCCCTCACACTGACGCCACCGCGCTGGGTGAAGCGACCGGCATTAGCGAGCAGGTTGGTAACGACCTGGCGAACTCGTATCCTGTCGCACAAGACACTTGGCACGTCTTTCGATACCTCGGTCTCAAGGTAGAGCCCTTTTGATTGATAGAGCGGTCGAACTGCCTCGGCCGCCTCGTCGATGATCCCCCTTATGCACGCCGGCTCCCTGGCGAGGGCCATGCGTCCGGCCTCGACCTGGCTCAGATCAAGCACGTCGTCAACGAGCTTGGCTAGGTGCTGGGCATTGCGCCGGATAACGCCAATATCGGCGAGTAATGTTGGCGGAAGTCCTTGGCCATAGACATGAGACGACTGCGCGATCATCTCGCTGAAGCCGATAATCATGTTCAACGGAGTGCGAAGCTCGTGGCTGACGTTTGCCACGAACTCCTCCTTCGCTCGTCGCGCCTCCTCCGCGACGCGATACATGCCCTTCAGCCGATCACTCAGCCGCGCCAGTTCGCGATTTGCCTGAACCAAGTCCTCTTGCACCTGCTTGAGTTCCAGCCGCTGATCCCGTGCCTGCTCAAGCAGCACTCGAGTACGATCGTAGTTGGAGAGCGACCACTGAGTGATGGCGAGAAAGCCTCGCGCCGCTGCGCAACCGAGCAGGGCTGTCATCGCACCCTCCACAGCGATCGCTGCACTAAAGCCTGCACTCAGGTGCGCCGCCGCAGGATGTGCCCGGAGCCACCATGCAACCGCCACGGTCAGCCCCTCCATCAGCACTGCGCTCGCCGGGCCTACGAGGATCGCTGCCACCAGGGGTAAGAGGGGGAAAAGGAGAGCAACCAGTGGTTCATGAAACGTGCTGATGGCAACCACGCCGGTCGCTCCGAGCCCCAACAGCCACAAGAGTTGGGCCAACAGAAGACGCCTCGGAAGCAATATCAGGGCAAGTGCCGAAGTTAGGGCGAGAATCCAGATCGTAGGAGCCAGTCTTGGCACAAGCTCAGCAGGCTTACCTAGCGCTAGCACGGCTTGCCAAGCTAACCCTGTGCCCCCAGCGATCAAAATGTAGCTACGCGAGACAGACTCCTTTAATTCCGACAGGGACAGTGCGATATCCCGATCACCGTTCCGTGAGACTCGCAGGGTATTCCACACAGAGACCTCCACAACGACAGACGGCACGCCCTCTACGAGTGTACTCGTACCCGTGTCCTCATTAGGGGCCCAACCCACGACATCCAGCGGTCACGCCTCTCAAAAGCACCATCGGCGGGAGGCCTGCTACCATGCCCAAGCCCCGAACCAGCCTCCAGCGCCGCGCTTACACCAGCGCCCCGTCCTCCCGCAGCAGCCGGCGCAGCTCCTGCACATCGACTTCCCGCGGGGCAGCGTCCCGGCGCGCGGCCAGCGCCGCCGCTGTGCCCGCCGCCTGCCCGATGGCCACGCAGGTGCCCATCACGCGCGAGCCGGCCATCCCCTCGTGGGTCGCCGAGATGCAGCGGCCCGAAGCCAGCAGGTTGGGGATGGCCACCGAGAGGAGGCTGCGATAGGGGATGTCGTACCAGTCGCCGCACGGCGGGTAGAGCTGGCTGCGGGAGTACATGCGCCCATGCTCCGAGGCCCAGAAGGGACAGTCCGCCCCTTTGGGGCACTCGGCCACACACAGATGCACCGGGTAAGTGTGGCCGAGGGGGCAGTGGATGTCGATCCACCAGGAGCCGCGCGCGACCGCATCCTCGAACTTATGCCCGAGGCGCACATCCTCGCCAGTGAGCGCATAGGGACCGACGATCTGTCGGCTCTCGCGGGGTCCGGCCTGCGAGGTCTGCTGCACGTAGCAATCCTCAAAGCCAGGAACGTTCCCCTTCAGAAAGCGCACCAGGTCCCATACCTGACGGCGGAGATAGACCTCGGCGGCCGTCATGTCGCGGGCGTCGTCCGAGTTGCCACTGAAGCGGGTCATGTTGGCCGAGGTGTGGTCCAGGTGATAGGCATTGCGCGCCAGGAACCCCGGGTTGTAGAAGCGAAAGCGGCCCTTCTCCATCTCACGGCGGACGAGCTCGTGCAGCTCCTCCTCCCGGTCCCAGACCTCCGGGGCGAACCCGGCCAGGTGGAAGAACGAGCCCATCGACTCCGGCCGGCCATCGAAGGGGCGGCCATGCGTCGTCGGTGCGCCGGCGCGCACGGCCAGGTCAGCATCGCCCGTGGCATCCACGAACACGCGCCCGGCGACTGCCCCGCGACCGGACTTGTTCTCCACCACCGCGGCTACAATGCGGCCGTCCTCAACTAGGGCATCGGCCAGCCAGGTATGCAGCCACAGCTCCACGCCCGCCTCGGCGCACAGCTCATCCAGCACGATCTTCAGGGCCTCCGCATCGAAGCGGATGCCCCACTCCAGGCAGGCCTCCTCCCATGCCGGCGCCCCCCCGAGGGCGTGCATGCGCTCCGTGAGCTCCCGCAGGAGGCCTTCCACGATGGGCGTGTGGCTCTGCGAAGCCGTGTGCCCGAGGATGGGCGCCACCAGCCCGGCTGTCGCCAGGCCTCCGAGAAAGCCGTAGCGCTCGATGAGGACCGTCCGCGCCCCATGTCGGGCCGCGGCAATCGCCGCCGAGAATCCCCCTGGCCCTCCGCCGCAGACCACGACATCGGCCTCGGTCAGCACGGGGATCTCACGCGCGGGCTCAAGAAACGTCCGGGACATCACGTGCCTCCAATCGGCTCGCTTTCGTGTGGCGGGTTTGGACTACCTAAGGTACGTAGGCCCCCTGCTCCCGAAGCGTGCGCTGCAGCAGGGCAGGATGCAGCGTTTGAGCAGTCACTCCCTGGGCGCAGGATAGGGCGGCCGCAACCCCCGCCGCTTGTCCAGTAACGAAACAACAGGGCATGACCCGGGTGGAGCCCTGCATCAGCCGGTCCGTAGAGATGCAGCGCCCGGCAACCCAGAGATTGGGGGCGCCGCGCGGCACGAGGGACCGGTACGGGATGCCATAGGACTCGCCAGGCGGAAGCCTGAATGACCGGGTGTACATGGTATGGTAGGCCTCGTAGGCCTCGCGGTCAGGCGACATGATATGGATGTCTATGGGGTTGTTGTACCGGCCGATCTCGTCCGGGAAGGATCGCCGGGCGCTGAAATCCTCGTGGGTCAGCACATATTCGCCAACCACCCGCCGGGACTCGCGCACGCCCAGCATTGGCGCCGTCGCCACGTGCACAAGCCCCTCGCACCCGGGTACATACCTGCGATAGAAGGCCACGAACTCCTGTGCCAACTGCCGGCCTCGGATCATGCCCTTGCTCAGGTCCTGACTGTCCAGCCCGACGACGCCGAAAACGTGCCCGGCATTGAGCATTCCGTGATCCTCACCTGAGAAGAATATGCCGGGCACATGCGGATCCCACACGGTGAAGGCGCCCTCGTCAAGAGCACGGTGCAGTGTCTCCTGCCAGGACGGGCTGCCCACGAACGAGCGGTACGCTTCATAGTCCACATTGGTGACGTACGAGCAGAGCGTCGGAGGCATAGTTCGGCCTTGGTCGTCACCCAACTCACAAGGGTAGCCAGCACGGGCGGTGAGGTCGGCATCGCCCGTGCAGTCAACAAAGGAGCGGCCGCGCACCGCGAAGAGCCCTTCTCGGCTATGAAGGACAAGGCCGGTCAGGCGTTCGCCTTCGCGGATGACGTCGATCATTGTTGTGAAAAAGCGGACGTCGACGCCTGCCTCGAGCACCATCTCGTCGAGCAGGAGTTTCAGCCCCTCGCCATAGAAAGGGATCCACTGCATGTATCCCTTCTCCCAGGTCTCAGGGCTGACCCGGGGTGAGAGGTAGCCGCGCCGGTAGGCGCGCTGTAGAATCTCCAGCCCGATCCCCCGGACAAGTGCCCGCTCGCCGTCTGAGAACGGGTTGAAGGCGTTCACAAGCCCATTCGTGCCGGTGCCTCCGAGCGCGCCGAACCGCTCGACGAGCAGCACACTGCATCCGAGGCGCGCCGCCGCGATGGCAGCCACTACCCCGGCCGGCCCCCCACCAACCACGGCAACGTCATAGCTTGCCTGGACCGGAACGGTTGCTGAGTACCCTATCTGTTCTCTCTGCATCCATGACCTCTTACTGAATGTGCCTGGTTAGCAGTTGCCAGTGCAGCAGGGTCAGCCTTTCAGGCCGGTCAGCGTCACACCCTGGATAAAGTACCGCTGTCCGGTAGCAAAGAGCACGAGCACGGGGATGATCATGAGGGTCGTGAGCGCCATCATGTAGTGGGTATCCGGAATCTGCCCGGCTCCTCCGCGCAGCAGATACAGACCGACCGACAGAGGCCGCAGATCCGTCCGGCCTGCCATGTACACGAGCGGGCGCAAGAAGTCGTCCCACCCGGCCTGAAACGCGAAGATCGTGACCGCGGCCAGGGCTGGCTTCGATAGAGGCATGACAATGCGCCACCAGATGCCCAACTCGCTGCAGCCGTCAATCCGGGCTGCGTCACTGAGTTCCTCCGGGATTCCCTTAAAGAACTGCCGCAAGAGAAAGATGTAGAACGGGTTGCGGCCAAGAAGCGCTGGCACGACGAGGGGCAGGAAGGTGTTGATCCAGCCAATCTGGTTATAGATCACGAAGAGCGGAATCAGACGGACGACATAGGGCATCATCAGCGTACTCAGCAACAGCATGAACAGAGCATCCCGTCCAGGGAAGCGGGTGCGCGCAAAGCCATATGCTACCAGCGCGCAAGTGATCACCGATCCTAGCACGTTTGAAGATACGATCACCATCGTGTTGCGCAGGTACAGGGCCACGGGCACCCGCCTGAAGACCTCGACATAGTTGGACCACATCACGGGTCTCGGTATCCACTGTGGTGGCCAGATAGCAATCTGCTGCAGTGACTTCAGCGAGGTGGAGACGGTCCACACGAGTGGGACCAACATAACCGCCGACCCAGCCAGCAGTACGAGGTGCGTGGCACCGTCGGACAACAGACGAACTCTGTGACTCCTTACGGCCATCTCGATCTCCTCGCTGCACGGCCTGCAGCCCCCTCGGTCTAAGCCCAGGCAAGGGGCCCAGCGGGCTCCCCTGCAGGAGCCACCTCCTGGCATCGACAGCCCAAAGAGAAGACGTCCCGGGTGGGACCCTTACGCCCAGTGCGACCCGCTGCCGGAGGCGGCCGCGTCTTCGGACGCTATCATCCGCTGCTCCTAATGTGACCCACACATTGATTGCGGGTTGCGGG
>DYEI01000282.1 GCA_020725765.1 Anaerolinea sp. | reverse complement strand
TGCGAGGCGGCGTCAGCCGCCGAAGCAATCCCGCGAAACGGGAGGCGGGATTGCTTCGCCAGCCCTGCGGGCTGGCTCGCAATGACAGGGTGCTGGGCAGGCGCTGACCTTCCTGATGCGTGCATATGGCCCATCTGCCGGTGGCTTCACTGCCGCAGGCGGCAGATATGCCGCTACCCGGCAGCGCAACCGGTGTGGCCCAACTATGGAGCCGACACGCACCGGTCAGGCCCGAATTGCACCGACGATTGTGGGATATACCCCGACGGCCTTCTGCGGTTGACCCCCTTTTCAACCGTATGCTATAATCCTCGCAGCCTCGCAGGCTGCACAGACTGACATGACTGGGGGAACGGGGTTCCGGTCGCAAAGGTGAGCGATCTTACCTCTCCTGGCAGGATTTCCGGTGCCCCTGGTCCGGGCTCGCCTTTGCCGGCGGGCTTTTTCGTTCCTCCGCAGAGGAGTGACGTGGTAGTGGAGAGGAACCCGCGCACGCCGCGGATCGCGCTGGTGGTGGGCGGTTGCTTCAAGGCCATCGCTCAGCACCCCTCTCTGGTGGATGCGCACCGCGTGATCTACATCGATGCCTACAGTGAGACGGACGACATCCCCTCGACGCCGGAGGTGGTGCCCATCGACCTGGCCCGAGATGAGACGGTGCGCAGCCTGTGTGCGAGCTTTGCCTCCAACGGGGCGCACCGGCTGAGGCTCGAGCATGGCGCACATCTGGACCGGGTCATCACGATCATGGGCTGCAAGTCGGTGGACCTGGCCAAGGGCCTGGGCCAGGTGCCTGCCGTGGCCTACCTGGCCTGGCGGGCGCGACTGGAGCAGGGCCTCGCGCACACCTTCCGCGCGATGATCGATGACCTGACCGTCCGGGCAGGTGGACAGCTCGCCCGCATCGAGATAGACGTCTTCAACTCGAACGCCGGTGCGACCGGTCGCGGTATCGCCAACGCCGTGGTGCAGCAGATCTGCGAGCTGTTTCAGGGGCGCACCGTCTCGGTGACGCACTATGTGGTCGGGCGTATGAGCTTTACCGGGCTGGGCGCCCACGTGCACGACAATGCGCCCCTCGGCGTGCTGGAGGACATCGCCTTCCAGCGGCAACCTCCGACCCAGGCCAAGACGGTGCACCGCTGGCTGGGTGTGGAGCTGCCACCGGTCGGCAACGATGTGGTCCTCCGCTCCAGCCTGGCCGCGCTATGGGCGCAGGCCATCACCGCGTCCAGGACGCGCGAGCTCCTCGATCGCCCTCAGGCGAACCGCAGCGCCGCTGACGAGTGGGGGGGCTTTACCCTGGTCCGCAGCGGCTGGTTCCGCTCCACCATGGACGAGGACGATGTCGTCGCTGGGGCCGGGCAGCACGTGCTTGCCGAGTGCGAGCAGTTGCTGGGCACAGCCCCGACGGTCCCTGCCCTCGCTGCCGTATGCCATGGGCCGATCCTGCCGCCTGAGGAGATGGTGCAGGGGTACCCGGCCGACCTGCACAAAGCCTCCCTCGAAGCCCTCCAGGGCGTGACGACCGCCGACGCCCTCGCTGCGCGCGTGCGGGAGGCCATCCGGCCTCCGCTCCCGGAGGTGCGATTCCGCTTGCCGGATGGCAGCGAGGTCCCAGCCAGCACGGTTCTGCGAGCCTCCGGGTCGCCTGCTCTGGCGCAGCTCGTGGCCGAGCTGCAGCAGGCGCGAGCGGCGCGCAACGCTGTCGCCATGGCCTGCGAGGAGGAGGCGCGGGTGCTCGCACTGCATGGCGAGTTGGACCGGGCGGTGCAGCGCTCCGCCCGGAATCTGCAGCGATCCATCTCACTGCTCTGCCCGCGCACCCTCGACGAGCACCTGCGCGCCCTCTGGCAACCCCCGGCACGGCGGCGCCTGGCCTTCCTGAACGCTGCTGCGGCCTACCGCAAGCTGGCTACTGAGCGCGCCCTGCACGAGGCCCGCCTGCAGGCGCTTGAGGCGATTCGGGATAGGGCCGATGATCTCATCCGCAGCATCGAGGAGCCCTTCCGCGTGGTGCGCCGGGCGGTGGAGCGGCTCCTCTCCCAGCTTCCGCCGCCGGCAGATGGCCGCATGGTTCGGTATCGCGCTCTCGATGAGCAAGTCTCCGAGCGGCAGACCGCCTTCGAGGCGCTGCTCAGGGCGGCCCGTACGGATAACCGCGAGCGGCTGTATCAGGCACTGCGCGAGATGGCCCGGGGCGTGACCCTCGCCGGCCTCGCCTCTATCCTGCGCCTCGGCCCGGATGCCGACGCCCTCGCTGTCGTGAGCCGGCTGGACGGGGAGCCCGAGGAACAGGGGCCGTTCTGGGGCGGCATGCCCCGTACCGAGGCGGAAATCGATCAGCGCATACGCGTGCTTCCGCCGCTGGATGGGGATGTGCTGCGTGCACTGCAGCAGGCCAAGGACGAGGTTGGCAGCGATATCCAGCTCGTATGTGCCGAGAGCATGGCCGGGGGCATTGGCGTCGTGACCATCGACACCTACCTGGTGAAGCGCTGGGCGGACCTTCTGCCGCCAGAGTACCAGCAAGACCTGCTGGCTACCCTCGCCGACCCCGATGCCGTGGCGCTGGCGCACGTGCCCGGAAACAGGCTCTACACCGACGGGGTGTTTGAGGCCCTCCGATTCGAGCCCAGCCCTGAGGTTCGGGAGCTTCTGGGCCTGCCGGTGCCGCCTGCGGTGCCGGGGCGCGGACGGGCTGCGGAGGTGGAATGACGCGCAAGCTCCTGGTGGCGGTGCTGGTCATGGCCGCCGTCGGGGGGCTGGCGGGCTGGTACGATCTGCTGCATCTGGTGGCAGCAGTGCTCGCGGCGCTCCTCCTCGTGGTGGCGGGGCTCGTCGTAGCAGCGGTGCGGCGGAGTCGCGCCGTGGAGGAGCTGGCACCCGAGCTGGACGAAGAAGAGGCGCCGGCACGTAGTGCCCTGCGGGACGGCCTTGGCGGGCTGATGCTCGGTGGTGCGGCGCTGGCTCTGACGGCCCTGATCTACGGGCACGTCCTGCCGCCTTTCTATCCGCTCCTCGTGGGCGATTGCCCCCAGCTGCTGCCCAGGCTGGCCATATACGAGGAGACGAGCGGCTGGCCGCAGGCGATCGCCCTCATCGACGCCCGCCTCTCGCGGCCCATCGACAAGGCCTGCCGGGATGAGCTGGTGCAGCGCAAGTGCCGCTACCTGATCGAGTGGGCCAAGGGCCTCCCCTTTGAGGAAGCCGAGGCACGGCTGCGGGAGGCCGAGCAGTGGGCAGAGCAGAACCAGCTTGCCGACTATCGGACCATGGCGCAGCTCATGCGCCAGCAAATCCAGCCAACGCCAACTCCCGCGGCTCCGGTGCTGGTTACCCCGACCCCTTCTCCAGCACCGACGCCCAGGCCATTGCCGCCCGGCGCGACGGGCGAGCTCGCCGGGATCGATGCCAGCTTTTTCCCGCCCACTCTCTTCGCCTACCTGCGCATTCAGGATAGCGCCGGCCAGCCGATAATGGGCCTCTCGGCGAGCGATGTGCGGGCAGAGATCGATGGACGCGCGGCCACGGACCTCTCCCTCTCCCACTACAGCCAGGCGCCGGTACCCCTCTATGCCTCGCTGGTGATCGACTACTCGGGCAGCATGGAAGGGCAGCCACTCGAAGCCGCCAAGGCAGGGGCCCGCGCCTTCCTGAACCTGCTCAGGCCGGGTGACCGGGTGGAGGTGATCGGGTTCAACGACCGGCCGCAGCTCCTGCAGACCTGGACGGACGATCCCAAGGCGGCGGGCGATGCCCTCGACCTCCTGCCGGCTCAGAACTGGACGGCGCTGTGGGATGCCCTGTACCTCGCCGCCGGCGACCTGAGCGGCTGCTCGGGCCGCAAGGCGATTATCGTCCTGACCGATGGGGCCGACAACCGCAGCCAGCATACGGCGCAGGAGGTCACCGAGCGGGCGCGCCGGGTGGGTCTGAGCGTCTTTGCCATCGGGTTGCGCAGCAGCGAGTACGACGCGGCGCCTCTGCAGGCACTAGTGCAGAGCGTCGGCGGCCAGTACGTCGAGGCCGCGGCGCCGGGCGAGCTCGAGGAGTACTACCGCAGGACGGTCGGCGCCATCCAGCGCGAGTATCGTCTGACGCTGACCCTGGACCGCCAGCCGGATGGCGGAACCCATCTCTTGCGAGTGCAGATCGGCGCTCCGCAGCCCCTCGTGCTCGAGCGGACCTATCAGGAGCCGGCCCGCTAGGGGGCGGCGATGGGTGAGATGATGACCATGCAGCCGTCGCCTGTGCCAGCGGTGCCCTCGGCGGTTCTGGCTCTGGGCAGCTCGCTGCGGCAAAGGCTGGGCTGGCTGGAGCAGCGGTTCCGCAGCGAGATGGGGCCTGCCTATCCCGGGAACCTGCTGCGTTTCCGCCTGATCACCCATGCCGATCACCTGTCATCCGAGGCGCTGCACGGGCTCTGCGACCCTCTCCTCGTGCACCCGCTGTGGCTCTCCCTGGTAGAGCGGGGCCTGGCCCCGGGGCGCGAGCGCGGCCCGCAACTGAACGTCTATGCCATCGTCAGTCAGGAGGACCCGCGTGGCTGCGGGCTGCTCGCGGGCCTCTGCGCGCAGCTTCGAGGGCTGTACGAGGGGGATCTGATCCCCCGGCTGTGTCTCTTCTACATCGGTGAGGACCTCGGTGCGCTCCCGGCGCTCGATGCGCCGGAGAAACCTGTGCTCTGCTTTGCTCTCGGGCACGTCAAAAAGCTCGGCTACCGCATTGCCGACCGGCACGAGCCCTTTGAGACCGTCCGCCTGGCCCTCAACGCGCTGCTGGCCTCCAACGCCCTTGCGGAGCTCGAGGAGGAGGGCGAGGGAGGCCTTCACCTCTATGCCCTTGGAGCCTCTGCCATTGTCGTGGCTCGCCCGCAGATGGAGACCTTGCTGCGGAATACCCTGCTGTCCCGCCTGGCGGAGGCCTGGTTGGCGGAGGAGGGTGAGGCCGAGGAGCGGCTGGCACGGCGTCTGGAGGCACGCACGGAGGTGGGGGAGGTCTTTGGGTTGGCCAAGGACCCCTCCTGGGCCGAGGAGCCGGATGAGCTGTGGGAGAAGCAGGCGGGCCGGCGCATCGCGGGCCTTGGCCCGCAGTGGGCCAACGAGCTGCTGGACGCGTGGGGTCTGCAGATCGCCGAGACCCGTCACGGGCACTGGCGGGTCCGCACCGGTCAGGAGGGCGACCTCTTCCGCCATCTCGAGCAGACCTTTTCGGAGGTGAGCGAGGTGCAGGAGGAGGCCAAGGCCGCTCTGGCGCAGGAGCTCGTCCGTCTGGCCAACGGGCTGCGCCGTCACTTCCGGCGGCGGGAGGAGGCAGTCCTCGCGCGCTGGCGCAGCCTGGTGAGCCGGATCGCCTGCAGCGGCCCGGGCTGCCTGCTCCGACTGGAGGAGGCCGTCTCCGCTGCGGCGGCGGCGCTCGAGCGCGCGGGCGAGGCGCTGCGCCTGCAGCGCACGGGCCCACTGTGGCTGCACAGCGATCGGGACGTCCTTACGCTCACCCACATCCTCAGCGCGCAGATGGTCCCGGTACACAGCGCCGCGGGGCGGGCCCGGGCGGCGTTTGTGCCGCCCCGGCGGGTGGTGGCGCGGCTCGTGCCGTTCATCCTGCTGCTCGGGGTTGTTGGGAGTGACCTGTGGCGGGGCTGGCCGGGGGTGATGGCAGGCCTTGCTGCGGGGGCGGCTCTCACCCTGCTGGCGGTCGTGATGCAGATCCGTCGGCTGCGCCGGGAGGCCTACGCGGCCGTCCGGGAGCTGTGCCGCCTGTACGAGAACGCCATCGGCGGCCTTGTGCTCGCCGAGGCGCACGTCGCGATCCGGCGCCTGCAGGAGGCGGTGATGGTCACGGCCGAGCACCTGCGCGATGGCGAGCAGGAGCTGCATAGCCTCGCCCGGGAAGCCCGAGAGGCACTGGACGAGCTGGCGCGGCTCCCCCACGCGAACACGTACCTGGAGGAGCAGCTCTTGGACCCGGCACACTGTACGCGCGTCGCTAGCGAGGTGGCGGTTGGGGACCTCCTCGCCGGGGGTGAGCCCACTGGAGACCTCAGCGATCTCGATCCGGCCGGGGTGCTGGCGGCGACCATGCGGGGGGAGCTTCCCGCCGTCGCCCTCGGAGTAGGGCTGGTGGAGGCGGTCGGACGCGCAGTGGCCCGCCGGGGATGGGGGGCCATCGAGACCCGCGTCGAGGAGCTGTTGGTCGAAGGGAGAGGAAAGCCTTTCTCCCCGGAGGGGACGATGGAGGGGCTGCGCAGGCGGGCGCTGCCGCTGTGGCCCGGCGATGACGGGGCCGAGATCGAGCTGGCGGTGATGAGCCGCGAGGCGGCGATCGCGTTCCGGGGGTGGCTGTCGGCGAGTGCGGGGCGGGTACGGGTCCTGCCGACGCTGCAGCGGGACCGCATCAGCTACCTTCGCCTGCGCCGGCTCGGCGCCTTGCAGAGGGAGGACGCATGTACTGGCTGACTTTTGCCGCCATGAGCCTGCTGCTGTATCTGCCGCCGCTGTACGCCGCCGAGCATCTATGGCGGCTGGCGGCGCGCCGGCAGTGGTACATGGTGCTGACGGGCTGGTGGAGCCCTGCCTCCCTCGCCTACATCTCATGGCTGCTCATCATCTACGTGACGTTGGGCACGCTCATGCACCTGGCCCACCGTCGCATGAGGCCGGATTCCCGCCTGGGCCTGGCCGCGCGCCAGCTCTCGCGGGCGGGGTTTGGGGGGCTGGGGGTGCTCTTCTTCGCTGTGGCTGTGGCGGTCGTCCTCCTTGCCTGGCCGGTGCTGCCGGCGATGCGCGTCCTGCACGGCTGGCGGTGGAGCATCTCCACGCCCGCGGCTGCGCTGGCAGTGCTCTACCTGGCAGCCGATGTCCTCCGCATGGCTGAGAACCACTTCTGGGAGGATCGCGCCTTCGAGGCGCAGCGGACCCGATGGCTGATCGAGCACGGGCACTACAGGTAGTGGAGGTGCCAGATGGCTTCGATGTCCTCATCGGCCCTCGCGCCGCCGACCTATGAGATCGAGCACGACATCAACCTGGTGCGTGAGGTCATCACTCTCGGCTTCCCGTGGAAGCTCCAGCACACCGTCCTTCCGGGCACGCTGGCGGTACACTGTTTCAAGGGCCGTCTGCGCGATAGCGAGGGCCGGCCGAACCTCTACCCGCCGGGAACGACCATCAAGTACGAGCCGTTCGCAGCGCCGCCCTGGAGCGACGCGGCGCAGCACGTCATCGTGATCAGTCAGGGGGCGCAGCGGGTCAAGATCACCATCCGCTGCCCGCTGCCCGGCATGGGGGCCGAGCCTGCGACCCTCGTCACAGTCATCCGTTTTGAGGTCACCGACCCCATACGGCTGATCGAGCGCACGCCGGGCTGGGAGGTCCGGGGGACTCTGGCGCGCCTGAACGAGTGGGTGGCCCGCGATATCTGCGATGCAGTGGAGGCGGCGGTCAGGCCGCTGGCGAGCTCGCTCCCCTCGAGCCCCGAGTGGCTGACGCCGAGCGGCTCCGAGAGGCTCAAGGATCTGATCGTAGGCGGCACGAACCTCTCGGGGCGTGGCCTGAGCCTCCTGAGCGACCAGCCGCCGATGACCAGCCTGGAGTACCCGCCGAGCCTGCTGGAGGCGCTGTACGACCTCTACACCGCCTACGTCATCTGGCAGCGGAACCTCGCCCTCGCCGATGAGGCGCGCCGCGAGGAGCTGGCCGATGGGCTGGGCATCGAAAGGGGCGAGATCCGGACGGCCTTTGTGGCAGGGAAGGCGCCAGCCCTCGAGTACCTTGTGCGCGAGCGCCCCGACCTTCTGGAAGGCATCGCGGCACAGGCAGAGCCACACATCCAGGAGCACACGCAGGTGCTGCGCGCTCTCCTCCTCAATGACGCCAGCAGCGACTTTTACGGGGGACTGGTCACCGCCCTTCTGCGCGACCTCAGGCGCCCGGGCTCGCTGACCAGGTCAGCGGTCGAGACCCTCCAGCGCGGGAGCATGCCCGGCACAAGGCACCTGCGCCCGGTGCTCCGACCCGGCAGCGACGCCGCGCGGAGCTGAAAGCGGCAAAGCCCCTCTGGGGCTGGGTCTCAAGGGCGGACAGCCTGCTTCGGTCGTGGCGCGAGGGCATGGCTCAGCGAAGGACCCCCACCCCTAACCCCGCCGCCGCGCCGCGGGGGCGGGGAATCCAGAACGGGAGGGGCTCGACTTTGGCCTTTCCGAGCGCAACTCGCGGTACCGTCCAGAACTCGCCGAGGTGACCTTCAGCCATGCCGCTTCCGAGATGCCCCTCCCCCTCGCCCCCTTC
>DYEI01000281.1 GCA_020725765.1 Anaerolinea sp. | reverse complement strand
TCGCCCTACGACCGAAGAAGGCTGTCCGCCCCTGAAGGCGCCGGGGGTGGGGGCCCTGGCCAGCAGCGTAGATGAGCCTGCCCCCAGGGTGAACCACACCCCAGGTCTGGTACTGTTTGCCAGCCTCCTGCTGCTGTGCTACACTTCGGGTCAGGATTGTTCCGTCATTTGCTGATGGCAGGAGAGGGTGGTGTGGCGCTGGTCCATGCGCTCCAGCGCCTGCGGGCGCGCAGCAGGCTGGCCTATGTGCTGACGACCGTGGTGGTCTGCCTGATCGTCGGGGGGCTGGCTGGCGCCTATGTCGCATTTCTCACCCCGCTCTGGGCAGCGGTGCTGGCTGCAGGCGCGGTTGGCGCGCTGCTGATGTTGCGCAGCTACGAGTTTACCTTCTTTGTGATCATCGCCATCGTGCTGCTGCTGCCCTTCGGAAGTGTCCCCCTCAACGTCGGTTTCTCGCCGACCTTCCTCAACCTGGCCCTGGGCGTGCTCCTGCTGATCTGGGCGACGCGCGCGGCGACGGGCCTGCAGAGGTCGTGGGTCTCATCGCCGGTTTCCCCGGCGGTGTGCGTGTTCTTGCTGCTCACCTTTGCGGCTTTTGTCGCCGGCCTCGGCCACGCACGTCTGACTGCGACCTCGCTGCGCAAGTTCGCTGAAATCCCGCTGGGGATCGCCATCTACTTTGCCGTGCTCAACCTCGTTCGCACTCGCCGTGGTGCCGAGCGGCTCACCCAATGGATCATCCTGGGCGCGACCGCTGCCGCGGCGTTGGGTATCCTGCTGTACTTCCTCCCGGAGGCTCTGGCGGTTCGGCTGCTCTCGGCGCTCCGCGTGTTCCGCTACCCGGCCGGGCCGGGCGTGCTGCGCTATGTGGAAGATAACCCAGAGCTGCCGCTCCGCGCGATCTCGACCTCGGTGGACCCGAACGTCCTCGGGGGGATGCTCATCCTGAGCATGGGGCTGGCCGCGCCGCACCTCTTCGCCTCGCGGCCGATCCTGGAGCGGAGGCTGCTGGCGGCCTGCATGGGGGTGTGTGGCATCTGCCTGTTCCTGACGTACTCGCGCGGCTCCCTGGTCGGGCTGGTCGTGGCGCTGCTGCTCCTGGGGCTGGCCCGCTACCCTCGGGCGCTGCTGGTCATCGTCCTGGCGGGCGCCCTGGTCCTTCTGCTGCCACAGGCACAGGGGTATGTCTCGCACTTTGTCGAGGGCGTGCAGGGTGAGGACCTGGCGACCCAGATGCGCTTCGGCGAGTACAAGGACGCACTGATCCTCATCGGGCGCTACCCCTGGCTCGGGGTTGGCTTTGTCGACGCGCCGGACATAGACCTCTACCTGGGCGTGTCCAACCTCTACCTGCTGATCGCTGAAGAGATGGGCATGCTGGGGTTACTTGCCTTCCTCGCCTGTGTGGTGGTGTTCTACCTGGTGCTGCTCGATGCCTGGAGACGGGCACGAGCTTCCGCGGAGCTGAACGGACGCGCGGGACCCCTCGAGCCGCTGCTTCTCGGACCGGGCGTGGCGATCACGGCCGGGCTGGTCGGCGGCGTCTTTGATCACACGCTGTTCAGCTTCCCCCACGCCCTGACCTTCTTCTGGCTCATCATAGGGCTGGGAGCACTGGCGGCGCGACTCGCCGCCAGCCCCAGCGTGGCCGAGGCAGCCGCTGGAGAGGCGCCAGAAGGCCGGTTGTGCGCTTTCTGAGAGACGACGTCGGAGAGGGCCGAGGGACACGAGGCGAACCCCGACACGGTCCGTCGCCTGCCGACAAAGGCTGGCAGAAGGAGGAAGAGGAAATGCCCAAGTGGGAGTGCCTGGTGTGTGGCTATGTCTACGATCCGGAGCAGGGCGACCCTGAGAATGGCGTTGCGCCTGGCACCCCGTTCGAGGCGCTGCCCGAGACCTGGGTCTGCCCGGAGTGCGGCGCCGGCAAGGACATGTTCGAGATGCAGCGCTAGCGGGCAACACCGCCCCGGCAGGGCGCGGACCGGGGCATGCTCGAGAGAACGGGAGGTTGCGCTTCCATGGAGCTTGTGGGCAAGCGGGTGGTCGTCCTCGCCGAGGACATGTACGAGGATCCCGAGCTCTGGTATCCCTACTACCGCCTCAAAGAGGCAGGCGCCATGGTGACCCTCGTCGGCACCGGCTCTGCCGAGACCTACAGCAGCAAGCACGGCTACCCCGTCCGGGTCGATGCCCGCGCCGACGACGTGCGGGCGGCGGATGTGGACGCGGTGATCATCCCCGGCGGCTTTGCGCCGGACCGACTGCGGCGTTACCCGGCGGTGCTGCGGCTGGTCCGCGAGGCTTTCGAGGCGGGCAAAGTGGTCGCGGCCATCTGTCACGGGCCATGGGTGCTGGTCTCGGCCAGGGTGCTGCGCGGCAGGACGGCGACTTCGGTCTCGGCGATCAGGGATGACGTTACCAACGCCGGGGCCGAGTGGGTGGACCGCGAGGTGGTTCGCGATGGCAACCTGATCACCTCGCGCACGCCGGCGGACCTGCCAGCCTTCTGCCGCACCATCATCGAGGCCATGCGCGGGTAGGGGACGTTCGGCTATTGTCGCGAGGACCCGAGCCTCCGAAAGGTGGTATTGGAAAGCGTATGCCGGGGCTGGTGTTGGGCCTGGCGGGGAGCCCGCGACGGCGGGGCAACACCTCGATTCTCCTGGACCGGGCCCTCGCCGGGGCGGCCGACGGCGGCGCGCGTGTGGCGAGGATCGAGCTGTGCCAGCTGCGTGTCGCGCCCTGCATTGCCTGTGGCGGCTGCTTCCGGAGCGGCGCCTGTGTGGTTGAGGATGGGTTTCAGTCCATCCTGCCGCAGCTTCTGGAGGCGGATGCGGTCGTCCTGGCGTCGCCTCTGTACTTCCTCGGCCTCAGCGGATGGGCCAAGGCATTCATCGACCGTTGTCAGTGCCTGTGGGCCCGCAGGTACATCCTCCATCAGCCTCTGCCGCCCACGAGCGACGGCCGGCCGCGCCGGGCGGCCTTTATCTCGACGGCGGGCACCCCGTCCGTGCCTTTTTCGGGCGCCATTGCCACCGTCAAGGCATGGCTCCGCACGCTCGATGCCCGGTACCTGGGCCAGGTCCTGCGTGCCGGGGTCGATGCGGCGGGCGCGATCAGCGGCGATGCCGGCGCCCTCGAGGAGGCCTACCGGCTGGGCCGGGCACTCACAGGCTAACGCTCGCGGGGCATGCCCCACACGAGGATGATGTCGGCGACAACGAGGCCGAGCAGGTTGAGGGCGATGGGCACGGCAAATCCCAGCTGCTCGTAGAGGAGGCCGCCAAGGAAAGGAGCCGGGAACGCAAAGACGCCCGGTGCGCCGCTCAGGCGCCCGAACTCCTCGGCCCGGCGCTCGGGCAGGACGCGATCGTTCACCCAGGCAATCAGTGCCGGGCTCCACAGGGCGGCGACTATGCCAAGGAGCACCATCGTGGCGACGAACACCTCGAAGCGAGAGGTGAGAAGCCAGATGGCCACGATCAGGGTGTTGAGCAGCTCCGCTGCAATCATGAGCTCTCTGGTGAGGCCGCGGTCGGCGAGGCGGCCGGCCGGGAGCTGGCTGACCATCCAGGCTATGGAGTAGGCGGCGTTCATGATGCCGAGCTGGGAGGGCGTAAAGCCGTAGCGGTCGGCCAGGAAGCCGTAGAGCAGCGCTCCACCGACGCCATAGGCGAAGGTGTCGATAACGATGGCCGCATAGAGCCAGCGCAGCGCCGGAGGCGGGATCAGCAGCCCGACCACGAGGCGGGGCAGCTGGCGGATCGGCACACGCGCCCGGCGTCGAACCGCGAGCGTCTCCTGCACGCCGAAGATGAGCACGAGCACGGCAAGCACCTCCAGGATGGCAATGCCGATCCAGGTTGGCGTGAAACCGAGCTCTTCCGCCGCAAAGCCACCGCCCAGTGAGGCGATCACGCTGGCCACAGCCGCCGCCAGGCTGAACCGGCCGTAGGCATAGCCGACCTGCTCTGGGCTGACGGATTCGACGACCAGCGCGTCCGTAGCGGGGCCTCCTATGGCGCTCACGCCGAAAAGCACCAGCGCCGGGGTGAGGAGCAGGGCGTTTCGCTCGAGGCTCGAGAGCGTCATGAGCAAGAGGCTTGCGGCCCCAAACAGGCTTGCTGCAACGAGGATTCGCTTGCGCCCGAGCCGGTCGGCGAGCCAGCCCGCAGCGGGAAGGACGAGAGTTGGCACCAGGCCTCGATATCCACCGATGGACTCGAGCCATCCGATGTAGGAGACGGGCGCACCAAGCGCCAGCACGAAGGGCTGGAGGATCACGGAGAGTATGCTGCCGCGCAGGCTGGCGACCAGCGCACGTACGGAGAGCAGGGCAAGGTTGCTCCTGGACGCCGCCTCTCGGGCGCGAGAGTCTGGCTGAGCGGGCATGCGGGCCTCCGTGATCGGCGCCGGTCCGTCCACTGCCCACCGCTGGCGGTGGTGCGCCGGTGCGCATGAGCAAGAAGCAGGCCACACGATGGTTCGCAGGTATCCTGCCGGTCGGCTCACGGAGATGCGGCAGGTCGTGTGGCACAGGAATTGCTGGCCGGTCCGGGCAGGTCTGGGCGGGCCGGGATGCAGGCGGGTGCCCGACGCCTGCGCTTCCGGGCACCCGGCCGCGTGAGCGGGAGACGAAGCGCTGCAGAGGTGACCACAACGGAGTTGACATCGTGCCCGATCGGTTCAACAAGGCCATGGTCGTCGTCGCTCACCCCGATGATCCCGAGTTCTTTTGCGGCGGCACGATAGCGCGCTGGGTGCGGGAGGGAATCGAGGTCGCATACCTGATCTGCACACGCGGCGACAAGGGCAGCAATGACCCGACGATGACCTCCGAACGCCTCGCGGCGATCCGTGAGCAGGAGCAGCGGGCGGCAGGCCGGGTCCTCGGGGTCCACCAGATCCAGTTCCTGGATTACCGGGATGGTGAGCTGGAGCCATCGCTGAGGCTGAGGGGCGAGATCGTGCGGGAGATACGGCGCTTCAGGCCGGACGTCGTCATCACCACCGATCCCACGACGCGCTTTGCGCGTGGGATCTATCCGAACCACGCCGACCATCGCGTGGTTGGCGACGTGACGCTGGACGCCCTCTTCCCTGCAGCCGGAACGCGCCTGTACTACCCCGAGCACCTGGCGGAGGGGCTGGCCCCGCACCAGGTGAGCGAGGCCTATCTGACCGTCACGAACGAGCCCGACCTCTGGGTGGATACGACCGACTTGATCGATCTCAAGATCGCGGCCCTCGCCTGCCATGCCAGCCAGATTGGGGACATGGCCGCTCTGGAGAGGCGGATGCGCGAGAACGTCGACCCACGGGCTCCCTCACCAGACGGACGGCCACGCTACGCCGAAGGCTTCAGGCGGATCATCATCCGTCGCTGACCAGAATCGGCCCAAGGGGCTCCCGGAGGCAGGGACCGGTGAGGTACGCAACCTCAACTTTGATGAGTCCGAGGCAGGTCATCGAGGCGGCAGAGCTCTCCTTTGGCCGTGCCGGGCTGGGACTCGACGTGGTGGAGCGCCGGCATGATGGGCTCACGCTGGCCGGCCCGCAGGGCTCGGTCAGCCTGACTATCGAGTCGGTCGATGGCACCAACGAGGTCTTTCTATCCACGGAGGGCCTCGACCTGCAGGTGCGCCAGTTTATGGCCGAGATCTTTGAGCAGCGACACCTGCATTCCCAGGCCGAGCCTTAGGGCAGGTAGTGGACCCTGCCTGGGAGCGGTTGTCGGAGGGCGGCCGCTCCGGCGGCTGCACTCAGATCGTATGCGGAGCGGTGCAATGGCTGACGTACGGCCCCATGACGTGGCGGTCTCCATCCCATGGCGGCAGTGGACGCCAGAGGCCTTTCGCGAGGCTCGCGAGAGGGACGTGCCCATCCTGCTCTCCATCAGTGCGGTGTGGTGTCACTGGTGCCACGTGATGGACGAGAGCACCTACCGCGAGGGAGAGGTCGTGCGGCGGGTCACCGCCGAAGCGGTTCCCATTCGCGTGGACGCCGACCGCCGGCCGGACATCAACAACCGGTACAACCTCGGCGGCTGGCCCACCACAGCTTTCCTCCTCCCCGAAGGAGACCTGCTGACCGGAGGAACCTTCATGCCCCCCGAGGAGGTCCTCTCGACCCTCGATGAGGTGGTCCGGTACTACCGGACGGAGCGGGCTGATCTCGAGGAGAAGCTGAAGCGCCGTCGGGAGCGGCGGGCGCGTATGGAGGAGCTCCGGCACCGGCTGCGTGGCAGCGTGACGCCCTCGATCGTCGATGAGGTGGTCGAGGCGACGAGACGCAGCTTTGATCCCGAGCATGGCGGCTTTGGCGAGGCGCCCAAGTTCCCGCTGCCCGATACGATAGAGTTGGCGCTGGCCGCCGGGCATGTCGGGCGCGATTCGGACCTGCTTGCTATCGCCGACACCACGCTGACCGCCATGGCCGAGGGCGGGATGTACGACGCGATCGATGGTGGCTTTTTCCGCTACTCCACGACGGCCGACTGGAGCCGCCCGCACTATGAGAAGATGCTCGACGGCAACGCGCGGCTGCTCTCCGCCTACCTGCATGCGGCGCAGGTCCTCGACCGGCCCCTCTTCTGGAAGACGGCCCGCGACGTCCTGGCCTTCACCGAATCGACGCTGCACGATGTCGAGACGGGTGGCTTTGCCGGGAGCCTGCGAGCCGAGGAGGAGTACTACCGCCTCAACGCCGAGGAGCGGGCCTGGCGCACGCCACCGGCCATGGACCCCACGATCTTTACCTCCTGGAACGCCATGATGATCCTGGCCTATCTGGAGGCCGCGACCGTCCTCGACGAGCCGTACCTCGGGGAGCACGGGTTGGAGGCCCTGGAAGCCATATGGCGCCTGAACTATGCTCCCGGCGCGGGGATGGCGCACTATTACGACGGTGCGGCGCACGTGCCCGGGCTGCTGGCAGATCAGGCCTGGATGGGGAAGGCGCTCCTCAAGGCTCACGCCTATGCGGGCCATGGCGACTATCTGCAGCGGGCGGAAGAGCTCATGGGCATCATGCGTGCCCGGCTTATGGATCCGGACGTCGGCGGCTTTTACGACATCCCCTATGATCCGCAGGCGCTGGGACGGCTGCGCGAGCGGCTCAAGCTGCTGGACGAAAACGCCGTCGCGGCAGACATGGCCCTTCACCTCCATCGCCTGACCGGCAGGGATGAGTACTATGACGCCGCGGCCGGCACGCTGGAGGCGATCGCCCCGCTGTACCGTGCGTACCGGCACCATGCCGCCCCCTATGCGTTGGCGGTGTACCGCTTTGTCAACCCCCCACTGCATCTGATTATCGTCGGTGAGCCGACGGCGGAGCTCAGCCGCAAGCTCCGGCATGTGGCGCTGGGCATCTATGACCCCAACAGCCTGGTGGAGACGGTCGATCCGGAAGCCGGTGCGGCGCGGTTGGAGCAGCTGGGGCTTCCGGCAATGCCAGTGCCCGCGCTCTATGTGCGCCGCGGCCGACAGACCTCCGGCCCGATACAGGACCCGTCGCAGGTGCGCCCGGCCGTCGAGGCCGTGCCAGCGTAGGGCACCCCTTGCCTCGCCGCCGACGAAGTCGGGGTGAGCGCGTGCCCAGCTGGGCGTAGTCCACTCTTGGGGCATCTCGCACTCTGCCAGCCGTCATCAGCCCCTCCTCCGGGTCGGCTCGCAGGCCGACCCGGAGGAGGGGGCGCGGGGGTGGGGGCCCTGCCCGCAGCGCAGAAGAGCCTGCCCCCAGATTGAACTACACCCGGCCCGGCTCCACTCATTTGACCCCGTGCTGGCCTTGCTGTACTATCCCTCCCCACCGGAACTCTCCGGGCATCTCGGGCAGAGACCGAGATGCCCCACATCCGCACAGAAGAGTCGGACGGTTCCTCACATGACAGGCACGCTTCTGAACATCGCGACGGTATTGGCAGGGGGCCTGGCGGGAACGGCGTTCGGTGCCCGCCTGCCGGAGCGGGTGCGGGAGACGGTGCTGCACGGCCTCGGGCTGGTGACGCTGGCCGTTGGCATCCATCTCACTCTCCAGACCAAGAATATCCTGATCGTCATGGGCTCGGTGCTGGTTGGTGGGCTGCTCGGGGAATGGTGGCGCCTGGAGGATCACCTCCAGACGGCTGGGAAATGGCTGGAGGCGCGGGTGCAGCGGGGGCGCCCCGCGGGAACCGGCACCTTTGTGCAGGGCTTTGTCACGGCGAGCCTGGTCTTTTGCGTCGGGCCCATGACCGTGCTTGGCTCCATCCAGGACGGGCTGAGCGGCGACTACCGCCTGCTGGCCATCAAGTCGCTCCTCGATGGCTTTGCCGCCCTCGCCTTTGCCTCCTCCCTCGGCCTTGGGGTCGTCTTCTCCGTGCTGACCATCCTCGTGTACCAGGGTGGGCTGACGCTGCTCGCGGCGCAGGTGCAGCAGGTCCTCACGCAGCCCATGATCGCCGAGATGACGGCCACAGGCGGAGTCCTCATCATGGCCATTGGCCTCTTGCTGCTCGAGATCAAGCGCGTGCGTGTGGGGAACTTTTTGCCGGCCATCGCCATCGCGCCGCTGGTCGTGGCGGTGCTGGAGGCGGCGGGGTGGATGTAGGTGGTTATCCCCTTCATCGATGCCTGGTGCCGGGGCCCATACCGCCCCGGCTGTAGGCTGTAGGGGCGGGCCAATCCCGGGCTCGGAGCCTTGTGCTGCTTCAGCGTCTAGCCGGGCGCCGCGCTGCATCGGTGCTGGCGAACATATCACGCCCCGGCGGGAGGTGAGAACGATGAGCGCAGAGACCTTGAGCGCCACTCCACAGCGCAGCATCCAGGTGGACCGCGCGGAGCTGCGGGAGCAGGTGACCTCGAGGATCGCGCTCTTTATCGTGCTCGTCACCGGTGGGGCTGCCTGGATGAGCCTGCGCGCGCCGTACTTCCTCTCCTGGCCATCGCTCCTGGCACTCTCTGCCTTTGCGGTAGCGCTTGCGGCCTGGTGGTGTCGCACCCGTGCGCCGCGTATAGCGCGGGCGCTGATCCTGCTTGGACCGACGGCCGCGCTGGCTGTGGCGCTAGAGGTTATCCCCGGCCCATCGCTGCCGTATCTGGCCATCCCGATCATCAGCGCGAACCTGGCTATCGATCCGCGCCTGGGTTTGGTGGCAGCGGTCATGAACAGCGCATCCGTCATCACCCTCGTGCCGTCGGACTCGAGCGGGCTGACAGTGGTCGTGGTCGTATGGCTTGTGGTCGGAATACAGCTCATCTCGGCGCAGGGGCTCTATTCCGTGCTTGGCTGGGCGTGGAACAGCCATGAGCGCGCCAACCGGCTTCTGGCCGAGTTGCGGGCACGGCAGGGCCAGCTCAATCAGACCGTCGCTGCCCTCACAGAGGCGACGCGGCGCCTCGAGCGTACCAACTACGAGCTGGTCATCGCGCGGCAGGAGGCGCAGGAGGCCCGCGCAGTCAAGGAGCAGTTTGTGGCTAACGTGAGCCACGAGCTGCGAACCCCTCTCAACCTGATTGTCGGCTTTGCCGAGATGATGTACGCCAATCCCGAGAGCTATGAGGGGGTGGTCTGGACCCCCGAGCTGGAGAGCGACATCGGCGAGGTGTACCTGGCGAGCCGACACCTGCAGAGCCTGGTCGGGGATATCCTCGACCTTGCGCGCATCGATGCCTCCCGGCTGCCGATGTTCCGCGAGTTGGTGGACGTCCGGGAGATCGTGGCCGATGCGGTCGCGGGCGTGGCTCCGCTCTATCGGCAACGAGGCCTCTACTGCCGCGTGGAGCAGCCGGATGAGATGCCGCTCCTTCTGGTGGACCGTACACGCATACGGCAGGTCATGGTCAACCTCCTCAACAATGCGGTGCGTTTCACAGATGAAGGAGGCGTGACCGTGCGAATCGAGGCAGGCGAAGATGCCGTTACGGTGAGCGTGGCGGACACCGGCGTGGGCATTCCCACCGACCAGCTTGAGGCCATATTCGAGGAGTTCCGGCAGGTCTCCGGGGCGACGGGGCGGCGAGGGGGCACGGGTCTGGGGCTCGCGTTGAGTCGGCAGTTCATCGCCCTGCACGGTGGGAGGATGTGGGCGCAGAGCCAGGAAAACGTGGGAAGCACATTCTACTTCACGCTTCCCCTACCGGGAGCGAGGCCCCAGACCGCGGAACTGCGCCGCACGCCGGATCGGTGGCGCGCCGACTGGTCCGGAGCGCCGATCGTCGTGGTGGACCCCGACCCGGGCGTTGCCGAGATGGTCGGGAGGCATCTCGACCGGCGGGCGCTCAGCGCTCGCGATGTGGCAGCGGCCGAAAAGCTGATCGACGCAGTGCACCCTGTAGCTGTGATCGTCAACCAATCCCCTGATTGTCCTGCAGAGACGTGGTTCGGGCCGCTCGGGGAGTTCTCGGAGCGAGCCAGGGTGCCCATAGTCCGGTGCTCCATTGCGAGCCCCAGTTGGCTACAGGAGGCTGCCGGCCTCGACGGCTGCTTGACCAAGCCTGTGAGCCGCGAGGCCCTGCGCCAGGTGGTGGAGACGCACCTGGAGGAGCGTGGCGCCATTCTCGTTGTGGATGACAATCCCGGCTTTGTCACCCTGGTGAAGCGCATGCTTGCGGACATGCCGGAGGCGGGTGAGGTGTTTACCGCCTACTCGGGGGCAGAGGCACTCCGCCTTGCACGCGACAAGCGGCCCAAGCTCGTGCTCCTCGACCTCCTGATGCCTGAGCTCGACGGGTTCGAGGTGCTTCGGGAGCTTCGCAAGGAGGCGCCGCTTCAGAAGACCCGCGTTGTCGCCGTGACGGCTACCAGCTACGCGGAAGAGGTACTCTCCAGGGAAGGGGGGCGTTTCTCTGTGACTCAAGCAGGAGGGCTCTCGGCATCTCAGACTATCGAGCTGCTCAGGACTGCGGTCCGGTTGCTTCATCCCGAGTACTGGCGCGGTGAGGAGAGAGCGGCCGAAAGTGCCTGAAGGAGGTCGCTGCGCTCTACCGGCTTGAGCAGGAATCCATCGGCGCCGAGGGCGGCGGACAGTTCGGGGTCGTTGATGATCGAGCAGACGATAATGCAGGCCCGCTGCCCCTCCGGTGTCTTCCGCACCGCCTCGAGCAACTCCCACCCATCCCTCTCCGGCATCATCACGTCGAGGATCACCACGTCTGGCCGTATTCGCTGGATCGCCTCCACCGCCTCCGACATGCTTCCCGCGCCGTGCACACGATAGGGCTGCCCTCGCAGGTAGCGCTTGAACAGACGGATGATCGCCTCGTTGTCGTCTACGATCAGTACATCGTGCTCCTGGAGGAGGGGCACGGTCACAACCAGCCGTGTGATGCCTTGGCTATCGCGGCTGCTCTCCAGAGGCATGCCGAGGGAACTGAGGAGGTGACTGGCGATGGCCAGCGGGCCCTGAGGGGTGCGGGGCTCTGGCCAGGCCCTCGAGCGATAGCGGCACTCGATGGAGCCTTGCCGTCCGCCGAGGCGGGTCCGCACGTGCACGGGGCCGGGCTCCGATGTGCTGACGGCGTGGCTCAAGAGGTTCAGCACGGCCTGTCGCAGCATGACGCGGTTGGTTGTTGCGCGAAGTGGCTGGGGTTCTGGCTCGATGTGCAGCTCGACCTGTCGCTCGCGCGCGAGGGGAAGCGCGCTTCGCGCCGCCTCGGTTACCAGCGTCGACACCTCGACCTCCTCCTCCGTGGCCTCGGCGAGGCGGTCTAGCTCGGAGTGCAGGTCGCTACTGTCGGCGGAAGATCCATCGCCGGCTGAGGCGACCGCGAGCGAGTCACGAACGATCTCGGCGAGGGCCTCAACGGCGACCCGCAGGTCGCGGTACGCCTGGCGGCGGCTCAGGCCAAGGTCATCGGCGATCGTGAGGATGCTGTGCCGGGAGATCGCATAGCGGTACAGGACGCGGTAGGGCCGTGCTTCCAGCCCGCTGGGGGGAGCCTCTGCCCCGGGGTCGAGAGCTGCGATAGCCATGCGCAGGGTGCGGCGCAGCGCCTGGCCCCTGGAGAGCCCCGGCGGCGTCGCCGTGGGGGGCAGCAGCCGGGCGAAGCGGTGTCTCTCCAGATAGGCGGTGTCGTTGAGGTGGGCAAGGAGCTTGTACAGCTCTGGTACGAGATTCGCCATTCGATGACGTTCCATTTGCTGGTTCGAAATCGCCAGTGCGTCACACCTTACTGGTGAGTCGTGGTCCCCAATGTAGCTGCAAATGGCCTGCTCGTCAAGGACCTGAAATGAAACATTGCCCTTCGTCTTGGAGGACGGGCGGCTACCGCTCCCCGCGAGGAGGTTCAAGGGCGCACAGCCTTCTTCCGTCGTAGGGCGAGAGCATGGCCCATCGAGGGAACCTCCACCCCTAACCCCGCCCCCGCGCGGCGGGGGCGGGGGAATCCACAATGGGAGGGGGTGTTCGCGGGCGGCTTGGCCGCCCGCGAACACCCCCTCCATAACACAAGACGCCCCCTTTGCCCGCCGCCTTGGCGGCGGGGAGGGGGGGCGGGGGGATGGGGTACCCTCCGGCAAGGGCCGAGGGACGGCG
>DYEI01000280.1 GCA_020725765.1 Anaerolinea sp. | reverse complement strand
GCAGCTGCTGCTCGACCTGTTCCGATACGCTATCGCATTCCCCATGATGATCTGCAGACCGGGTTGTGGGTAATGGATAGCGCGCCGCGGGGGGGGGGCGAGGGGTGAGGCAGCTTTTGCGCCAAGGGACGTCCGCGCCCCTGTTTTGCTAGCGCCCATGGGGCGCGGACGTGGGCGACACTGCCACAGTATCCGGCGCCACCAGCATGTGAGCCTGGACGGTCCCACCGTGCGAGCCGCGGCCGATTTCGCGCCAGGAGAGGACCAACTGGACCCCCTTGAGACAGTAACGCGGACGCGTTTTGCACGTCCACGTATAATACAGAGGGTCACGCGTTAACGCGGCGTAAACCGAGGTGCCACAGGGGTAGCGGTACATGTGCGATCAAGGAGTTGCAGTGGGAGCCCCTTCCGGGGCAGACGCGGGAGCCGCCGGGGCTGGCTCCCTGGGCGATGGTGGAGTCGATGCGTGCCGTGGAGCCGCGCGGTGTATGAAGCGGATGTCCCGGCTGGTCGCCCTTGGCCGGCGCCTGAGCTCTACCTTAGAGCTGAGCACCCTGCTGCAAACAATTGTGATCGAAGTCCAGGGGGCTCTGGACTGCCGCCTCGCCGTCCTCGGGCTTCTGGAGGGCGAGCAGCTCCGGCCGGCTGCTGCGGCCGGGCCCGGCGGACCGCTCCCGCTTCCGGCAGATGCCACCATCAGCTACGAGCGGGGCCTTGCCGGCTGGGTATGCCGACATGGAACATCGCGCTGCGTGCCTGACACGAGCGTGGATCCCGACTACTATTGCCCACCCTCCTGGCAACACCTTGGCATCCGCTCGGCGGCGGTCGTGCCGGTGCGGCTGAACGGGGAGGCGCTGGGCGTCCTCGCTGCTGAGAGCGAGCGGCCCAACGCCTTCGACGACCAGGACATAGAGTTCCTGCAGAACGTGGCCGACCTGGCCGCCGCCGCCATCAGCAACGCGCGCACATACGCCCAGTCGGAGCAGCGGGCAGCGATGCTGCAGGCACTCCTGCGCACAACGCAGCAGCTCAACTCTACGCTCGATCTGCGCCGACTGCTGCAGGTTATTGCCGAGCAGGCGCGCAGCCTCATTGAGGTTGATCGGTGCATCATCTTCCTGCTGAACCGGGCAACCGGTATCCTCACACCGGTCGTCGCGCTCGACCCCTATGCCGATCAGGTGCTCGGCATGACGGTCAGGCTGGGCGAGGGGATCACGGGCTACGTCGCCCGGACCGGCGTCGGCGAGGTCGTGAACCATGCCGAGCGCGACCCCCGCGCCCTGACCGTGCCCGGCACGACGCGAGACCCCGAGTCGCTTCTTGCCGCTCCGCTGCTCTTCGAGGGCAGAGTGATCGGGGTCATGACGCTCAGCCGTATGGGAGACCAGGGCTTTACCAGCACCGACCTGGAGCTCTTGAGCAGCTTTGCCAGCCAGGCGGCTGTCGCCGTGGAGAATGCGCGCCTGTACACGGAGAGCTGTCAGCGGGCGCGCGAGCTGGAGCGGGCTCACTCGCGGCTGGAGAGGACGCAGAATCAGCTTCTCCAGGCCGAAAAGCTCTCGGCCATCGGCGACCTGGCGGCGGGCATGGCCCACGAGCTGAACAACCCTCTCACCGCCATCATGGGCTTTGCCCAGCTCCTGGAGAGCGAGAACCTCAGCCCGACAGGCCGTTCAGACCTCCAGCGCATCCTCGCCTCCGTCCAGCGGGCGCAGGGGATCGTGGCAAACCTGCTGACCTTTGCGCGGCAGCAGCGGCTGTCGCCGCAGCCGCTGCAGTTGGACGTCCTGGTCGAACGGATCATCCGCATGCACAGCCACGATATGCCTTCGAGCAGCGTGACCGTGCATCAGGAGCTGGAGAGCCTGCCGCCGGTCAACGCCGACCCCTTTCAGATCGAGCAGCTCGTGCTGCACCTCCTGCGCAATGCCTATCGGGCCGTCGGCGAGGGAGGGGTGGTGACAGTCCGGCTGAGCCAGCCTCAGAGCGGCATCGTCCGTCTGGAGGTCAGCGACGATGGGCCCGGCATCCCTCCCGACGCCCTGCCGCACGTCTTTGACCCCTTCTTCACGACGCGCGATGTTGGCCAGGGGCAGGGCCTCGGCCTCGCCATCTGCTTCGGCATTGTGCGTGCCCATCGGGGGCGCATCTGGGCGGAGCCCGCCGTGCCGCGCGGCACGCGCCTGATTGTGGAGCTGCCGCTCGAGGTCGAGGCGGCTCCCGTGTCCGAGCCTCCGGTCGATCGTGCCGTCCTCGTCGTGACAGCCGAGGAGGAGCTGGGGCAGGCGCTGCTCTTCCTCGTAGAGGAGATGGGGCACCGCGTGAGCCTGGTCGAGAGCGCCGAGGCTGCCCTCGCCGAGATCGTCGCGCGGCGCTATGACCTGGTTATCTGCGATACAACCCTGCCGGGCATGGGCATCGAGCGCCTGCGCAGCAGCGTCCTGGCCAACGATCCCTCCCTCGCCACCCGTTTCCTGGCGGTCAGGCAGCCGGGGCCTGCCATCGCCGACCTGCCGGTGATCTCGATTCCCCTGATCCCCTCGCAGGTGCGACAGGCCGTCGAGGTGGCACTGGCCAGCGGGCCGGCCTGAGGCGGGTGCTGCACCAGAGTTCAGGCCCGTCGGTCGCGATTGCGGATGTGCTGCAGTTCCAGCAGGCGCCTGGGGGAGGCGCCTGCCTGGGATTCAAGGGCGGACAGCCTTCTCTCGGATAGTAGGGCGAGGGCATGGCCCATCGAGGGACCCCCTTCCCCCTTCCCCGCCGCCGAGGCGGCGGGGAAGGGGGAAGGGGCATAGGCGCTAACTTGAGGGCCACCGACCTGCTGCCCTCCATAGGTGCCCCCGCCCCTGGGGCATTCCACGCTTTGCCCAGTGGGCAAGGCGGGGTTAAGCCCCCCGCCCCGCCCCCGCCGCGGCGCTATCCATAACCCACAAGTGGCCTGGAGGGCTCGTAGGCGCCCGTGGCCTGCGCAGCATCACGCGGAGCCGCCCCCACCCCTGACCCCTCCCCCTGGCG
>DYEI01000279.1 GCA_020725765.1 Anaerolinea sp. | reverse complement strand
GTGGATTGCATGCGCCCTCTGCGCCGCATTCCGCAGAATATCCATGCGTCACATTAGGTCCAAACGGGGGCGGGAGGCTGGGCACGGCCGGTTGCGGCCGGCCCCCCTCCCGCGCTTTTTGACAGGCCTCGCCTCTCGTGATACCCTCCGGGCAACCACTGTCGACCCCTCCGCCAGCAGTGTGGCCCCGGCGGAGGGAGCTGGCGCCTGTCGGCGCCTCCCCACTATCCACGAGGAGCCCAATGGACAAGCTTCGACAGCATCTGCGCGCGCACTTTGGCGTCGAGCGCGTCGAGGTCGCCTGGATCGGCGGCTCGGCCACCTGGGCCGCCCCGGTCCCCGAGTGCCTCGGCCTACCCGCCGACCACATTCTGCATTTCTCGGGCATCGAGACCCCTTGGGGTCCGGTCGGGCGCTGCCGGCTGGTTGCCGTCGAGGGTCGGCCGGTGCTGCGCATCCCCGTACACGGCTGGCTGACGCCCGAGGGCCGCTTTGATCCGGGCCCCGTCGCCAGCATGCGCGCGTTCTACCTGCTGCGCGAGCTGGGGGTCCGTGCCGTGATTATCGATGCCAGCGTCGGCGGCATCACCCTGGCCCCCGGCGACATCCTGGTTGCGAGCGACTTTATCGATCCGCACGACAAGCCACTGGCGCTCGAGTTTGCCCGGCAGCTGGGCCTGCGACCCTGGGTGCGGCTGGGCGAGCCCTACTGCCCGGTCCTCCGCAGCCGGCTCATCTCAGCTGCGCAGCGCCTTCTCGCCGCTGACCCGGACGGGTCCCGGCCGTTGACCGGCACCGTGCACACCGAGGGCACGTACGTCACAACCCCCTTCGGCGTCTTTGAGACGGCCGCGGAGATCGAGCAGTACCGGCAGGCCGGCTGGAGCGTGGTTGGCCAATCCGCCGGCATCGAGACGATGCTGGCCCGCCACCTGGGCCTGCACCTCGGGCACATCTCCGTTGCGGCCAACTGGGCCGAGGGCCTCGAGGGCGGCCGCTGGCACGGCGACATGGCGGGGTTCTACCGGGACTGCGCCCTGCCCATGGCGCGCATTGGATGGGAGGTGGTGCGATCGCTGGTGCTGGAGGATGCAGGCACCTGGACCTGCAGCTGTGAGACCATCGGCGTGAGCACCGACCTGACGGGCCTGCCTGTGCCGGAGGCGTGAGCCGGCCTCCTGCCGCCAGGCCCGTCTTCCAAGCGGCGCCGCAGGCGTGCACACCCGCCCCATAGCATAAGACGCCCCCTTCCCCGCCGCCTCTTGGGTGCATCCAAGATGCGTCGCTGCCCGGGCTGCAGCCGGGTGTCTTGCTGGGCCACAGTCCGGCCCTATCCCGGGACGGGGGTCTGGCGGTTGGCGCGCCTGGCCGCCCCGAGGGCGGCCAGGCGCGCCAACCGCCAGACCCCCAACAAAAGGTCTTGCACCGGGCTTGTGCAAAGCGTAAGGCCCGGTCGCCGGCAGAGCGTCCC
>DYEI01000278.1 GCA_020725765.1 Anaerolinea sp. | reverse complement strand
GGGGGGGAACCCCCGCGTGGCCTTGTGGTTTGTATTGTTGGTGGGCGCTCTCCTTCTGGTCGGAGGCGGAGGGGGCGGTGGCGGCGGGGGCGGGGCCAGGGGTGGGGGCACCTGCAGGAACAAGTATGCTGGCGTTCGTCAAGTTGGCGTCTATTGGGAAAGGGGGAGGGGATCCCCGAGACTGCGTCCTTGAGCGCCATCCCGGTGGCCTCTGCACAACATCGGGGGGCGCGCTCGGAAGGAAGGTCGAGCCCCTCCTATCCGGATTCCCCGCCCCGCAGCGCAAGCGCGAGGCCAAGGGGGCTCGAGCCCCGAGGCCTCGCATCCGCCTACAGCAGCGCCACGCCGCACACCGACACGAAGGAGGTCCCCTGTGAGTCGGCCGGGGCCTGGGCATAGCCCGCGGGCTCGCCCCGCACCGGCTCCAGGAGCCGCAGGGCAAGGTAGATCGGTGGCAGGCCGCAGACGTGGCGCCGGTCCTGCTCCGCCTTGATCAGGGCAAAGAATGCCGCCGCGTCGCCTCGCGTGATCGCCCCGACCAGTTCCCCGTCGGCCTGTTGAGCCTGCGTGCGCGTGACCGGCCCGGCAGGGACGGGGTCGCCGAAAGCGGGGCCGCTGTGGGCGAGGTCGCCCGCTGCTACGACCAGTGCGCGGCGGCCCGCCAGGACCGCGCGCAGCGCCCCGATGGCCCGGTCGATGGCCGGATCGGTCGCAGGGTCCAAATTACCCTCGATGTACGGCGCAAAGGAGCCACACAGGATGGGGACAAGCGCGATGGGCTCGCCCCGGCGAACGTGGTGCAGCCACACCGCCGCCAGCTCGATCGAGTGCTCCGTGCGGTGGTGTAGCTCCTCGGCCCAGGCGACACCCTCCAGCGCATCGGCGACCGCCTCGACCGCCCGGAGATCGGTCGGGAGCGTGCCAAAGGGCGTGGCATAGCTCTGGCGCGTCACGGTCAGCAGTGCCCCTTCGGACTGGTGATCGGTGCCGAGGATCACCGCCACCTCCGCCCGACGGGCGCTGGCGGCCACCCGGCTCCACACCCCGGCGTAGACCGCGCCGCCCCGCTGGTAGTCGATATGCGGGCTCACCAGCCCACGGGCGAGCAGGCTGATGGGCTGCCTGGGGACACCCGCCAGCAGCCCGTCGAGGAGCGAGGCCAACTCCTGCGGGTCCGCGGGATAGCTGTGCCCGGCAAGCGCCGGCGGGCGGCATGGCGCACTGCGATACGCGTTGAGGGCACGCAGCCGGGCGAGGCGGAAGGTGTCGTTGTCCAGCAGAAGCGCCTCATCCAGGTGCCGCAGAATCTCGGCGAATCGATCCGGGGAGAGGTAGATACCGTGCCGCACCTGCAGGGCTGCCCGCACCGCCGATTCATCGCGCGTGCCATCGCACAGCGCAAGCAGCGGTGCCAGCGCCTGAGGAACGGCTACCGTCTGATCGCTCAACCCGAGCGGATCACGCAGAAGGAGCACCGGGCGGCCGTTCACCGTGGCCGGCTCCGGCCGTATGCTGCGGAGCTTGGGGTTCATGGGCAGTTGTCTCTAGCTGATGGCAATGGCTGTACGAAGTTGCGTCGCCAGCCGAGAATACTCAGGTCCCCAGGACCCGTCAAGTGGTCGCGGGCGCGGCAGGGTCACGGCAGCCTCGAGCGCCACGCGTCCGGGGCGAGAGGTCAGCACCAACACCCGGTCGGCCAGGTAGATCGCTTCAGAGATTGAGTGGGTCACCATCACCACCGTCTTGGACTGCGTCTGCCACAGGTTCAGCAGCTCCTCGTTGAGCTGATCGCGGGTCAGTGCATCGAGGGAGCCGAAGGGCTCGTCCAGGAGGAGCACCTCCGCGCCCTGGACGAGGGCCCGGGCGATGGCCACGCGCTGTTCCATCCCGCCGGAGAGCTGCCGGGGGTAGCTCTCCTCAAAGCCCTCGAGGCCGACCAGCCGCAGAGCCTCGTGCGCCTGCCGGAGCGCCTCGCTCCGCGGCACGCCCCGCACCTCCAGCGGCAACGCGACGTTGGCCAGGGCTGTCCGCCATGGCATCAGATTGGCCTTCTGGAAGACAAAGGCGATTCGGTAAGTGGGGGCGCTCAGGGGCTGCCCGTCGAACAAGACCCGGCCCGTCGAGGGCCTCAGGAGCCCGCCCAGAATGTGGAGCAGCGTGGTCTTGCCGCAGCCCGACGGGCCGAGGAGGCAAACAAACTCGCCCCTCGCCACGGATACACTCGTCTCGGCGAGGGCCTCGAGGGAGCCGTTCCCGTCCGAATAGGTCATGGAAACCTGCTCGGCCACCAGCAGGGGCTCTGTCATCGGCGACACCTTCTCCCGATAGATCACACGACCATGCTGAGCGGTCCGATTAGGGGCTCACGAACTCGTTGGTGTACAGGCTCTCAGGGTCTACCGCCGCATCCATCAGATTCAGCTGTCGCAGGAGGTCCACGACGGCGCGCCAGGAGGCGGGGTCGCTCCTGCCCAACTCCTCACCCTGCCAGAAGCGCACACACTCGGCGAGGACGGCCCTCTGCAGCGCCTCGTTCTCCCCGCCGATCTCGGGCACTACCTGTTTGGTGATGGCAAAGGCCGCATCCGGATCGGCGATCGTATCCTGCAGGCCACGCAGGAAGGCTCTCACCATCCCCCGCACCAGCTCCGGCTGCTCCTCGATGGTCCGGTCGTTGGTGATCAGGCCGTTGGAGGGCAGGTTGGCATACCGGTCGAGGTACAGCACCTGCACGTCATACCCCGCGGCACGCAACTGCACCGGCTCGTTGAGAGCATAGCAGACAGCAGCATCGACCCGCTTTTCAGTGAGGCTGGCGACCTGCGTGTACCCCACAACCTGCAGGTTCACCCGCTCCGGCGGTATGTCTACCGCCCTCAGGAAGGCCCGCCAGCCGATATAGCTCGCGCCTTCGAGGATGGGTATGCCGACGGTGCGCCCGATCAGGTCCTCCGGCTTGCTGATGCCGCTCTCGGAAAGGGCCACCACGCAGACCGGGAAGCGCCGGTACCAGTTCAGGACATAGCGCACCGGGAGGCCGTTCGCACGGGCGAGGGCCACCTGGTCACCGCTGCCGATGACGAACTGGCGCTCGCCGGCGGCCAGAAGCTTCAGGAGGTCCGTCTCCCAGCCATAGTCAAAGGTCAGGTCAATGCCCTCGGCTGCAAAGTAGCCCCGCTCCTTTGCAACATAGAGCGGTGTGAACTGGACGTTCGGCACATACCCCATGGCGAGGGTCACAGGGACAAGGTCCTTACCAGCAGATGGTGCAGGCGTCGGGGAGGCGGGCGCCGTATCCCCGGCAGGTTTGCTGCCGGGTGCGGCACACGCCGTCAGCACCAGCAAGAGACCGATGAGCGGGCCAATCACACGCTTGAGCATGGGGATAACCTCCTCAGGTTGTGAGCACTCTCCACTACTGGTCTCGCTGCCAGCTCAGCAGCGCATGCTCCAGAAAGGATGTGAGCACATAGAAAGCCAGTGCGATCGCCATCAGGGTGAAGAGCGCGACGAACAGGAGTGGAGTGTCAAAGAGACCCCGCGCGAGATTCACCAGGAAGCCCAGGCCGCGGTCCGCAGCGACAAACTCGCCGACCACGGCGCCGATCACCGAGAGCGTCAGCCCGATCCTCAGCCCGCTCAGGAGCACCGGCAGCGCCGCAGGAACCTCCAGCAGCGCAAACATCTGCCAGCGGGATGCCCCCAGCGACCGCATGAGGTCCCTCAGACCCCGCTCGACCGAGCGGATGCCCACGATCGTGTTCACAAGGACGGGGAAGAACAGAGTGAGCGCGCAGACCACGATCTTGGAGAGCCGCCCTGTGCCAAACCAGATGACGAGCAGCGGGGCGAGGGCCACGATGGGCAGCGCCTGCGAGGCCACCAGGTAGGGGAGCACCAGTTGCTCCAGGGTACGGGACTTGGCCAGCAGGTAGCCGAGGACGAGCGCGACCGAGAGCCCGATGAGCAATCCGCCGAAAACCTCGAGCAGGGTCACCGAGGTGTGCGTCCAGAGCGTCCCGTCGCGAACCACGCCCACAAAGCGGCGCGCAACCGCACCGGGCGATGGGAGCACAAAGGGTGGATAGAGGCCGCGCCAGCACACCCCTTGCCACATGGCGAGGAGCAGCAGGGGTGCTGAGGCTACCAGCAGGCGCCGTAGCGCCCGGCTGGGCCTTTCCCGACGCGATGACACCGTTTGTGGACCAGAGGAGCCGCCCATACAAAAGCCCCGAAGTACCAGCGACCTTCGGGGCATGTAGGGACGCAGACCAACCGACCTCCCCCTTTTCCCATCCGGACTTTACCGTCGGCTCCGGCCTCGCACCGGATCTGCCTGGTCGGCTCGCGGGCTCGCCGCAGTGCGGCTTACCGCCGATCGGGAATTGGCAGCGCGTTGCTGCGCCGCCTCACCCTGCCCCAAAGGTGTGGAGAGTTGGTGTAAGATGGATTATAGCCATGGCTGGCCACCTGTCAAACCGCCTTCAGCCCGCACGTGTTCGGACTCGCGCTCGGCGCATGGAGCGGAAGCAGGCTGCCGGTAGCTGTGCCCGTCGGGACTGGCTTCGCGCCAGCTCGTCGGGGAACCCCCTCCCCCCGTCCCTTCCTATCCATTACCCACAAGTGACCTGGGGGGAGCGCAGGCGCCCGCGGGCGCCTGCGCAGCACCTCGCGGAGCCACCCCCTCCCCTGACCTCGACTTTGGCCTTTCGGAGCGCGACCCGCGGTACCGTCCAGAACT
>DYEI01000277.1 GCA_020725765.1 Anaerolinea sp. | reverse complement strand
GCGGACACCCCCATAAGAAAAGAGCGCCCCCTTCCCCGCCGCCTGCGCGGCGGGGAAGGGGGGTGGGGGATGGGGCAGAGCCGCACAGGAGCAACCCCTGGGGTCGGAGATAGGATACCGCGCCGACTGCAGGGGCGACGCCTCGGATGGGACATCCCTCGCCGCACGGCACAGTAGCGCCGATGGGGGCCGGGGGTGGGGGCGATACCGCACGAGGTGCGCCAGGCGCCCGGGTCGGGCGCCGTTGGAAGGAGGGAATAAGGTTCATGCCATACCCGGCTTTTGACCGCTCTCGCCTGAGGCTCAGGTCCCTCTGCGAGCGGGTGCACGACCTCTCGCTGGAAAACTGGCTGGCCCTCGACGACGCCGCGCCGCCCTTTGCGCACCCGGACCTCCCCGCCCTTGCCGGGCGCATCCGCGCTGCCCGCGAGCGCGGGGCAGCCGTGATCCTCCTCATGGGCGGGCACGTGATCCGCGCCGGTGTGTCGCGGCACCTGATCGATCTGGTCGAGCGGAGCCTTGTCAGCCACATCGGCATGAACGGCGCCGGGGCAATCCACGACTATGAGCTCGCCCTCATCGGCGCGACTACAGAGAGCGTGGCCCGCTACATCGGCGAGGGGCAGTTCGGCCTGTGGGCCGAGACCGGGCGGATCAACGACGCCGTCGCGGCCGGCGTGCGGGAGGGCCTCGGCATGGGCGAGGCCATCGGCCGGGCGATCGCGGTAGGAAGCTTTCCCCATGCGGACCTGAGCCTCCTTGCCGCGTGCTACCGGCTCCGGGTGCCAGCAACGGTGCATGTCGGCATCGGCTACGACATCATCCACGAGCACGCCAACTGTGACGGCGCCGCCCTCGGTGCCGCGAGCTATCAGGACTTTTTGGTCCTTGCGCAGACCGTCCTAGATGGGCTCGAGGGCGGGGTGCTGCTGAGCTTTGGGACGGCCGTCATGGGCCCGGAGGTCTTTCTCAAGGCCCTGGCCATGGCCCGGAACGTGGCGCGGCAGGAGGGACGCGAGATCGCTCACTTTACCACCGCCGTCTTTGACCTCATGCCCCTTGCTGGCGACCTCTCGCACGAAGCGGAGAAGGATACGCCGCAGTACTACTTTCGCCCGTACAAGACGCTCCTCGTGCGCACCGTCGCCGGGGGCGGCGAGAGCTACTACTTTCGGGGGCATCACCGGGCCACCATCCCCGCCCTCTGGCGGCTGCTGGTGGGATAGCTGTAGGGGCGCAGCGTTACGGCGCATGGGGCAGCTGTCTGGTGCCCATCCAAGGGCGCCGTCCGCCGGTCACACTCGTGCTCGGAACACGCCGAGCGGCACCCGAGATGGGCTGCAACTCCGGAGTGCCCCCACCCCTGCCCCTCCCCCAG
>DYEI01000276.1 GCA_020725765.1 Anaerolinea sp. | reverse complement strand
GCCGAAGCAATCCCGCGAAACGGGAGGCGGGATTGCTTCGCCAGCCCTGCGGGCTGGCTCGCAATGACGGGGTGTGAGCAAGCCCCCATCTCCTTGCCAGGCTCACATGATCCGTGCGCCAGTGAGCTTCCTGCCGCAGGCGGCAGACACGTGGCTCCCTGGCCCTGCACTCGGCTTGACCGGACTATGGGACCCACGCGTACCACTCAGTCCCGAAATGCATCGACGATTGTGGGATATACCCCGAGTGCATCCAAGATGCGTCAATGCGTGGGCGCCAGCCGGGTGTCTTGCTGTGCGACAGCCCGGCCCTGGCCCAGAACGGGGTTGGGGGGTTGGCGTCTGGTCGCCCTGAGGGCGACCAGACGCCAACCCCCTAACCCCTAAGAAAAGGTCCCGCACCGGGCTCTAGCGAAGCGCAAAGCCCGGTTGCCGGCAGGACAGCCCCGTTGGCTGCCTGGCTGCGAATCTGCTGACCGATCTTGGATGCACCCTATACCCCCAGCCCGTTTGCAGGCCAGCGCCCAATCTGCTATAATGGTCGTCGTGACGGGGCGTAGCGCAGTCCGGTTAGCGCGCAGCGTTCGGGACGCTGAGGTCGGAGGTTCAAAGCCTCTCGCCCCGACACGTAGAGAGGGTGGCCATCGGGCCACCCTCTTTTTCTTGCCCGAGAGCGGTCAGCCCGGGCGCCCGCTCGGCTCTTGCGTGCGCCGCCACATCTCGGCCCACTCGACGGCGCTCACCTCTTCCAGTCGACGCCCCGAGGCCACTACCTCCTCCTCGGCTGCCACAACCCGGGCCATGAAGCGGGCGGTCGCCTCGCGCAGGGCGCTCTCGGCATCCAGGTCGAGACGCCGGGCCAGGTTGACTATGTCAAACAGGAGGTCGCCAAGCTCACGGTTTCGGCTTTCCAGGTCGGAAGCGCGGCGCAGCCTCTGCAGCCGCTCGCCGGCCTCGCGCCAGATGGCCTCCTCATCGGGCCAGTCAAAGCCAACGCGCGCCGCCCGCTCGCCGATCGCCTGCGCGCGAGCCAGGGCGGGCAGCGTACCGGACACGCCGGCAAAGCTCGAGGAAAGCTCCCGCGCGCCCTTCTCCGTCCGCTTGATCTCCTCCCAGTTGCGGAGGATCTCCCCCGTGCCTGCGACGGTTACCTCGCCAAAGACGTGCGGGTGCCTGCGACGCAGCTTTTCCACAATGTGCGCGACGACATCGCGCATGGCAAACTCGCCACACTCGGCAGCAATCTGCGTGTGAAGAAAGACCTGCAGCAGGAGATCGCCCAGCTCCTCCTTCAGCTCCTCCATGTCGCCCGCATCCAGCGCGGCGAGGGCTTCGTACGTCTCCTCGAGCAGGTTTGGGCGCAGGCTCTGATGGGTCTGTTCCCGATCCCAGGGGCAGCCCATCGGTCCGCGCAGATGGGCAATCAGCTCCTGAAAGGTTATCGGTGAGCCCGGCCTCTCCAGAGGCGGCACATAGAGAGCCGTGAGATGGTCGACCACGTCGCGGTCCAGGTCATAGAGCGGCTTCGTGCGGAGCTCCTGCCCCGGCAGGCCGGCCCTGTGCACTATCGTCACCAGATGCTCCTCGGGGTACACGTTCAGGAGCGTCAGCTTGACGTCGGAAGCGATCTGTCGACTGTAGAGCTGCCCGATGATGGCCGGGCGGTCCGGGTCCAACAGCGGGCTGTGCTGCGCCGCCAGGTCCAGCCCGTCCACAAGCTGCAGGCCGGCAAGAGCATCGATGCGCAGCGCCGACAGCACGGGCTCCACAAAGCTCAGGCCATCCACCAGCCGCACAGTCAGGCCGCGATCGACGGCCCCGTCCAGCACCAGGCGCACGCTCGTCTCACCGACCAGCGGGTGCCCCGGCACGGCATAGACTACACCCTGCGGGCGCGCCCCAAGCTCCAGGATGCGATCGGCGATGGCCCGGTACAGCGCGTCAAAGGATTCGGCCGTCTCGTACAGGGCGTCAAACGAGTGCAGCGTTGCGGTGCCGGGAAGCGCGTCCACGATCGGGTGCTCCCGGGTCCGCAGGTACACCTCGTCGGCTCGCGCCAGCACCTCGCTGGCCTCAGCCGTGAGAAAGCGCGGGTCGCCCGGCCCGAGGCCGACGATGACAATGTTCTCCGGCATGTGACCTCCTCCCAGTCCGGCGCATTATAGCCGGCGCCATGGGGCTTGCCAAGCTGTGCCCGCCCCTGCCCTTGGCTTTGGCGCTGCCCGTTGAGGCTGCTATAATGGCTTGCCAGCCCTGGGAGGTCAACGCCGCATGTCCATTCAGTTCGCCTTTGAGCTCGAGCACAGGGACCGTAGCACGGCAGGCCGTCTCGGCCGGCTCTGCACGCCGCACGGCGTCATCGAGACGCCCGTGTTTGCGCCGGTCGGCACGCAGGCGACGGTGAAAACGCTCACGCCCAGGGAGCTCGCCGAGCTGGGCGCGACGCTCATCCTCGCCAACACCTACCACCTCTACTTGCGCCCGGGCCCGGAGCTCATCGCCCGCCTGGGGGGCCTGCACCGGTTCATGGCCTGGGACGGCCCCATCCTGACCGACAGCGGCGGCTTCCAGGTCTTCAGCCTGGCCAACCTGCGCCGCGTCGACGACAAGGGCGTTCTCTTCCGCTCGCACATCGACGGCTCGGAGCACCTCCTCACCCCCGAAAAGGCCACGGCCATCCAGGAGCTGCTCGGCGCCGACATCATCATGGCCTTTGACGAGTGTGCAAGCCCCATGGACCGCCTTCAGGTTGAGGATGCCATGCATCGCACCCACCGATGGGCGGAACGTTGCCTGGCCACGCACCAGCGCCATGATCAGGCGCTCTTCGGGATCGTCCAGGGAGGGGCCTTTGCCGACCTGCGCGAGGAGTCGGCGCGCGTCCTCAGCAGCATGCCCTTCGCAGGCTATGGCATTGGTGGGCTCGCGGTCGGCGAGCCCAAGGACGTCACCTGGGCCATGGTCGACGTTACAGTCCCTCTCCTGCCTGAGGACAAGCCCCGCTATCTCATGGGTGTCGGCTCCCCCGAGGACCTGGTCGAGGCCGTAAGCCGGGGCATCGACATGTTCGACAGCGTCCTGCCCACCCGCCTGGCGCGCAACGGCGCTGTCTTCACCCGGGAAGGGCGCCTGAACCTGCGTAACGCCCGCTTTGCCGAGGACCCCCGCCCCATCGAGGAGCACTGCTGTTGCTACACCTGTCAGCACTTTACGCGTGCCTACCTGCGCCACCTGCTTGCCGCGGGCGAGATCCTCGGGCTGGTGCTGAACTCGATCCACAACCTCGCCTTTCTCACGGACCTCATGGCCGACATCCGCGCCGCCATACGGGAGGATCGCCTCGCTGCCTTCAGGAGCGAGTTCCTCGGAAGGTACGTTCCAGTCGATGAGGCAAGCCGGCTGCGCGGCCGAGAGCTGTACGGCAGGCGCAGACGAGGAGAGGAGGATACGTGAGCTTTCTTCAGGCCGTCATTCTGGGGCTGCTGCAGGGCGTGACCGAGTTCGTGCCGGTCTCGAGCTCCGCGCACCTGGTCCTGGTACCCTGGCTCCTGGGCTGGCCGAGCCCCGGCCTCGCTTTTGACACCATGTTGCACCTTGGGACGCTCGCGGCTGTGCTCGCAGTCTTCTGGCACGATCTGGTGACCCTCGCCCGCGCCTGGTTGGGGAGCCTGCGCCCTGGCGCGGCCGGGACCCCCCACAGCCGTATGGCCTGGGCGCTGATCATCGGCACGGTGCCGGCCATCGTGCTGGGAGTTCTGGCGGAGAGTTATGTCGAGAACCTGTTTGAGACCCCCGGGGCCGTAGCAGCGCTCCTGCTTGTGACTGGCGCGCTGCTCCTCGCGAGCGAGTGGTGGGCGCGCCGTTCGCAGACTCTCGAGGAGATCGGCCCTCGCCATGCCGCCCTGATCGGGCTCTTCCAGGGGTTGGCGATTGCGCCAGGCATCTCCCGCTCGGGCGCCACCATTTCTGCCGGACGTTTCGTGGGTCTTCCCCGGACGGAGGCGGCGCGATTCTCCTTTCTGCTTGCCGTGCCCGTCATCGCAGGGGCCGGGGCAACACAGGCGCTCAGGCTGGTGGACGCCGGGCTTACGGGGGAGAGCGTTGGCCTGCTGATCGCCGGCTTTCTGGCAGCCTTCATCAGCGGCTACCTGGTGATCAGAGGACTCTTGAGCTATCTGCAGCGGCGAGGCCTGCTGCCGTTCGCGATCTACTGCGCGGTGGCCGGGGCGCTCGGTCTGGCCCTCTGGCTTGCTCGCTGATCCGGCATCTGGTGGAGCGATGGCATCACCTGTGCGCAGCCGGGTGCGTGTGCTCCTCTTGTTGGGCTGCCTGTCTGGCCTTCTCGCCTGCTCTCCGCCGCCCAGGCCGCCTCAGGCCGTCCACGTCCGGTTGGCAGTGACGCCGCCTCTGGAGCGCCTTGCCCACCAACTCGCGCTGACTGCGCACGAACATGACGCCAACCTTGAGGTCGAAGTCGTCGAGCTCAGCGCCGAGGAGGTCGTCGAGGCCCTCACCACGGGTCGCGCCGACCTCGCACTCAGGCACGGAGGCCTCGACCACGCCGACACGCTCAGCGCCGTAGATGGTCGCCCCTCGCTGAGAGTCTGGCCACTAGCCACCGACGCACTCGCCCTCATCGTGCACCCATCCAACGGCGTGCGAGATCTGACGATGGAGCAGTTGCGGCGCGTGTACTCAGGCCTGGAGCATCGCTGGGATCAGGTCGGCGGAACGGGGGCGCGGATCCGGCTGGTGGCCCGCGAGCCCGAGTCGCTGGCGCGGCTCGCCTTTGACGGGGCCATCCTGGCCGGAACCCACGTGGCCGGAAGCGCCATCATCATGCCCGGGGATGAGGCCGTCGCGCAGTTCGTGGCCGGACACCCGGAGGCCGTGGGCTATGTCAGCATGGCGCTGGCAGGAAGCGGGGTCAAGGCTATCTCCCTCGACGGGGTGCCACCCACCCCGGAGATGGTCGCTGCCGGCCGCTACCCCCTGACGCTGCCGGTCACCCTCCTCACGCAGACCGGCGCCCCCCAGAAGGTTCGATCTTTCGTGAGCTTTTGCCTTGGACCCCAGGGGCAGGAGGTCGTCGCCCAGTTCTACGGCCCACCGTCCGGCAGGTGACCCCGGGCTGCACCGGCGCGCGCTCACGGAGTGCGTGCGCACACGCGGCGGCCCGTTCGCCTGGGATCCCTCAGGCTCCGATACGGACAGTTCCCACGACGACCGAATCCCTGCCGGGAGCAGCACCCGCGATGACCTTCAGACGTTCTCCGGTTCCCGCATCATAGACGCCCACAGTCAACTGATACACGCCAGGGGGCAGGTCCGGCGCCAGCCAGAGCGCCCGCGGGTCTACGACCGGCTCCCGCGGCGCAAGCTGCGGAAACGGCCTGAGGCCGTTCACCGGGGCGCCATCGCTCTGCGCCCGGAGCGTGCCCGTCCCGTCGTACAGATGCACGAACGCTGAGTAGCTCGTGTTCGGAGCGGTCTCCACCTCCCAGCAGAGCGGAATGGGTAGCACACTCCCGGGCGCCACCTCAGCGTCAACGCGCGGGCAGCCCAGCCTGATGCCATCCTCGAACTGCGCCACGGTCGGCCCGCAGTCGGTCGCTTCGAGCGTCACATAGAGCACGAGGCGCCCATAGCCGCTCTCGGTGACCAGGGCGCGCGCAGCATGCTGCTCGAGCCACCACCCGGCGGTGTTCTGCGGATGTTGAAGCGGACTCTGATAGGTTACCAGCCACAGCCTTCGATGTGCCCTGACCAGTTGCTCCATCTCACCGTCGAGCCCGTCCTGCGAGAACCATCCCAGGTAGTAGCGGACGGGGACCGCCGGCGCGAGCAGGCGCAGGTTGCCCTCCTGCCAGATATACCCCACGATGACGCCGTCGCCGGGAAGCGCCAAGGTGCGCAGCGTCTCCGCCAGCGGCCGCAGGTCCTCATCGTGCTCCACGATGGGATGCGTGATCTGCCACAGCCCCGGAAGCCATGCCAGTACCAGAGCAGCGCCCAGCACCATCCCAGCCCGACGCCAGCGAGCAAGGCCCAGCGCCGCGAGGAGCAGGAGCGGAGACACCACGAACAGCAGGAAACGCGCCGAGTAGAAGGCGATCAGCCGCTGCACCACGAAGCCGAGCGCCACCGGCACCGCGGCGACGCTGGCCAGAAGGCCCGTCCGGCGCCACGGCCCCCGCCACAGCGCGCTCACGCAGCCGATGACGAGGATCACGGTGCCCACGGCCGCTGCCAAGCGGCTGCCCCGCACGCCTGCGGAGAGAGCCATACCCAGGTCAGCGAGATAGGCCGGGAGCGGGAGCGGCGCCCACGTCGACGCATCTCGCGCGCCCCGCAGGGCCGTCGGGAGAGTCAGCACTGCCCACGGCGCCAGGAACGCGGCAGCCGCAAGCTGTGCCGCCAGCCACCAGCCGAGACGTCGCGCTGCCACCCTGCGCCCCGCTCTGTCGACCGTGACATCAGCGGCCAGCCAGAGGCCCTGTGCAATGAACAGCAGCGCCGCGTAATAGTGCGCGCCACAGGCCAGGACCTCGGCAACGACATACCCCGCCCATGCCGCAGACGGCAGGCGCTTGCCATCATCCAGGTAGCGCGCCCACACGTAGAGGGCCAGCAGGCCGAAGAACGCTGCAAAGGGATAGCCCTTGGCCTCTCGACTGTAGTACACGAGCATCGGAGAGAGCGCCGTGAGGGCTGCCGCAAGGAGCCCCACATGCCGCCCGCCCAGCCTGCACCCCCAAAGGTACACCGGCACCAGGAGCGCCACCCCCAGAAGCGACGAGAGCAGCCGCAGGTTGCAGGCGCTGTCGCCCAACAGGCGGAGCCACAGCGCAAGGGCCAGGCGATGGGCCGGGGGATTGGTGTCGAGCGTGGCGCGGCAGTAGCGGAGGATGCCTGCGGGGGATTGGTGCGCGAAGAAGGCATTGTTCCCCTCATCCCACGACAGCGTCTGGCCGTCCAGCGCCCACACCCGCAGGACCAGCGCCCCGAGCAGGCACAGCCCGATCAAGGCCAGCGTCATTCCCTGCGAGCGCAGGGCCGCCCTCGCCGCGCCCGGCTCGTCTCGTCGCACGGGGCGCGCGCTACCCTCGCCGCGCTGTGTTGCCGGGATTCGCATCAAGGCCTTTCCTCTCTCGACGGCGCACACCTGATGGGCACCCCGACCCGCCGGCAGACGAGCCGGGACCCAGCCTGGCATCTGACGCACACCCAGCTGCGCCGTAGCGGCAACGCCGACCTCGCCCGTGTGCGCCGTGGCCTAACCCTCTCCGACAAAGGGGTTGCCCAGGCGCTCGGCGCCAATGGTGGTAGCAGGTCCGTGCCCGGGGTACACCACGGTGTCATCCGGCAGCACGAAGAGGCGCGACCGGATCGAGCGGACGAGCATGTCGGGGTCCCCACCCGGAAAGTCGGTGCGCCCGACCCCGTACTGAAACAGCGTGTCGCCGCTGAAGACGGCCCGCTCGGCCTCATAGTAGAGCGAGATGCCGCCGGGCGTGTGCCCGGGCGTGTGCAGCACCCGCAGCGACAGGTTGCCGAAGCGGATCTCGTCGCCATCCTCGAGGAGTCGATCGGCAGGAGGGCTGGGCGGGCCGCCGAGGGACAGGCCGAAGAGCGCCATCGGCTCGGTCAGGGCTCCCGCGTCGAGCCGATGGATGGCGATCGGCGCTTTGGTGGCCTCGTGGACCGCGGCGTTGGCAGCCACGTGGTCGAAATGGGCGTGCGTGTCGACGATCAGCCGCACTGTCGCGCCTGCCTCGTCCACCGCCCGCAGGATGCGGCGCGCATCCCCGCCGGGGTCGATGACGATCGCCTCTTTCGTCTCCGTACAGAGGGCCAGGTAGCAGTTCGTCTGCAGCATTCCGACCACCAGCGTCCGCACCGCCAGCCCCATGCCGTCGCCTCCTTGCAGCTGTGTCACGCCGCCATTATACCGGCAGGGCAGAAGGGGTCAAACTTCACAGGGCCCCTCCGCTTGCCCCAGGCAAGGCCCCCGGCTATACTGACGCCCTGTCCACCCGCGAGACCTGGCAGCGAGCAGGGGGACCGAGCATCCGCCGCCCTGCTGTGCCACAGGAGGCATATGCCATGCGCCTATCACACCTCTTTGGCCGCACATTGCGCGAGGCGCCGGCCGAGGCTGAGCTGGCCAGCCATCGTCTGCTCCTGCGTGCCGCCATGATCCGCCAGCTCGCCGCCGGCATCTACAGCTACCTCCCCCTTGGATGGCGGGTGCTCCGCAAGATCGAAGGCATCATGCGCGAGGAGATGGACCGCATCGGCGCACAGGAGCTGCTGATGCCCATGGTGAACCCCGCTGAGGTCTGGCAGGCAACCGGCCGCTACCAGGCGCCTTCTCCGGGCCCGGCCCTCGCCCGCTTCGAGGACCGCTTTGGCCACCGCCTCGTGCTCGCCATGACCCATGAGGAGGTCGTCGCCGACCTGCTGCGCACCGAGGTGGTCTCCTACCGGCAGCTTCCCTTCCTGGTCTACCACATCCAGACCAAGTTTCGCGATGAACCGCGCCCGCGCGGGGGCCTTGTGCGGGCACGCGAGTTCACCATGAAGGATGCCTACAGCGCCGATGTCGATGAGGCCGGGCTTGACGCCGCCTATGCCCGCGTGTACGGCGCCTACCTCAACATCTTTCGGCGCTGCCACCTCGAGCATATCGTCGTCGAGGCCGATACGGGGATCATGGGCGGTGCCCTGTCTCACGAGTTCATGGTCCTGACCGAGGTCGGGGAGGACACACTCATCAGCTGCGAGGGTTGCTCCTACAGCGCCAACGTCGAGCGCGCCGAGTTCGGGCGCGGCGCCGTGGAGGCCGCCGAACCCCTGCCGCTGGAGGCGGTGCCGACCCCCGGCGCGGAGACTATCGACGCCGTCGCCGCCTTCCTCGGCGTTCCGACCAGCCAGACGCTCAAGGCGGTGTTCTACACTACGGCCGAGGGCGAGCTGATCTTTGCCGTCGTCCGCGGCGACCTGACGGTGAACGAGGTCAAGCTGTCGAACCTCCTCGGCGGCACACCCCTGCGCCCGGCCAGCGAAGAGGAGCTGCGTGAGAAGGGTATCGTTGCCGGGTATGCCTCTCCTATCGGCGTCCAGGGCGTGCGGGTCATCGCCGATGAGTCGGTCCTGAGCGGGACCAACTTTGTGGCAGGAGCCAACCGCCCCGGCTACCACTACCGGAACGTCAACTACCCCCGCGACTTTCAGGCCAACGTCGTCGCCGATATCGCCCAGGCCCGCGCCGGGCTTGCCTGCCCCCGGTGCGGGGAGGTCCTGCGCGAGGCCCGGGGCATCGAGATCGGCCACCTCTTCAAGCTGGGCACCCGCTACTCCGAGGCCGTCGGTGCGATGTTCCTCGATCGCAACGGCGAGGCGCGTCCGATTGTAATGGGCTCCTACGGCATCGGCACCGGCCGGCTCATGGCCGCCATCGTGGAGCAGCATCACGACGACAAGGGGATCATGTGGCCCCCCTCGGTTGCCCCCTTCCAGGTGCACCTCGTCAGCCTCGGCGCCGACAGGCCGGAGGTGACCTCGGCCGCCGAGGCCCTCTACCGCGAGCTCGAGCAGGCCGGCATCGAGACGCTGTACGACGACCGGGAGGAATCGGCTGGCGTCAAGTTCAACGATGCCGACCTCATCGGCATTCCCCTGCGCCTCACCGTCAGCCCGCGGACGGTGAGGGAGGAAGCGGTCGAGGCCAAGCTCCGCTGGGAGGCAGAAAGGGTTTCGCTGCCGCGGAGCCGAGTCCTCTCGGCCATAGGCGAGCTCCTGAGCAGGCCCGGGCTCCCCTGACGGCGGCCGTCCCTTGGGCGCCTTCGGCGCACCGACAGAGAGGGGCCTACGCGGCGACGGGCCCTGCGGCACCGGCTCGTGGCCTCGGTAACCTGCCCCGCCCAGATGGCGCTCGCCAGGCCCTGGCCTCAAGCCGCGGGGCGTTAGTCGAGACGGGCCAACAAGAGGGGCGAGAGCATCTCCGCCGCATCCATGCCCGCATGCATTCCCAGCGGCGCATAGTCGCGCTGGCGGTAGTCCAGGAGGTAGGCTCCCCGGGGGATAACGACCAGGTCCCCGGTGCGAACGGCAGCCTCGGGGCTCGCCGGGCCCGGCCCAAAGAGCCCGGCGGCCAGCGCCTCGCGGGAGCGGAGGACCAGGAACTCGTTCGCCAGGCGCTCACGAATGTACTGCCGGGCCAACTCGACCTCATCCTGGCAGGCGTAGAGATACGCCGCCCGCAGGCTGCCGGTTGCTGGCAGCAGGAGATGCTCCTGCAGCTCGGGGTGATTGGGCAGCGCGATCGGAACAGACGGTTGACCTAGCTGTCCATGATCAGCGGTGAGAACGAAGAGGGTGTTTCTCCGCTCTTCGGGGCTGAGCCGCGAGAGGAACTCGCGCTCAAGTGAGAAGGCCATGCTGCGGAACTCGGCACACCAGGCGTCGCTCCCCGGACCATGCAGATGGCCGATGCCATCCATCTCGTCCAGATACGCTACGAGCAGCAGGCGCTCCCCGCGGTGCGCGCTCAGGAGGTCGCAGATGCGCACCCACATGTCGGCCTCGGTGATGAAGCGGGTCACTTCAGCCACGCCCCTGAAGCACAGCCGCGAGAAGGCCGTGTTCGCCAGGCTGGAGTTGATCAGCGCCCGCGTGACGATCCCCTGCTTCGCGAGGGCCTGCGCCAGCCCCGGCACGGGCAGGAACGTATCGATGCTCACCCCGCGCTCCAGGAGCTGATCTCGCGAGGGCGCGCCCGCCGGGGAGAAGTAGAGCATGTCGGCGATAAAGCCCAGCTCGTGCAGGAGCATCATGTGCCCGAGCAGGCCATGCTGCGCCGGGGGGTAGCCCGTCCAGAGCGTCACCAGGGCCGAGGTCGTCGTGCTTGGGAAGACCGACGTGATTGGGAAAAAGCGCCCTTCCCGCGCGAGGCTAGCCAGGCTCAGGTCACTCTCCTCGGTCAACAGCGCGCTCAGATGTTGCCAGCCGACCGCATCGAGGATGATGCACACAATCCGCTGGGCGCCCTCGGCCAGATCGCCCCACATCGGCCTCGGAAGGGCGAGAGCGGCCCCCGGCAGCTCCGCCCCGAGGATGTTGGCCAGGGTCGCCGGAACGTTGGCGATGGAGAAGGCATAGCACGGGAAGACCAGCCCCTCGGGGATGCCCAGCCCCGCGAAGGTCGGTGCCCGCTGTTGGATGAGGTGCCGCTCGAGCTCTGCGGCGGAGAGCGGAAGCGCCCCCGGCAGGCACGTGTCAACCATCGCACACCTCGCATAGCCTTGATGCCAGGCGAGAGCAAGCAACAAGCGTGCCGCCGGCGGCGGGGCGTGCCTCGAGCTCGCCCGGGGGCGCTCTCTTGCATCCTCGCACACGGTTCGCCAGATTGCCGCCAGGTGCGCTCATGCCGCCGAAGCCTGCCTGGATCAGAACTACTCCAAGACGTAGGGGTGCGGCTGCCGCCCAACACGCCATAGAAAAAGGGCCCCTCGACTTGGGCCTTTCGGAGCGCAACCCGCGGTACCGTCCAGAACT
>DYEI01000275.1 GCA_020725765.1 Anaerolinea sp. | reverse complement strand
GCAGAGCGTGAGGCCCGGTCGCCGGCAGAGCGTCCCCGGCAGGCTGCCTGACGGCGAATCTGCTGACTGACCCTGGATTACCCCACGGGCATGGCCGCTTGAACAGCGCGGGCGGCTTGAGTATAATGGGGTTGGGCGCGGCAGCGCCTGCGGGCCCATAGCTCAGCGGCAGAGCATCCGGCTCATAACCGGTTGGTCGCTGGTTCGAATCCGGCTGGGCCCACTGAAATCTGGTCCAAGAAACCATCCCCGGCGGCCTGAAAAGCTGCCTCACGATCGTGTTCCAGAGGGGCCGGATTGTGAGATCCGGCCCCTCGCGCCTTGCCTACAGGAGCTCACCGTGCTGCAGCCGGCCTTCCCTCGGCCGGCTGTAGCACGCAGGGCAGGGCCCGCAACTCGAACTCTTTCCGCTGCTTCCGGGCCCAGTGGTCCAGGCCCTCCAGCAACTGAGTCTTTTCCCCGCAGAGCACCGCTTCCTGATCGAGTCGGTAGCTCCTGGCCTCGGTCTCGAGCCTCTCCAGCTTTTCCCGATAGGTGGGATCATCCTCGATGGGGATCGTCTCCTCGGCGTAGGCCTCGAGGGCGATGAGGTGCTTTCGGATGCACATCTCGCCTGTGGGGGTATAAGGGCATGTCCGGGCGGCTGCGTGGTCCTGGAGCAGGAGCAGATGCTTGATGATCTCTTCGTACTGGTACTTGATCACGTTGGGTTCCAGTTCCTTAAGCGCGCCCGGTTCGATCTGTAACGTGGCCGGTTGCACAGCTCTTACCTCCTCTCGCAGCGGCCAGCCAGGGCAGGGCCACTGCAGGACGCGTGCCGCCGGGGTCTCCGGGACTGGCCGGTGTGGACACGAGCCCAGGCATCCCTGCCAACTCACCGCGATGCCTGCAAGACACGTGCCAGTATCCGGGCGCGCGTGGCAGGGCTGGCGTTGCTCGCGGTACTGGCCAGCTCGGGTTGGGAGGCGTCCCTCCGAACTGCTGCCCGGGGCGCTGCACCGACCGCCCTGAGCCCGTCTACAGCAGGTCCTCAAGACGCCGCCTGAGCAGGGCGACCGCCGCCGCATAGAGGGCTATGGAAAAGCCAGCACTCGCAGCGAGGTCAAGCCACAGAGGATAGAAGGCCTGCGATCCCCCCAGCAGGAGGTGGCGCAGCGCGTCCACAGTGTAGGAGAGGGGCAGAAGGCTGGCCACGACCTGCAGGGGCAGCGCCAGCCCCGCGATTGGCACAGAGACCCCACTCAAGAAGATCATCGGGAAGCGCAGCAGGTTCGAGACGGTCATGGCATCAAAGACCTCTCGCATCGCCAGGCTGATCAGCACGCCCAGCAGCGAGAAACCGACACTGCCAAGCGCTATGACCCGCAGCGGTGCGCCGTATGCGAGGGGCAGGGTCCATGCCGCAGTGCTCAGGAGCCAGACGAGGACACCGGTGGCGATACCAAAGATGGCCCCGCTTGCACCCTTGGCGATGAGGAGCGCCTCGGGCGCCAGCGGTGCCATGAGGAGACGCTCCAGGCCCCCGGTCCGCTTCTCAAAGGCGATGACGACCGCTTCGACCGAGGTGGCACCAAAAAGCACGGTCAGGCCGATAAGGCCAGGGGCAACGGTGCGGATGTCGCCCGGGGCCCGAAGGTACAAGGCAAGGATAAAGACGGCGGCAGCAGAATGCCCCAGCTGATCAGGGGCGGCTTGAGGTAGTAGGTCCGGATGTCCTTGAGCGTGATGTACCAGGCCCGGACGATCTGTGCGCGACTCACTGCGGCGCTCCTTTCTGCGGCGCCGTCGCGCCCTGCATGGCTTCGACGTCGAGGTGGGTGAGCTCCACAAAGGCGTCTGCGAGGGAGGGCGTGACCGTTCGGATCGCCAGCACGCGCGCTCCGAGGCGCCGGGTCGTCTCGGCGACCTCGTACAGCGCCTGATCGACCGAGTGTATGGCCAGATGCAGCATGTCCCCTAACCGCGACAGGCCGCTGACCGCAGGCAGGGCGGCGAGCGCAGCCAAAAGCTCCTCGCCGGGATCCGACGTCACCAGCTCCAGGGCGCTCTCCCCCTGGACCCGACTGCGCAGGCCGGCGGGCCTGTCGAGGGCGATCAGCCTGCCCCTCACGATAATGCCGACCCGGTGGGCGAGCTGCTCAGCCTCTGCGATGAGATGGGTGGTGAGGAAGACCGTGACGCCGCTCTGGTTGAGGTCGCGGATGAGACCACGCAGGCTGCGCGCACTGTGCACATCCAGCCCGATGGTCGGCTCGTCGAGGAAGAGGATAGCCGGCTCGTGCACGAGGGCGGCGGCGATGGTGAGGCGACGCTTCATCCCCGCCGATAGCGTGCCAAAGGGCGAGTCTGCCCGCTCCCTGAGGCCAAACCGCGCGAGCAGCTCGTCGGTCCTCGCGCGTCAGAGGTGGCGGGGCAGGCCGTAGAGTTGGGCGGCAAAGACCAGGTTGTCGCGGGCACTCAGCTCTGCGTATGAGGTTGGATCGCTCGGGCACGACGCCGACGAGGGCCTTGGCAGCCAGGGGGTCCCGGGCCGTATGGACGCCGTCGATCAGCGCGGTCCCTTCCGTGGGGCGGATCAGCCCGGTGAGCATGCGGATCGTCGTCGTCTTGCCAGCACCGTTGGGGCCGAGGAATGCGAAGAGCTCGCCCCGCGGAAGCGCAAGGTCCAGATGGTCGACGGCGACGAGCTGCCCATAGCATCGCGTCAGTCCCCTTGCCTCAATCGCATTCATCTCCCTATCCACCTTCAGCGTGGACGGTCTCTGGCCTGCGTGCGGCGGCCGTCACTTACAGCCCTTGCGACAGCGGGCCGCGCAGCCTGGCGCGGCGGAGGATGGCCGTTGCCGCGAGGCCTGCGACAAAGCCGATGGCCATGTTGGTCACCACGCCAACCCCCGCTGTGACGAGGGCGACGACAAGGGGCGCTCCCCGCAGCGCGATGACCGGCCGGGCGAGTTGGGCGGCGACCATGAGCATCATAGCGCCGATGATGGCCGTCGGGAAGGCGGCCAGCACGGCAGCGAGGGACCTGCCCAGGATGACGCCGAGGCCGATCTCGATCAGCCCCTCAAGGATGTTCGTGCCCCCGGTGCGCGCGCCAAAGTAGTACTGGCCGGCAAGGCCACCCGAGCCATGGCACATGGGCATGCCCCCGAAGAAGGATGAGGCGATGTTCATAAGCCCGGTGTTGAGGGCGAGCCTGCCCTCGCTCACCGCCTTTTCCGGGAACAGGTCGCGGATCATCGTGGCCGTCGCGAGCACGGCGTTGGTCACGGTCAGCGGCACCTGGGCAAAGCCCGCAAGGACCATGCTCCGCCACACGTCGCGCCAGGCCGGCACTCCAAACCGAGGGAGGGACAGGCCAAGCGCGACCTTGCCGACAACGTCGCCGCGCATGCCGGCGATCAGAAGGCCCGAGCCCATCAGGACGAGGGCGGCCGGGGCGTGTCGGCTCTCCCGCAGAAGCACGATGACCACCACGGCCAGGATACCCAGCCACGGCTCGGGGGCAATCATATCCAGAGCCTGACGGGCGAGGAGAATCCCAAGGGCGAGCTGCACGCCGCGGATCAGGTAGGTCGGCGTGACCCTCGCCAGCCGCCGCACGAGACCGCTGAAGTAGAGCGCGACCCACACCAGCCCCAGGCCCAAGCCGGAGCTGGCAACCATGGAGGCAGTCCACCCCTGGGCGATAGCGGCGACCGACACGACCTTCATCGGCTCGACGGGCATAGGCAGGCGGTAGACCAACCCGGTCACGATATTGGTGAGGCCCATCATGACAAAGAGCGCCGCCGGGTCCATGCCGCACACTACGATGAGGCCGATGGCGAGGGGAAAGAGCGTGCCGAAATCGCCCATCGATCCGGCGAGCTCGCGCAGGTTGAACTCAAAGTCCCTGTACTGCCTGAGATCGCGCTGCAGTGGTCAGCCCTCCATGCCGGAAACCGGGGTCGCCAGCCCCTTGCTCACAGGTCCACAAAGCCTGTCAGGTAACAGGCTCCGGTACCCCGACTCCTGCATTGTAGGCTGCGCACACCGGGGCGTCAAAGGAGCGTCCAGCCAGGGGTATATGCCAGAATCGTCGGTGCATTTCCGGCCTGAGTGGTGGGTGTGGGTTCCACAGTTGGGCCACACCGGTTGCGCTGCTAGGTAGCCACGTATCTGCCGCCTGCGGCAGTAAAAGCCACCGGCAGATGGCCCATGTGCACCCAGCGGGAAGATCAGGCCCTGCCCAGCACCCTGTCAT
>DYEI01000274.1 GCA_020725765.1 Anaerolinea sp. | reverse complement strand
TCCGGCCATGCTGCGTCGGAGAGGCCCCTCCCCCTCGCCCCCTCCCCGGGACGGACGCCGCGGCGTCCGTCCCGGGGGATACCTGAGGTGGGGGGTTTGGCGCCGGGGGCGCGCGTAGCGCGCCCCCGGCGCCAAACCCCCCATAGAAAAAGGGCCCCCTCCCCCGAACCGGCCTGCAGACCGGTTCGGGGGAGGGGGGCGGGGGTGGGGGCCGTGGCAGCAGCGCAGATGAGCCTGTCCCTGGGTGAACTGCACCCCGGTTGGCGTTGGCTGCGACACTTGCCGCGCACAGACAAGAATGGTAGAATCAGAACAGGTATCCGGCACGGGCCTGACGGCTCCCGGCAGGGGATGACCGGCCGGCCCGGCCAATCTCGGTACAGGTGTGTTGCGTGGCGCGAAGACAGGCCGCGGACAGGTCGTCGAAGGCATCGGCGTCGGCTGCGGGTGGAGTGACGGGCGGATCGGAGGCCGCTGCAGGGGCCTCCAGCGAGAGACAGCCGCAGTTCGCCCACCCCTCCGAGGCTCAGTTTGGGGCCCTCCTCACCTACTATGGCATCTCCTGGCTCTACGAGCCGACCATCTTTCCTCTCTCGTGGGACGCGGAGGGACACGTCACCCAGGCCTTTGCCCCCGATTTCTATCTGCCTGACTATGACCTCTACATCGAGCTGGCTACCCGCAAGCAGGCGCAGATGACGGCCAAGAACCGCAAGATCCGCCGTCTCCGGCAGCTCTATCCCGACGTCCGCATCAAGCTGGTCAATCGGCGCACTTTTGCCGACCTCCTGCTCAAGTTTGGCCTGCAGGACCGGGCCGACCAGCTCATCGGCGACGTCAAGGCTCAGAGTGGCCATGTCTAGGCCCGCGGGAGGCACGGGTCCGGCGATGAGTGAGCCGCTCGCGACCTCTCACCAGGGCATGGAGGACCTTGCCCGCATCATCATCGGCGAGGAGGAGCTGCGTCAGAAGGTGCGCGAGCTGGGCGCAGCGATCTCCCGCGACTATGCGGGGAAGGACCTGCTCCTCGTCGGGGTGCTGCGCGGGGTCATCATCTTTATCGCCGATCTCCTCCGGGCGATCACCATCCCCGTCTCGGTCGACCTGATCGGCATCTCGAGCTACGGGCCGAGCGTCAAGACTCACGGCGTTGTCCGCCTGACCAAAGACCTTGAGGAGCCGATCGAGGGGCGGCACGTTCTGTTTGTCGAAGATGTGATCGACACGGGGCTGACGCTCTCGTACCTGCTGCGGACGCTGCGGGCGCGCGGCCCCGCCAGCCTGCGGGTATGCGTCCTGCTCGACAAGCGGGCCCATCGGCTGATCGACATCGACATCGCCTACCGGGGCTTCGAGCTTGGCGATGAGTACGTGGTCGGCTATGGCCTCGACCATCGGCAGCGGTACAGGAACCTGCCGGTGATCGGCATTCTGAAGCCGGAGAAGTACTGAGCGGCGCGCTCTGGCGAGGTATGGGGCAGAGCCTGGATGGTGAAGGGCGGCCTTCGAGGCAAAAAAGAGGGGCCCCAAGTAGCCTTGCAGCCTCCCGAGACGTTTCCACCGGCCTACTCCTCACCTCCCTTGCGGGGGAGAGCCACCTCGGCTGGCTCACCGGGCCTCCCAACTCTCGTCAGGAGACCCGGCCTGTGGGCTTCCTGGCTCGTCACCTTTGTGCCCACTTACGGTCGTCACTGCCGGTATACCGACAGCGCCCGCCGCTGGCCAACCTGCGCTTCGTTCGACCGGTTTTCCCTGTCCCGAGGGCATCCAGCTTCTCGGAGCCCCTTTGGAGGGGTCCCAGGTAACCTTTCGACACCCTCGACGTTTCCACTGGCTTACTGCTCATCCCCTTTCGGGGATAAGACACCCTGGGCTGGCTCACCGGGTCTCCCGGCTTTCGCCGGGATCCGGCCTGTGGGCCTCCACGCTCATCGCGTTTCCTCCCACTTACGGTCGCCACCTCCGGTCACCCGGAAGTGACGCCGCTGGCCACCTTGCGGTTGGCTTCGGCCAGTTTCCCCGTCGGAGGTTCTTATGGCCTCCCGGAACCCCTCCCCGTAAAGGCCCTGCGTTGCCTGCAGGCAACGGCGGCGTTACCACCGCTGGTGCCAAGGACCTCAGAGCCCTTACGCTCGCCAGTATACCATGGGACGGGCGCCCGTGTCAAGGGTCCGCCAGCGGCGCGACCTGGGGGGCGCCCGGGCACCACAGCCTGTTGTGTCTGAAGAGTGCCGTAGGCCCTGCCGGTAGTGCCCCCAGCAGGGCGCCAACTTTTAAGGTTCGGGCGCCGCGCCTTTTAAGGTTCGTGGCTTTGCGTCAGGAGGCTTCCCGGCACCTGGCATGAATGTTGCTGCCCCCGTCGGAGCGCTGGTTCTTCAGAGGTCTGCACACGATGCGTGCCAGTTGGACGGGGGCCATCAGCTTTGGCCTCGTGAGCATTCCGGTGCGCCTCTTCCGCGCCGTAGAGGAGCACCATGTCCGCTTCCGCTATATCCACCGGGTGTGCCGCACGCCGCTGACCATCCGCCGCTACTGCCCCTATCACGAGGATGTGGTGCCGTGGGAAGAGGTGGCCCGGGGCTTTGAGGTGGCGCCAGACGAGTACATCATCGTGGAGGAGCAGGAGCTGGAGGAGGCGGCGGCCGATACGGCGCACCGGCACACCATCGATATCCGCGCGTTCGTGGACCAGGCCGAGATCGACCCGGTCTTCTACGACGCCGGCTACTATGCCGAGCCACGGCCCGAGGCCTCCAATGCCTACGCCGTGTTGCAGCAGGCGATGCGCCAGACCGACCGGGCAGCCGTGGCTACCATGCTCCTGCGGACCCGCGAGACCCTGGCCGCCATCCGCCCCTACGACGACGTGCTCATGGTACACACGCTCTACTTCGCGGATGAGGTCCTGTCCCCGGCGCCCCTCGACGTGCCGCACGAGGCCGTGCCCCCGCGAGAGCTTCGCACGGCCATTCGCCTCATCGAGAGCATGGCCGAGCCCTTCGCCGCCCAACACTTCACGGACGAGTATCATCGTCGGCTGATGAGCGCGATCGAGGAAAAGGCCGCGCGCCTCGTGCCCGCCTGGAGGGTAGAGGGCCGCGAGGCGCAGGAGGCGCGGCTCATCTCCGACCTCGAGGCCTCGATCGAAGCGGTCAGGCAGTCGCGGCGTGAGGCGGGATGAAGCCACTGCCGCCGGTCCCCGAGGCCGAGATTGTCGTCGAGGGACAGCATGTCCGGCTGCATAACCTGCACAAGGTCTTCTGGCCGGACCTCGGTCTGACCAAGGCGGACCTCGTCAACTATTACCTGCAGGTGTCGCCCTACCTGCTTCCGTACCTGAAGGGCCGTCCCTTCATCATGAAGCCCTACCCCGATGGTGCCCCGGGCAGGAGCTACTACCGCTGGGAGATCCCGGACTATGCCCCCGCCTGGGTGCACCGCTGGCGCTATCAGCCGAGGACCGAAGAGCGCACCATTGACATGGTCGTGGTCGAGGGCCTGGCGGACCTGGTCTGGGTGGTGAACCAGGCCTGCATCGAGATGCATCCGTGGCTCTCTCGCCGCGATGACCCGCTACACCCCGACCTGGCACTCCTGGACCTGGACCCCGGTCCCGGCGCCAGCTTCACCGATGCCTTGCGGGTAGCCGTCTGGCTGCACGAGCTGCTCGAGCGCACAGGCACGCGGAGCTATGCCAAGACTTCCGGGCGCAAGGGCGTACACGTCCTCGTGCCCGTGGAGAGGCGCTACTCCTTCAGAGAGGTGCGGGACTGGGCAAGGGCCGTCGCCGGGCGTCTCGCCGACGAGCACCCCGATCTTGTGACCGGGGCGAGGACCGCCGAGGCCCGACGCGGGCGCGTGCTGGTGGACTATGCTCAGAACGGCCTCGGGAAAAGCATCGCCTCGGCGTACAGCGTCCGCGCGACTCGCGAGGCCACAGTGTCGGCGCCGCTCACCTGGGATGAGGTCGAGCAGGGGCAGGTGCGACCGGAGCACTTTACCCTGCTGACCGTGCCGGAGCGGCTGCGGGGCGTCGGGGACCTCCTCGCGCCGCTGGCGGAGGGGCAGTTGCTGCCCGACATGGGCGCCCCCCGAAGCAGCGCATCGGCCTGAGCCAGGGGACACCCTTCCCGGCGTTCACCCGGAGCTCGGTTTGGGCGTGCGCGTGGGCGTGATGGTGGGCGTCGGAGGCAGCTCGGCCCCCAGGCGCTGAAGCCCTTCGGCCGCCGGCGGATAGCCCGGGTGGTACAGGAAGGCAAGCCGATACTCCTCCCGCGCCATGTCGGGCTGGCCGAGGCCCTCGTAGGCGCGTGCCCGGAAGATGTGCAGCTCTTCGATGGCAGGCAGCTCCTCAAGGACCGGCTCGCTCAGTGCGAGCACCTCCTCGTACTGGCCCAGGGCGAGGTGCGCCTCGAATGGCCCGAAGCGGTACCAGAGCATATGCTCCGGCAGGCCGATCTGGGCGGCCCTCCCATAGGCGTCGAGGGCTCCGGCGGCATCCCCGAGGGCGAGCAGGTCATCGCCGAGGCTGAACCAGGCGTAGGGATCGTTGGGAGCGCGCTCGATCCACGCCCGGGCAGCGGCCGCTGCCCGCCTGTACATGCTCTCCCTCTGGCAGTCCTCCCCGAGGATGCGGCAGATCTCATCGGCCCGGGCCGGCGGGTAGACCGGGATGTAGCGGTGATTGAAGGGCGCCCACACCCGCTCCAGCGCCGCAACTGTGAGGGTGACCTTTGGGCCGTAGTACGAGTCGTTGAGGATAAAGAGGCCAGCATTGCGGTCGTAGCCGCGGATGACCCGGTAGTGGCCGGTCGGCCGGTCGTTCAGCCAGGTCTGGATCAGCACCGGCACCCCCGCGCCGACGAGTGCCTCGAGCCGCTCGGGTGTGCCGTTGACGTACAGGCCGGCCTCGAGGCCGTGGATCCGCAGGTAGGCGATCACCTCGTCGGCCTCGACGTGCTTGTCGTCTTTGTGCGGACGCAGGGCGGCCGCGACCTCGTACTGCCCCTTGTTGATCCCATAGTAGCTCAGCGCCATGGCCGTGGAGATAGGGGCGCAGTTGTTCCAGTCCTGATACTCGTGGCTCATGGGCGAGAGCAGCACCGCATCCGGCGGCGGGGTGCTGGTCGGGGTGAGGGTGGGCGTCGGCGTGGTGGTGGCCGTTGGCGTCGCGGTCGGAGTGGCGGTGGCGGTCGCCGTGCTCGTCGGCGTGGCTGTAGGGGTGCTGGTGGCGGTAGCCGTGGCCGTCGCGGTTGGGGTGGCGTTGGGGCGGGCGAAGGCGATGCCACATGCCGTCTGGGTGAGCAAGAGCAAGAGGGCCATGCCCGGCGCGGCGAAGCGAACCTGCCGGCCAAGGGCGCAGCCTGTGCGGTCCCTGGACACGCGGAGGGCTCCCTTTCTAGTCCGGCGATGCCGGTGGCGATTGTCTAAGGAAGAGTGCGCGGATTATACCTGAGGTCGGCAGGAGTGTCACATTCGAGACGGCAAGGGTTCAGACTCGCCCTCAGCGCTCGGGAAACCAGGTACCCTGTCGCGAGCCCCGGCCTCAGGCGCGCCCGGTGGCCATGCGCGCGGCAAGGAGGATGGCGGCGACCATGCTCCCCGGGCGTGCCACGCCGGTCCAGGCGATGTCGAAGGCGGTGCCGTGGTCGACCGAGGTGCGCAGGATCGGCAGCCCAAGGGTGACGTTCACGCCTTCGTCGAAGCCGATCAGCTTGGTCGGGATGTGCCCCTGGTCGTGGTACATGGCGATGACGGCGTCGAACTCGCCGCGCAGCGCCCGCAGGAACACCGAGTCGGGTGGCAGGGGGCCGGTGACCAGGTATCCATCGGCAGCGAGCTCTTCGACGGCGGGCACGATCTCGGCCTCCTCCTCGGTGCCAAAGAGGCCGCCCTCGCCGGCATGAGGGTTCAGCGCGGCAACCGCCAGGCGGGGCTGATCGATCCCCATGCGCCGCACCGCCTCGTCGGTCAGGCGGGCGACCGTCACGATCCGTCGCCGCTGCACCCTACGGATGGCCTCGCAGAGCGGCACGTGCGTGGAGACGTGCCCGACCCGCAGCCCATCGGCCACGAGGAGCATCGCGACCTCGCGCGCGCCGGTCAGGTCGGCGAGGGCCTCGGTATGGCCGGGGTAGCGATAGCCGGCCTGGTTTAGCGCCTCCTTGTTCAGAGGGGCGGTGACCACGCCCTGCACGGCGCCACTAAGCGCCAGCTCGGTCGCCCTGCGCAGGCAGGCGAAAGCAGCTGCCCCGGCCATGGGGTTGACCCGGCCCCGCGGCAGCGAGGGAAGGTCGACGTTTTTCAGATCGAGGACCTCGAGCGTCCCCGGGGCGTAGGCAGCTTCGTCGGGACTCTCGAGGGCGCGCACCCGCAGCGGCACGCCGGCAACCTCGGTCGCCGCCTCTATGGTCGCCGCATCCCCGACGACGAGCAGGCGCGCCTGCTCAACGACCCGCGGGTCGTCCGCCGCCTTGGCCACGATCTCGGGGCCGACGCCGGAAGGGTCGCCCATGGTCACCGCAAGGACAGGCCGGTCAGTGCTGTCCATGGCTTTCCTCCTGAGCTGGGGTCGTGTCTCCCTTCAGGGTGGCCAGTATCCGGCAGAGCGTCTCCTCGTCGCCGAAACCGCCCGCCTTGGTCACGAGAGGCAGCCCATCGGCCGTGCCGCCGAGGACGCGGCCGAAGGGGATCCCCGGCTCCAGCTCGCCCCCGATGGCGATGCCGGCGGCCCCGAGGCTACGGCAGACGGCCGAAGCGACCTCGCCGCCGGTGATGACCAGCGCGCCGGGGCGCACCTGCACCATCAGGCGCCGCACGACCTCGGCGAGGAGGTCGGCCACGAGCCGACCGCCTCCGGCCAGGCGGGGCTGGTTGCAGGTGGTGAGGATGGCATCGTCGCCCGCGAGCAGGGCTGCGGCCAGCGCCCTTGCCCGCTCGTCAGGCACAGCTTCGCCTCGCGGCAGGAGCGTGCCGAGCAGGTCGCCCACGACCCTGACCCTGCGCTGTCGCTGAAGCTGGCGTAGCTGGTCAACCAGGCCAGGGTGCTGCGTGCCAGCGACGAGGAGAACAGGGCTCACCGGCGCCAGAGAGTGCCGAAGGCAGCCCGCAAGCCCCCACGCCGCAGGGAGATGGGCCGCGAGTCCCGCCGAGCCCGCCGGGAGCAGGTCTGGACCACACAGGGCGATGGCCTCGGCCAGGCGGGCGAGGTCGGCATCGTCGACGGCATCGGCGACCAGGATGCGCCCGCTGCAGCCCGGCAAGAACGAGGCCAGCGCCGCAGGCCCGCTTCTCACACGCGAGAGCGGCACCCCGGCGACAGGCAGGTCCGCCTGTGCGGCGAGAAGGGCGGCTATGGTTGCGCAGGGTTCTCCCGCGGCGCCGGCGGAGAAGTCGACCGGCCTGCCGTGCAGGCGCAGGCGGCCGTCGAGCACCGTCCGCCCCTGCGCGGGGAAGGCGGGGGCGAGGACGGCACGGGCAGCTCCGGTCAGCTCCAGCAGCGCCGCAAGCTCGGCCCCCACGTTGCCCCGGAGGGTCGAATCCACCTTCTTGTACAGGCGCCGCGCCGACCCGAGCCATGGCGCGACCAGGGTCTCGAGGCGGCGCCGTGCGTCGGCAGGCGGCAACTCGCGGGTCCCGGTGTCGATCACCAGGACCTCTGCATCCGGCACCTGCGACGCACCCCACAGGACCAGGGTGCGCAGGCCCGACCGGGCGAACTGTGCTCCGGTGTCGAGGGCGCCGGTCAGGTCATCGGCGATAACCAGGAGCTCCAGAGGCGATGCCAAGGGAGCGAGCCTTTCCGGAACGGGCGGTTGGCCTGCCCTTCGCGTGCAAAGCCATACGGTTGCGGCCATGTGTGGCTTTGCGAGGGCGGCCGCATGGCACGGCGCGAGTGTAGTCGAAGGAGGGGGCGTGGTCAAGCCTGACGGCGTAGGCGGGTACATCCCACAATCGTCGGTGCATTTCGGGACTGAGTGGTACGTGTGGGTCCCATAGTTCGGTCACGCCGACTGCACGGCCAGGGAGCCACGTGTCTGCCGCCTGCGGCAGTGAAAGCCCACCGGCAGATGGGCCATGTCCAGCCATCAGGAAGGTCAGCGCCTGCCCAGCACCCTGTCATTGCGAGCCAGCCCGCAGGGCTGGCGAAGCAATCC
>DYEI01000273.1 GCA_020725765.1 Anaerolinea sp. | reverse complement strand
GGGACGGACGCGTCCGCGTCCGTCCCGGGGAGGGCGAAGATATTGCAGGGTGTTTTGGGCTCCGCTGGCGCGGCGCGGCGCGCCAGCGGAGCCCAGAACACCCATTGATAGTGGCCCCTCCCCCAGGCTGGCACGTCGTGCCCGCCTGAGGGAGGGGCCGGGGGTGGGGCCATGCCCACAGCGCGGATGAGCCTGCCCCTGACGTGGACCACACCCCGCAAGAAAGGCAAACTTGACACCCTGCCCCAAGGCGGTATATCTATACATGTCGCCGCCAGCAAGCGAGCTGGCGCAGGTCGGGCGGTCCTGGCCCTAGCCAACGAGGAGGAGGACTGGCATGGTCAGTGGCAAGAAGGAAGATGTCAAGCTGGACCGGAAGCTCCGTATGGGCATGGTGGGCGGCGGGCGCGATGCCTTCATCGGCGCCGTCCATCGCCGCGCGGCCATGCTCGACGGCGGCGTGGAGCTGGTGGCGGGGTGTTTCTCGTCCACACCCGAGAAGAGCAAGCTGTCGGGCCGGGACCTCTACCTGCCGGATCACCGCATCTACGGCACCTGGCAGGAGATGGTCGAGGCCGAGGCCAAGCTCCCAGCCGATGAGCGCATCGACTTTGTGTCCATCGTCACCCCGAACAACACGCACTTTCCCATCGCCAAGGCTTTCCTCGAGGCCGGATTCGACGTCGTCTGCGACAAGCCGATGACCACCTCGTCGGAGGAGGCCCGGGCCCTCATCGACGCCGTCGAAAAGTCGGGCCGCGTCTTTGCCCTGACGCATAACTACACCGGCTACCCCCTCGTCAAGCAGGCCCGCTACATGGTCCAACAGGGGATGCTGGGCAAGGTCCAGAAGGTGGTCGTGGAGTATCCCCAGAGCTGGCTGCTGACCAAGATCGAGGATACGGGCCAGAAGCAGGCTGCCTGGCGCACCGACCCCAAGCGCGCCGGCATCTCGAGCTGCATTGGTGACATCGGCACCCACGCCGAGAACCTGGCCGCCTACATCACCGGCCTCGAGATCGAGGAACTCTGCGCCGACCTGACCACCTTCGTGCCGGGGCGCCTGCTGGAAGATGACGGGAACGTCCTCATCCACTATGTCGGGGGCGCGCGGGGCATCCTCTACGCCTCACAGATCTCCACCGGCGAGGAGAACAACCTGCGCATCCGCGTGTACGGCACCGAGGGCGCGATCGAGTGGCATCAGGAGGAGCCGAATCACCTGCACTTCCATCCCAAGGAGGGGCCCAGGCAGGTCCTCACCCGGGGCAGCGGGTACCTCTGCGACGCGGCCAAGCGGGCCACCCGCCTCCCGACCGGGCACCCCGAGGCCTTTATCGAGGCGTTTGCCAACATCTACCTGAACGCCACCGACACCATGCGCGCGAGGATTCTTGGCCAGGAGCCATCCGAGCTGGAGCTGGACTTCCCCACGGTGTATGACGGCGCCAGGGGCGTCTATTTCATCGAGAAGGTTGTGGAGAGCGGCTCCTCTCACCAGAAGTGGATACCGGCACGCTGGACCAGGTAGCCGCGCAAGCCTGACACCGGCCAGGGGGCCCTGACGGGGAGCGGCCCGTGGCCCCTACGGGGAGGGCACTGCCCGTCAGGACCCGAACGCTGCTGCCCGAGTGCGACGCGCCGGGCCATGCGCGCCTGCACCTGTAAACAAGGAGGTTTCCTCATGGCACGTCCCGTCACCCTCTTCACCGGCCAGTGGGCAGACCTGCCCCTGGAAACGCTGGCCGCCAAGACGCAGGCCTGGGGCTACGACGGACTGGAGCTTGCCTGCTGGGGCGATCACTTTGAGGTGAGCAAAGCCCTCTCCGATCCCGGATACTGCCAGGGACGGCATGACCTCCTGGCGCGGTATGGCCAGAAGGTCTGGGCCATCAGCTCCCACCTGGTCGGCCAGATGGTCTGCGATCCCAACGATTTCCGCACCGATGACTGGGCGCCCGCGGAGCTGCGCGGGCAGCCGGAGGCCAAGCGCGCCTGGGCCATCGAGGAGATGAAGCGGACGGCACAGGCCGCCAAAGAGCTGGGCGTCAAGGTCGTCAACGGCTTCACCGGCTCGTCTATCTGGCCGCTCCTCTACCGCTTCCCGAACTATCCCGAGTCGGTCATAGACGACGGCTTCAAGTTCTTTGCGGAGAAGTGGCTGCCGATCCTGGACGAGTTCCAAAAGTGCGGCGTGCGCTTTGCCCTCGAGGTGCACCCAACCGAGATCGCCTACGACATCGTCACCGCAAAGCGGGCCCTCGAAGCGGTCAACTATCACCCGGCTTTTGGCTTCAACTTTGATCCCAGCCACCTGCTGTGGCAGGGCGTCAACCCGGTGCGCTTTATCGACGAGTTCCCCGATCGCATCTTCCACGTGCACATGAAGGACGCGGGGGTCTATCTGGACGGATCGAGGAGCATCCTCTCCTCGCACCTGCAGTTCGGTGACCACCGGCGCGGCTGGGACTTTCGCTCCCTCGGCCACGGGCAGGTCGACTTTGATGCCGTCATCCGGGCCCTCAACCGGATCGGCTACGGTGGTCCCCTCTCGGTGGAGTGGGAGGACTCGGGGATGGACCGCGAGTACGGCGCCAAGGAGGCCTGCGAGTTCGTGAGGAAGGTTGATTTCCCGTCTTCGGCGCGGGCCTTCGACGCCTCCTTTGAGCGCTAGAGCCCCGCTCGCATCGGTGGTAACGTTGGAGCGGACGCGGCAGGCGGCAGGTACTCTGCCGCCTGCCGGTTCTGTCCGCGGGTCGGTCGCCGGGCGCCCGCCCCCGCGCCCTAACAGGAAGGCATCATCCCCTACAGCATGTCAACTGAGCGAATAGCGAAGCGCAGGATCGCCGCCATTGTCATCATCCTCCTGCTGCGCTCGATGGGAACGGGAATCCTCGGCCTCGCGCTCCCCCTGTACTTCTCTGCCGTGGGCAGGTCCCCGGGAGAGTGGGGGCTGGCAGCGGGGGTCTTTGCCCTGGCGACGGTATTTGGCGAGCCCTTCTGGGGATGGCAGTCGGACCGGCTCGGCCTGGCGGCCCCTTTTCTGGCGGCCGGTCTGGGCGCCGCCCTGCTTGTGCCGGCCTTCGGGCTGACGGCCAACCTGGCGGCCCTGCTCGTCCTGCAGCTTGGGCGCGGGGCGGTCGAGACGGGCAGTGCACCGGCCGCCCGCAAGGCTCTGGCGCACTCTCTCGGCCCGGGGAAGCGCGCTGCGGGCATCGGCGTGTTCCAGGCCTGCAACGGGGCAGGGATCGCCTTGGGGCCGATCGTCGCCGGGTGGCTGCTGGTACACCTGGACTACCAGGCCGCCTTCCTCGCCTGCAGCGCGCTCTCGGTAACCGCCGTTGCCCTCACGCTCTGGAGCCGGCCCGTGCTCTCCGGCCCCTTGGAGGCATCTGAGGGGGACACAGGCCTGCCCGCCGGGGCCCCGGATGCAGGACCTCCCGGGCCATATATGCGGGCATTCGTCGCGCTGGCAGCTGTCGCAGTCTGCCTGTTTGCGGGCACGGCCGTCGGGCGCTCGTTTCTGCCGCTACTGGGCACGGAGATGCTTGGCCTGGATGCGTCGCCGGTGGCGCTGATGCTGGGACTGACCGGGGCGCTCGGCGGCCCGCTGACGATCCTCTGCGGCTCCCTGGCCGACCGTTGGGGGCGCCTGCCGCTCATCGCGGCGGGGTTGCTCTGCGTCGCCGGCGGTCTCCTTGGCTGCGCCATGGCCCCAAGCCTCGCTGCGCTCGGCGTGAGCGCTTTTCTGCTCACGGTTGGCAGCGCTGCGGGCATCCCTGCCGGCGTCGCCCTGATCTCGGATGTCACGCCGGTCTCCCGACAGGGCCGGATGATCGGCCTCTACGGCGCGTGCGAGAACCTCGGCATCACCATCGGCCCGGTCCTCTGCGGGCTGGTGTGGGATGCGAGAGGGCCCCGGCTCTCCCTCGTGGTCTGCGCCTTGTTCGTCCTCCTCGGCCTGCCGCTGCTCTTGCGAGGCGTGCGGCCTGCCGTACGGAGCGTGGCCGCCGTCGTTGGGCGCGGCTGAGGGGCCGGTCGCCACTGGGGCACCGCGGGGGCGCTCCGCACAGGCCGGATCAGGCAATGGCGATCCGGCACCGCAGCGCCCCCATGAGTCGGCCCATCACCCGCTCGTGCTCAGCGCCTGATGCGCTTCCTTGAGCTGGTCACGGATGGCGATACGCTGCGGGCACTTGTCCTCGCATTCGCCGCACTCGAGGCAGGCGTCCGCCGGCTTGCCCGAGACCCACTGCCACTCCCTGTAAGCCCGTCGCGCCGGCTCCCAGAGGCCGTAGACGCGGGCCTCGTTGTACTTCTGGAAGATGAAGGGGATGTTCACCTCGTTGGGGCACGGCTGGCAGTAACCACAGCCGGTGCAGTAGAGGTCTGCCATGGCGGCGAGGCGCTTCAGGTGCTCATCGATGGCGGCCCGATCCTCCGGGCGCAGGCTCACCGGATCGCCGGCGATGGCGATGTTCTCCTCCACCTGCTGCATGGTGCTCATCCCTGAGAGGGCCACGCTGATGTGCGGGTTGGAGAGCACAAAGCGCAGCGCCAGCTCGGGCACCCGCCTGACCTGCGGCAGAAGCTGCTCGAGCACAGGGCTGGAGGTTCCAAGCCGCCCCCCGCCGACCGGGCCCATCACCACGATGCCGATACCTTTCTCGTGGGCGTAGGCGATCCCCTCCTCCAGCCGCCGGTCGAGCATGTTGTACTGCAGGGTAATGACTTCGACATAGCCAGTATCGATGAGCCGAACCAGGTTCTCGTTCGTGTCATGGAACGAGGCGCAGATGTGCTTGATCAGCCCCTGCTCCTTGGCCCGGAGCATCCAGCGGCTCACCTCGGGCTCGACGCGCCGCGTGTAGCGCTCCCAGTTGATGCCATGGTGGTTGTAGATATCGATCGAGTCGACCTGCAGGCGCTCGAGGCTGTTCTCGAGGTTCGTCCACCACGTCTTCTCGTCGTCGTACTCGGGGTTCTTGGTTGAGACGATGATGCGGTCCCGCCAGCCCTTCAGCGCCTCGCCGACAACTCGCTGGCTATCGCGATTGCAGTAGCCTACGGCGGTGTCAACATAGTTCACGCCTGCCTCGAAGGCCCGGTGCAACATGGGGATGGCAAGCTCCCGGTTCACGCGGGCCGCCTCGCCCTCGCCTACCATGGGCAGGCGCATCGCTCCAAAGCCAAGCTGCGAGACCCGATATCCGGTGCGGCCAAGCTCACGGTAGATCACGGTGTTCCTCCCATTTCTCCTGTCATGGACCGAAGGCTCCGACCGCCTGTGGGCGGAGGCCCCTGTCGGACATACGGACAATGCGCATACCCTGCCAGAGTATAGGCGTCTCTCACCCGTGGCGCAAGTCAGCGGAGGGTCGAAGGGGGTCCCGGCTCGCAGGGCGGAGCCTATCCTATCGGTGCTTCAGCGGCGGACAGGCTGCTTTGGCCGCCGTCCCTCGGCCCTT
>DYEI01000272.1 GCA_020725765.1 Anaerolinea sp. | reverse complement strand
GCGGCGCGGGGGCGGGGTTAGGGGTGGGGGTCCCTCGATGGGCCATGCCCTCGCACTACGACCGAAGAGGGCTGTCCGCCCTTGAGGGGAGGGAGACAGGGCTGGGGGCAACACGTGGCAGTTGGCGCTGCCCGGAAGCGAAGCCAGACAACTACCCTTATCCCCGCTCTTGACACACCTGCCCAACCGTCTATACTTGGGCCATATACCCCCTGGGGGTATCTAGAAAGGAGGAACAACCCTATGCCTATCACCATCCGCAGCGAGCGATGCCCGCAGAACCACCCCTGCCCGGCGCTACGCGTCTGCCCGGTCAGCGCCCTCGCCCAGAGCGGCCTCCGTGCACCAACCGTCGATGAGCGCAAGTGCATCGACTGCGGCAAGTGCGCCCGCTACTGCCCAACGGGCGCCCTTCAATCCAGCGACGGGCGCGCCTGACCAGCGCGCATCTTCCTGTCGCTCTTGCCTGCAAGGCCCGTGCTGCGTATAATTGCGGCCACAGGCAGTGACGGAGACGAGTAGGCTGCCACCGGCGTCCAGAGAGCCCGGGCAAGGTGCGAGCCGGGCACGCACGGGCCAGCTGAAAATCCCTCCCGAGCCGGCAACCGAACCCGGGCACAGGGCCCGGCAGTAGGCTTGCCCGCCCCATCCCCCGTTAGCGGGATGCGCCTGTGTCGACCGGGCGAGGGTGCCGTCGGAGCAGGCGAAAGAGGGGCCGGCCTGCGCAAGCAGCCGTGCCATACAGGGTGGTACCGCGGGAGCCGGAGCTCTCGTCCCTGAGGGGCGAGGGCTCTTTCGTTGATCAGGAGCATTCCCTCACTTGCCTGTTGCGGAGGAGGGTTGAGATGCCATTCAAAGAGGTACCCGCCAGGGTAGACTTTCCCGCCCAGGAGCGGGAGATCCTGCGCTTCTGGCAGGAGACGCGGGCCTTCGAGGTCAGCCGCGACCTGCGCCGTGGCAAGCCCCGGTGGTCCTTCATCGACGGGCCGATCACCGCCAATAACCCCATGGGCGTGCACCACGGCTGGGGTCGCACCTACAAGGACCTCTACCACCGCTTCTGGACCATGCGCGGCCGCGAGACCCGCTACCAGAACGGCTTTGACTGCCAGGGGCTGTGGGTCGAGGTCGAGGTCGAGAAGGAGCTGGGTTTCAAGACCAAGAAGGATATCGAGAACTTTGGCCTGGCCAGATTCGTCTTGAAATGTAAGGAGCGCGTGCTGCGCTACGCCGCCGTGCAGACGGAGCAGTCTATCCGCCTCGGGCAGTGGATGGATTGGGATGACCCGGCCCACCTGCGCTGGCTCGCCGACCGGCTCGTGGAGGACCCCTCTCAGGTCATCACCGTGCAGGGGACCAACGGGCCCGTCACCGACACCGTCGAGCAGATCGTCGGGCGGCTGGGCATGCCCGAGTTGGGGCACAGCTACTTTACCTTCTCCAACGAGAACAACTATATGATCTGGACCTTCCTCAAGAAGTGCTGGGAGAAGGGATGGCTGTACCGCGGCGCCGACGTCATGCCCTGGTGCCCCCGCTGCGCAACCGGGATCAGCCAGCACGAGATTGTCACCGACGGCTACGCCGAGCTGACCCATCCCAGCGTCACGGTGCGCTTCCCGCTCCGCGGGCGCCCGGGCGAGTCGCTCCTGGTCTGGACGACCACACCCTGGACGCTGACCTCCAACGTCGCGGCGGCCGTCGGACCGGACCTCACCTACGTCAGGGTCCGGCAGGGAGATGAGATCCTGTACCTGTCCAAGGGCACGCTGCACATGCTGCAGGGGCCCTACGAGGTGCTCGGTGAGCTCAAGGGCGTCGAGCTGAACGGTTGGACCTATGACGGCCCCTTCGACGAGCTCGAGGCCGCACGCAAGCCCGGCGGGCACACCGAGCTGGCCGAGCTGACCCGCGACATCGCCCAGAGCGCCGCGGAGGCGCACCGCGTCATCCTGTGGGATCAGGTTGGCGAGGAGGAAGGCACCGGCATCGTGCATATCGCCCCCGGCTGCGGCGCTGAGGACTTTCAGCTCGGGAAGGAGCACGGCCTGCCGATCGTCGCCCCGCTGGACGAGGAGGGGATTTTCGTCCCCGGCTTTGGCAGGTTCTCGGGGATGAACGTCTCCGAGGTCGCCGAGCCTATCTTTGCCGACTTGCGGGTCAAGGGGCTGCTCTATCACGTCGCCGACTATACACACCGCTACCCGACCTGCTGGCGCTGCCGGACGGAGCTCGTCTTCCGGCTGGTGGACGAGTGGTTCATCAGCATGGACGAGCTGCGCTACGACATGATGGACATCACGCGGCGCATCCGCTGGATTCCAGCTTTCGGCCTGGAGCGCGAGCTGGACTGGCTTCGCAACATGCACGACTGGATGATCAGCAAAAAGCGCTACTGGGGCCTGGCGCTGCCCATCTGGGAGTGCGAGGGCTGCCATCATTACGAGGTCATCGGCGACGAGGTCGAGCTGCGCGAGCGCGCCATCGCCGGCTGGGAGGTCTTTGAGGGCCACACACCGCATCGCCCCTACGTCGATGCCGTCAAGATCGCCTGCCCGCGCTGCGGGGGCACGATGAGCCGCATCAGTGACGTCGGCAACCCCTGGCTCGATGCGGGCATCGTCAGCTTTAGCACGCTGCGCTACCGGCAGGACCCGGAGTACTGGCGGCAGTGGTACCCCGCGCACTGGATTACCGAGTCCTTCCCGGGCCAGTTCCGCAACTGGTTCTACAGCCTGCTGGCCATGGCTGCCGTGATCGACAAGACGCCGCCGTTCCTGGAGTGCTTTGGCTACGCCACCCTTCTGGCCGAGGACGGCCGGCCGATGCACAAGAGCTGGGGCAACGCAATCGAGTTCAACGAGGCCGCCGACAAGATGGGCGTCGACGTGATGCGCTGGCTCTACTGCAGCCAGCGGCCCGAGGCCAACCTGCTCTTTGGCTACGGCGTCGCCGATGATGTGCGCCGGCAGTTCCTGCTGCCGCTGTGGAACGTATACAACTTTATCGTCACCTACGCCCGGCTCGACGGTTGGGAGCCATCGCAGGAAGGATTCGACCCATCTGCCCCGGAAGGCCGCGCGCCCAAGAGCGATGGGCTGCTCGACCGCTGGATCGTGGCCCGCATCAACGACGTCGTGCAGCGCTGCACCGCCGCCCTGGAGGATTCGGACCCCGCCCGGGCGACGGTCGCCATCAATGACCTCCTGGAGGACCTGACTAACTGGTACGTCCGCCGCAGCCGGCGCCGCTTCTGGAAGAGCGAGCATGACGCCGACAAGCAGGCCGCCTACGCCACGCTGTACTATGTGCTGGTGCGGCTGTGCCGGCTGCTCGCGCCCTTTACGCCCTTCGTGACCGAGGTAATGTACCAGAACCTGGTCCGATCGGTGCAGCCCAAGGCACACACCAGCATCCATCACTGCGACTGGCCGGAGGTTGAGGAGGAGACGATCGACCGCGAGCTGCTCGCCCAGATGGAGCAGGCACGCCGCATCGCCAGCCTCGGCCTTGGCGCGCGGGGCAGTGCCGGCATCAAGGTGCGTCAGCCATTGGCCAAGGCGCTCGTGTACACCGGGAACGGCCAGGCGCTGCCCGAGGAGCTCTTGAGCCTGGTGAGGGACGAGCTGAACGTCAAGGCCGTCGAGTTCGTCGCCGACGAGGGCGCTCTCGCCGCCTACCGCATCGTCGCCGATGGCAAGCAGCTCGGGCCCCGGCTCGGGGCGCGCTTCCCGAAGGTGCGCGAGGCCCTCGCGCAGCTCGACCCTGCTCAGGTCGCCCGACAGGTGCGCGCCGGGCAGCCGGTCGCCGTTACCGTCCAGGGAGAGACGGTAGAGCTCGCGCCGGGCGAGATCATCGTGCATACGCAGGCGGTCGAAGGGCTGGCGGTCGCCGCCGAAGGTGGCACCACCGTCGCCGTCGACACCCTCATCACGCCCGAGCTCGCCGCCGAGGGGCTGGTGCGCGACCTCGTCCGCTACGTGCAGACGCTGCGCAAGGAAGCCGACTATGAGCTCGATGACCGCATCACCGTCGGGCTCTTTGGCCTGAGCGACGAGGCGCGGCGCGCGCTCGGAGGGCTGCAGGACTATCTCTGCGAGGAGACGCTCTGCACCCGCCTGCTGACCGAGGACGATGGCCAGCCCTGGGACCGCGAGCAGACCGTGCGCCTCGCGGGAGGCACCGTACGCGTGGCCGTGCGAGCCCGCTGAGCCGCAGTGGGCCGTTTTTCGTCATTGCGAGCCAGCCCGCGGGGCTGGCGAAGCAATCTCACCCGCCGCCCAGGGATTGCTTCGGTGGCTGCCACCGCCTCGCGATGACGGGCAGGCGTCATTGTGAGCCAGCCCGCAGGGCTGGCGGAGCAATCTCACCCGCCGCCCAGGGATTGCTTCGGCGGCTGCCGCCGCCTGGCAATGACGGGCAGGCGTCATTGCGAGCCAGCCCGCAGGGCTGGCGAAGCAATCT